>CAZTWS010000027.1:0-40607 GCA_964618225.1 uncultured Planctomycetaceae bacterium
CCCACCCACTCAAAGCCCAAAGCCCAAAGCCCAAAGCCCAAAGCCCAACTCCCAAAGCCCCACCCTTACGACTTACGACTTACGACTTAAGCCCCACCCCTCAAAAAACCTGTCCCCTTCGAAGAAACCTGTCCCCTTCGAAGAAACCTGTCCCCTTCCGAAAAATACGCACATTTCCCCGCCGCTAGCGGCTTAGCACACCACGCACACAACCCCTGACCCACACCCCGCTCGCCCTTACAATAACTTTCATGCCAACCACTCAACGAATCTATCTCGACAACGCCGCCACCAGTTGGCCCAAGCCGCCGGCCGTGTACGAGGCCGTAGACCACTACCTCCGCGAAATCGGCGCTCCCAACGGACGCAGCGGGTATCGCGAAGCACAAGTCTCGAACCGCATCATCGAGAGAACACGGCAGCTTGTCGCCGATCTCGTGGGCGCGAGCGACTCATCCCAAATCATTTTTGGTTTCAACGGCACCGACGTGTTGAACATCGCCATTCGTGGAGTGGTTCAGCCCGGCGATCATGTCGTCACCACGGTTTGCGACCACAACTCAGTGCTTCGACCGCTGACAGACCTGCACGAAAATGCCGATGTGGCCGTGTCGTACGTGCCTTGCGATGGTGAGGGCTACGTGTCGCCAGACGATGTTCGAGCGGCCATTCGGTCCAACACCCGGCTCGTGGCCGTCAATCATGCGTCGAACGTAACCGGTGCCGTACAGTCGATCGAGCAAATCGGCCGCGTCGTGCGTGAAACCGATGCCCTGTATCTGGTGGACGCCGCCCAATCCCTCGGCCACTTGCCAATCGACATTCGTAAATTCGAGGTCGATCTGCTCGCGGCACCAGGACACAAAGGGCTGCTCGGTCCGCCGGGAACAGGCGTGCTTTACATCCGGCCCAGCATCGAACGCGATTTACGCCCCTTCCGCTGTGGCGGCACCGGCACCCAGAGCGACGAGGATCGTCAGCCAGACGTGCTTCCCAACAAATACGAGCCCGGCATCCACAACACGCCGGGCCTTGCCGGATTAGGTGCCGCGCTCGAGTTTTTGCTCGATACCACGGTCGAAGCCGTGCATGCCAAACATACCGAACTGACGAAAAGATTCCTCGACGGCTTGCAAGCAATCGACGGCGTGACCGTGCATGGCCCCCGGTCGGCCGAAAACCGCACCAGCGTGTTCGGCATTACCGTCGAAGGTTACGACCCACAAGAACTCGCCGCCATCCTCGATTCCACCCAATCCATCCAATGCCGCCCCGGCATCCAGTGCGCTCCGCGCATGCACGAAGCGTTAGGCACCTTCAACACCGGCGGCACCCTACGCATCAGCCCCGGATACTTCACAACCATAGAACAAACAGATTTTGTCATTGAAACGCTTCAAACCATCGCAAGCATGGCGGTAAAGTAACGCAGAAATAAACCACTGAGGCACGGAGGACACGGAGAAGGAAGAACTTGAGAACGCTAATCCACACTAATAATCACTAATCGAGTGCAGTCACGTCCCAATATGAATCTCCGAATTTCGATTGATATCAGCGGTGATTAGCGTGGATCAGCGTTCCAAAAAATTTCGCAACTATTCTTCGTGCCTTCGCGCTTCGTGGTTCAAAAACTCCCGCATTCCCTTCTCCGTGTCCTCTGTGTCTCCGTGGTTAAAAATAAAAAAAGAAAGTCAGGAAGATGAATCCAGAAGAACCCTGGTACAAAGACGGTCTGCGCTTCCAATGCACCGGCTGCGGCGATTGCTGCACCGGTGCCCCCGGTTACGTGTGGGTTAATGCCGACGAAATCGCCGCCATGGCCGCGGTCGTCGAGATGGACGTCGAAGCCTTCGAACGCAAGTACGTCCGCCAGATCGGCGTGCGCAAAAGCCTCAAAGAACGAAAACGCACCTACGACTGCGTGTTCCTCGATGCCGAAACGCGCAAGTGTACGGTCTACTCGGCCCGCCCACGCCAATGCCGCACCTGGCCGTTTTGGGACTCGAACCTTCGATCCCCCGAAGCCTGGGCCCACACCTGCGAAGTCTGCCCCGGCAGCGGCAAAGGCAAACTGTACCAACTCGAAACCATCGAGAAGCAAGCCGCCATCTTCCACGTTTAGGAAACACATACCCGCATGGATCTCACACCGCCGCTTGCGGCTTAGCTTCCCCACAGCCATGCCAGCAACGCTACCGCTTAGATAAAGTTTAACGAACAACTCAAGATTGCGGATTGTCCGGCCGATGATAAAGGCGTTGCTACTCCGTAGATCGGCGTGTATATGCCGGTCTATGCTGTAACTGCTTACTCAGGTTAGTGTTACACACACTGGCAGGCATTCGGGCAGCGAAAATCGCTGGCTGGCAGCACATAAGTTCTTTGACAATCAGCATTTACCGAGAATCCAGGTCATCCCCTGCGATACCGGGCAATCGTGCGTTTCCAACGCCCCAGATCGCCCTAAGTCGCGCAGGTTAGCCCGCTCATTGTTGACTCTAGTGCTTGTCACAATTACACTTGGGACATAAGAGACGGTGCTTGAAAAACACAGTTTCGTCTGTTTGGGCAGGTCTCATAAGGGGACTCCGTCGTGACCAAAAAAGAGATCGTTAAGACCATCTCCGAGGAGATCGGTCTCACGCAGCTTAAAACGAAGGAAATCGTTCAGAAGACCTTCGATGCGATCGTGGAAACCCTGGTTGAAGACCACCGGATCGAACTCCGAAATTTTGGCGTCTTCGAGGTCAAGCGGCGCGCTGCTCGCAAAGCCCGTAACCCTCGCACTGGCGATAAAGTGTTTGTGCCAGAGAAGTTCGTGGTCACGTTCAAACCAGGCAAAGAGATGGAAGAACGGGTCCGCGAAATGGAACGACGAGCCGCCGAGCAGGCTGGCTACTTGCAAGCCAACGGCTCGCCAATCGCGCCGGAGCCCGAAACGTCTTCGCCACCAACGAGTTAGAGCAATCCTGGGCAATTCGTGCCAGCACGATTGTTCCGAGTGCCACTCCTCGAACGGTTTGAATCGCGTCAACGGAAGTTGATCTCGCCGAACTGGCCAAGAATCGCTATTATCTGGCCGCTTTTCACCGAAACACTTGTCCGATCTTCGTCTTCGCGACCCACGCAAGACGAAACGATTCGCTCTCGCTCTTCCCGCTGCGAGTCGAAAACCAAAACAACACCTGGCCTGGATCGAGCCGGCGTTCGCCGCGCTACTCGGGCTGATTGAAGGAACTCAATGGTTCTTGCGCGCCATGCGCAAGTGGTTGATGCGCGCCGACTTCCGGCTCGCACGATCAGGGAGGATACGACGACATGCGTACGTTCATTATGGCGATCGCGATGAGCGGTTGGTTGGCGGCCTGCACGGGCTGTTTGATTCCCATGTATTCCGCCGACCCGGCTCGACGTGCGCAACAGTTGATCTTCACGTCGGAAGACTTACGCTCCTTCCTCGACGAATGGGAACGCATCTGGTTCTTGGATCAGCCAAGCCACATGAAACCGCTGCGTACCCATGGCGGTATCATTTAACCTGACGGCCAATCGCTCCGGCGTTCGCCGGAGCGAACCGTGCGGCGATTCGCGGCGTGCCACACCACACGCAAGATCGGGGATTGCAAACGGCCACGTACAAGTCGAGAATTTGACGGCAACTTCGCGTTGGTTCCTAGTCGCACGTCACCCCCCGCTCGACCCGTTTGAATGCCGCAACTCGCTACCGAGATCGATCTTTCCGTGGAACTAGGCCGATTACGGCTGCCCAACCCCATCCTCGTGGCCTCGGGCACCTTCGGCTACGCCCGCGAAATGCAGAGCTTCGTCGACGTCGCTCGCCTCGGTGGCATCTTGCCGAAAACGATCACTCAAGAGCCCCGCGCCGGAAATTCGCCATGGCGAACGATCGAAACCGCCGCCGGCATGCTCAATTCCATCGGTCTCGATAACGATGGCATCAAGGCCTTCGTCGCTCATCATTTACCGTACTTGGCCACCCTCGGTGCGCCGATCATCGTCAGCATTGCCGGCCGCACGCACGAAGAGTTCGTGAAAATGACGGCCCGGCTTCGCGGCTTGGCTGGTGTGTCGGCTGTGGAGTTGAATATCTCGTGTCCCAACGTTTCCGGCGGCGTCGATTTCGGCACTTCTCCCGCGTCTTGCGAGCGGCTGGTGGCCGATTGCCGGGCGGCCACGGAAACGCCGATCATCGCCAAGCTTACGCCGAACGTTACAAGCGTGGCCGAGGTCGCCAAAGGTGCGGCCGCGGGCGGTGCAGATGCGATTTCGCTGATCAATACGTGTCTCGGCATGGCCATCAATTGGCGCAAACGCCGACCCATGTTGGGCAATGTGATGGGCGGATTGAGCGGACCGGCGATCAAGCCGATCGCGCTGCGAGCCGTCTATCAGGCGGCGCTCGCGGTCGATACGCCGATCATTGGCATCGGAGGTATCGCGACGATCGACGACGTGATGGAGTTTTTTGTCGCCGGCGCATCGGCCGTTCAACTCGGCACGGTGAACTTTTACAATCCAAAAGCATCGATGGAAGTGCTTGATGCGTTGCCGGGAGCCCTTGCCGAGGCAGGCGCTCAGCGAGTTGCCGACGTTGTTCGTACTTTAGTTACCAGTAAATGAAAGGATGCGGGATACTGGAGACGGGATGCAGGGGGAGGTTTTGTTGTTGTTTCCCTGTACCTTGGCATCTATAGCCCTCGCCACTCTCTCATGCGTGTTTTAAGCGGCATACAACCGACCGGGCCCATTCATTGGGGCAATTATTTCGGCGCGATTCGGCAGTATATCGCGCTGCAAGACAATGAGCAGGCTTTTTATTTCATCGCCAATTTGCACGCGCTGACGACGGTGCGCGACAAGGCGAAGCTGCGGCAGTACACGTTCGATGTCGCGCTCGATTTGCTCGCGCTGGGGCTCAACCCCGAGAAGGCGACGTTGTTCGTGCAGTCGGACGTACCGGAAGTGAGCGAATTGTGCTGGCTGTTGATGACCGGTGCTCCCATGGGGCTGTTGGAACGCTGCCATGCCTACAAGGATAAGAAGGCTAAAGGCCTGACGGCCGATGCAGGTTTGTTTACGTACCCCGTGCTGCAAGCGGCCGACATCTTGGCCTACGACAGCGACACCGTGCCGGTGGGGGAAGACCAGGTGCAGCATATCGAAGTGTGTCGCGATCTGGCGGGCAGCTTCAATCATGAATTCGGCGACGTGTTCGTCATGCCCAAGGCGCACGTGCTGGAAACATCGGCCCGCGTGCCGGGCACCGACGGCGAGAAGATGTCGAAGAGCTACAACAATACGCTCGCCGTGTTCGAGGATGCCAAGGCGCAGCGCAAGCAGATCATGCGCATCGTGACCGACTCGCGGCCAATGGACCAAGCGAAAGAGCCGGATGGCGACGTTTTGTACGATTTGTATTCGTTGATGGCCACAGATGCCGAGCGCGAAGAAATGGCGGCGTTGTATCGTCGCGGTGGCTTTGGTTACGGCGAGGTCAAGAAGGCGCTGGCCGAGGCTGCCGAGCGATTCTGGGCCGAACCAAGAGCGCGACGGGCTGAGTTTGCGGCCAATCCCAAACGTATTCACGAAATACTTGCCGACGGTGCGGCAAAAGCGCGAAAAAAAGCGGGCGAAGTATTGAAGCGTACCCAGGATGCGAGCGGCATCAAGGGTTGGTAATAAGCAAAGGTGCTTGAAGAACGGGTTCGACCATGCAACTAGGTTTTGTCAGCGCGATTTTTGGTGAACGGTCTTTGGATGAGGTGTTGGCGTTTGCCGGCAAAGAAGGCTACCAGTGCGTGGAGGTGATGTGCTGGCCCGAAGCAAAAGAAGATCGTCCCTACGGCGGCGTTTGTCACATTGATTTGACCAACTTCACGCAGTCGCAGGCTGACGATGTTCGCGCGTTGTGCGACAAGCATGGCGTACAAATCTCGGCGCTGGGTTACTATGCGAACGCGCTGTCCGACGATGCGAGCGAGGCCGAGATCGCGCGGTCGCACTTCAAAAAGGTGATTGCCGCGGCACCGCTGTTGGGGTTGTCGGGCGTGAATGGGTTCATCGGAGCGAATCGGTATCAACCGCTGGAAGAAAATTTTGCCGCCTTTGCCCAAGTCTGGCCAGACATCATCAAGTTTGCCGAAGACACCGGTGTGAAAGTCGGCATTGAAAACTGCCCCATGATGATGCCGTACACATGGCCATTCGGTGTGAACCTGGCACGCACACCTTCCATTTGGCGACGCATGTTCGAAGCGATTCCGTCGCAGAATTTTGGGTTGAACTACGATCCGTCGCATTTAGTGATGCAGATGATCGACCCCATCGCGCCAATTCGCGAGTTCGGCTCGCGGATATTTCACGCGCATGCCAAAGACATGCGCATCGATCGCCATAAACTGAACGAAATCGGTTCGCTCGAGCCGCCCATGTCGCGCAGCACGGCCAAAATTCCTGGGTTGGGCGATGTGCCGTGGGGCCAGTGGATCGGCGCATTGACGGACGCAGGATATGACGGGCCCGTTTGCGTCGAAGTCGAAGACGAAGCCTTCGAAGGCTCGCTTGAAGCGCGGGAACGCTCGTTGCGAATTAGCCGGGGCGTGTTACAACCGTTGATTGCGTAGACAGACTTTAGGGTGGCTGGGGCGTTTTTAGGTTTACCGTTCTGTGTTTATGCCGTTAGCTGGTTGGACGGTGTTGCAGCCGTCGCTAAAGATATTGTTTTGGCATCGGGCATCATCGGAACGCAAACTCTAAAAATGCACTAGGTCGTTGCCCAGCCACCCACTGTGGTGATTCTGGAGTTTCAGGCAAGCGGCAGAGTGGTCGATTACAATGGCAGGATGGTGCCAAATGCTAGTAAATGGATTGATGGAATCGATGCGAACCTGAGCGTGGCGGAAGCTGCGCGGCGGTCGCTCGACACGCGGTTGACGGTCGTCATTCAGGCATTGCCGCTGGCAGCCTATCTGGCCGAGCACGATGTCGAGCATGTTCACCGGCTTCGGGTGGCCACCCGCCGCGCTATTGCGGCCATCGAGCTCTACCGCGATTGGCTCCCCACGAAGTCGGCAGACTGGTTGAAGCGGCGTCTCAAAAAGATCCGTCGTGCCGCCGGTGCCGCACGCGACTTGGACGTGATGGCGGCAAGGCTCGAGCGCGATTACGGCGATCGAGCGCGGCTGGTTCTCGACCTCTTGCGGCAGAAACGCCAAAAGGTGCAACCGGCGATCATGCAGTGTGCCGCCAAGTGCGGCAAACGCGATCGGCTTGTGAAGAAGATCGCGAAGTTGCTTGGTGGGATCCGAGCATCCCAAAACGGCGATGATGCCGAGCCGAAGTTCGGGGCTTGGGCGGCGAGCGAGATGACTAAGTCGTCGCAAGCGTTTTTTCTCAGCATGCCAGCCGATTGGGACGATACCACGGCCTTGCACGAATTTCGCATTCGAGGAAAAGCGCTGCGCTACACGATGGAGCTTTTAGCCTCGGCGTTCGGTTCCGAGTTTCGCAAGAGCACCTATGGGATTGTGAGCGAGTTGCAAGAACGACTCGGCAAGGTGCAGGATCATACGGCGGCGAAATTGATTCTCTGCGAATGGGCGGAAGAGACGGACGATCGCGAGTTAGAAACCCAGTTGCAGGAAGTGGCTGAGGAAGAACGAGATCGCTTGATCGAGGCCGTGGCGAAATACAAAAAATGGTGGGACGATGCGCGCCTGGAGTCGTTGCGGCAGGGAATCGCTCGGGCCGGTAAAGATGGCGTGTGGCGAGATGCGTTGGAATTGGAGTAGCACGAAATCGAAACGTGATTGTTAGAGGGTAGCATCAACTGTCGGCCGCTTTTTATTGAACCACGGAGGCACGGAGGGCACGGAGAGGATAAGGATTCAGGATAGTGGATGCAGGGAGCAGGGGCATCCTACTGAATGCCTTGGCCCTCTCCCCTGCATCCACGATCCCGCATCCTACAAAAAACTCCGTGCCTCCGTGGTTAATTCTTCCCGCAGCACTGCGGGGGACCGCTTGGGTGAGCGTTGGCCTGGGCGTTTTTAGGTTTATGGGTGGATGGGCCGTACACTGGTCGCAGCGGCGTGGCCGCCGCCGCTAAGCAGTACTTGCTTGAAAAATGCTCTAACGGGGTTCAAGCTTTGTCGTCAAACGTGACGGGTAGCGGGATCGCGTGGGCTAGCCGGCGGAGATATTCGACGCGAGGGATTTCTTTCGCTCCCAAACTCGCCGTGTGCGGCGTAAGTTGCTGCACATCGAGGAGCGTGTAGCCGCGTTCCCGCAGGTGTGCGATGAGATGGGCGAGGGCGACTTTGGACGCGTCGCGCACCCGGTAAAACATGCTTTCGGCAGCGAACAATCCGCCGATGGCGATGCCGTAGATGCCGCCGGCCAACTTGCCTTCGTGCCACATTTCCACGCTGTGGGCGTGGCCGAGTTCGTGCATGCGGCAGTAGGCCGCGAGCATGGAAGGGGTTAGCCATGTCCCTTCTTCGCGTCCGGCGGCCGTGGCACAACCCTGGATCACGCCGCGAAAGTCGCGATTATGAGTGACCGTGAATTTGCCGCTTCGGAGGGTGCGTTGCAAACGTCGGGAAGTGTGAAAGCCATCGAGTTCGAAGATTGCTCTCGGATCGAGCGACCACCATGCGATCGGTTCATCTTCCCACATGGGCCAAGGGAAAATGCCATGCGAGTAGGCGTCGAGAAGCCATTCGGGAGCGAGCCGGCCGCCAATGCACACGAGGCCATCCTCGGTCGAGGCGGTGGGAGGCGGAAAGAATCGCGGTTCCGAAAGCCGGATGTCGGCAGGCAGTGGGCGATAGTCGATGCCTGCCGGCACGTAGAGTGTGTCTAGCTCAGTCGGCTTACGGGCCATGCTGTGAGGATAGCGGCCTGGGAGGGCGGGGGGTAGTTAGTTGATAGTTGATAGTTGATAGTTGCTGGGCGTTGGACAACTATCAACTATCAACTATCGAGTTTTTACGTTGCCTAGCAAGCCGTCCCATTCGATGCCGCGGAGTTGGCCGTTTTTGAGGCGTTCGTTATAGGTGACGCGGCAGGCGAGGGTGGGGCGGACCCAGGTGGCTTCGATTTCCATGGTGATGAACGGTTGCAGCGTTTGGGTGGCTTGAAGCGCGGCAACCAGTGTCGCGTTGTCGCCGTCACTAAGTTCGGGCTTTACACGGCCGGCATAAACGAGTTTCGTGCGGTAGGCGGTGCCTAACACAAGCATGCTCAAATGGCCCTTACGGTCGAGGTGATAGCCGAGGATCACGCAGTCTGCTTTTTCGCGCGTTTTTTCAGGCGTTGCCGATGGCTTCGGCGTTGCGCTTGCACCGTCAACATTCTGGCTGCCTGCAAAGTCGGCCACGGCTTCTTCGAGCGTGGTATCGTTGCGGCTATCGAGTTTTTTAGCACGGTCCATTACCGCGCCCATGAGGTCTTGTTTTGGCGGCTGTTTGAAGCCCCAATCCCAAAGGCGTTCGTAGGGAAGCCCGCCGATGACGAGTACCGACATCACGACTGCCGTAAGTCCGCACGCGGCAGCGTTGACCATCCATAGTCGCACGGGCAGTTTCTGAAACGCGCGAATCCAGAGCTTGAGTGGTTTGACGAACATGTCCATGACGCCGAGATCCGCGTCTTCGGCTGCCAGGACGGCGAAGTTGAACACGTGGCAAACGGCTACGGTGATCGAGCCGATGGCTAGCTGAGTCATCGACCAAAGCGTGCGAAGTGAACCGCCGTTTGGTGTAATGAGTCGGGCGACGGTGCTTTCGATGATCACCGCAAACATGCTGGAGAGGATGAGCCACCCCCAACGCGGAACCAGGCCGAGCCACACGGCCAAGTGCGATTGCTCGGTGTTAACGGCCGCTTCTGGCGGAGACTCTTGGGAGTAGGTTTCCCAATGGTGGTCGAGTTCGACGAAAGTGCCGAGGCTGCCATACCAGCCGCAGTGTCGGCAAATGGCGACGACATCCGATTTAATCGGCGTGTTGCACTTTTCGCAGCAGGGGCCCGTGTATTCCACGGGTTCGATCGATAGCTCTTGCAGCGTGTCGCCGTCTACGACCGCGAGGGTCGAATCGTCCGCACATTCTTCAGGCGACTTTTTGTTGTCGGATTGGTTGTTGCCCATGGTTTGTCTCGTCGGCGAGTCGTAGTAGCTTTTGGCGCATGTTCCGTTGCGCGGCACTCATGGGGATACGAAAGGGTAGGTTGTAGGTGGGAACGGACGGTGGCGAGAATCGGCAAAGTGGGGGGCGAGGGGTGAGGGTTATAGGGGTTGGGAGGGGAAATAGGGGCGAGGAGTGAGGAGGCCGTTGGAGGGAAATCGTCTCGCGGAGCGAGATGGGTACAATGAGTGGGGCAATCGCCTTTTTGGCAGGGCGGCTTTATAATCAAAAGTTGAGTCTGGGTGCGGGGACATCTAGATCATAGGAACCTATGGGCGAAGAAACGCATCCAGCATCGGAAGTGAATGGGCCAGATGGGCACGGCACGCCGTGGTCGCCCACGGCGGCGGTTCGCGATGTCCAAGCCAACCGTGGTGAGGTGCCGGCCGCCCGAGTGTCGCCCGAGCCGCCGGCACGGCGATCTTCTGCACCCTGGATTCTGCTTTTTTTGTTCGCAACGGTGTTGACCGCGCCGTATCTGGTAGGTCGGTTCATTTACCAAATGACCTACAACGAACTTCGAGCTGGTTACGATGTGGCCACGACGACGCTCGATACGTTGAAGCCGCGGCTCAATGATCTGGAACTGGCATCGCGGCTCGTGGGGAAGCGGGTGGAACCGAGCGTGGTGAGCATCGTGCGGCCTGGCCGGCGAGGTTTGACGGGGCAGGGCTCCGGCGTGATCGTCGATAAGGCCGGCTACATCGTTACCAATGCGCACGTGATCGAAGGGGCACGCGGCGTGGAAGTGCGGCTGAGCGATCGGCGTACGCTGGAAGCGCAAGTGGTGGGCAGCGACCCGATGATGGATATCGCGGTGCTCAAGGTGAATGCCCCGAACCTGATTGCCGCCGATTGGGGGAATAGCGACAAATTGCAAGTGGGCGATTTGGTGTGGGCGCTTGGCAGCCCGTACGGGCTCGAGCGCAGCTTGACGTTTGGCATCGTGAGCGCGAAATCGCGCCGTAGCGGCAGCCATGTGGGCGCGAGCGTGTACCAGGAGTATCTGCAAACTGATGCGGCGGTGAACCCCGGCAACAGCGGCGGTCCGCTGGTGAATATCGAAGGCCAAGTGGTGGGGATCAACGCGGCGATTTTTGGCAACGCGTACCAAGGAATTAGTTTTGCGATTCCCAGCATTTTGGCCAAGGAGCGTTACGAGCAACTCAAAGAGCGTGGGCATATTGACCGCGCGTGGCTTGGAATTGCCCCGCTCGACGTGCCGGACAATGTGCGGCAAAAACTCGGCCTGGCACTCGGCGAGGGCGTGTATGTGGCGAAAATCGAGCCCGGTGCGCCGGGGAATAAAGCGGGTCTCAAGCTCGGCGACGTGATTTTGAAATGGAACGAGCATGTGGCCACGGACCCAACGCTGTTAAGCCGAGCGATTGCAGCGACGCCGATCGGTTCGGAGGCGAAATTGCTGCTGGTTCGCGAAAGCGGCGGCGAAAACAAGCAGATTACGCTCGATGTGAAAGTGGAAGCGCATCCGGATAATTGAGGGTGGCGAGTGGGTGATGTAGTGCGGGGCGAAATCGTGTTCGGTTTGTGGTAGATTACCTACTCACGTGCTAGTGGTCTGTCCATGGTCATTTGATGGGTGGCATGCTTTCACGCGGTAGCGGGTAAGCATGCCTACGCCCAGAAGGCGAAGGCATGCCACCCATCAATTCAAGACTGACAGAACACTAGGGAGCTCTAACAAAACCGGCGGGGACTGTCCCAATTTTGCGGAGTCTTCGGAGCAAAATGGGACTGTCCCCCTCTCCCCGCCCGTTTTATTAGAGTTCCTAACTTACTCACCTATTGAATCATGCATTGAGAATGAACGCGCCAGTCTGGCTGTCAGCTATCGGCAAGACAGATTGGCCAACAGCCGAGAGCTGATGGCCGACAGCCCGATGTCCCGCTCAGTTTCAATGCAATCATCAATAAATCCGCATCCGGTTATCGGACGACTACCATGAGCTTCGGGCCGGCATTTGATGCGAAAGAGCAGGTGCGGCAGGCCATCGATATTGTCGACCTGGTGGGCAGCTACGTTCAGTTGCGGCGGCAGGGGCGGAACTTCGTGGGGCTTTGTCCGTGGCATGATGACAGCCGCCCCAGCATGCAGGTGAATCCCGATCGCCAGTCGTTCAAGTGCTGGGTGTGCGATATCGGTGGCGACGTGTTCAGCTTCGTGATGAAAGTCGAGGGGATCGAGTTTCGCGAAGCGCTCGAGTTGCTGGCCGAGCGCGCGGGCATCGCATTGCAAGCGCCGGCCCAACACGGGCAAACGGCGTATGACGGCAGCGAGGCGGCTGACGACAAACGCACTCTTTACAAAGTGATGGCCTGGGCCGAGGAGCAGTTTCATCGTTGCCTCGTCGGCGCGCCGGAAGCGGAAGAGGGGCGGCGCTACTTGGCCGATCGCGGCATCTCCGCCGACGTTGTTCGCAAGTGGCGGCTTGGGTTCGCGCCCGACCGATGGGATTGGGTTCTGGAACGAGCACGCGGCACCGAGTGGCGGCCCGCGATGTTGGAGCGCGTGGGGCTGTTGCGTCGCAAAGAATTGGGCGGCGGACACTACGATTGGTTCCGCGGCCGTGTGATGTTTTCGATTCGCGACGCGCGATCGCGGCCGATTGCGCTCGGCGGGCGAGTGCTGCCACAGCTAGCAGATGACCGTTCGGCCAAGTACATCAATTCGCCGGAGACGCCCCTTTTTTCTAAAAGTCGTGAGCTGTATGGCCTCGATGTGGCCCGCGAAAACTTCAAAGCGGGGGGCGGCGCGGTGGTGATGGAGGGGTACACCGATGTGCTGATGGCCCATCAAAACGGCATCGATAATTGCGTGGCAGTGTTGGGCACGGCGCTTGGCGAGCGGCATTTGCAACTTTTGCGCCGTTACACAGACCGTGTGACGCTAGTACTCGATGGCGACGAGGCAGGGCGGCGTCGCACGAATGAGATTCTGGATAATCTGCTGGCACTGTTTGAAAAAAATCAGGTCGATCTTCGAATTCTGACCTTGCCAGAAGGACTCGATCCGTGTGATTTTATTGCTACGCATGGAAGCGACCCGTTCCGCGCACTGTTGGCCCAAGCGGTCGACGCGTTGGAACACAAATTCAGAACGGTGACCAACGGATTGGATACACTCGCCGATACACATCGCGCCTCGCAAGCGGCTGAGCAGCTGCTGAGCACGCTCGCATCGATTCGCCGGGCAGGCGACGGGGCGACTTCGCAATCGCTGCTTCGCGAAGAGCAGATGTTGAGCCGTATCGCACGGCGGTTTCATTTGCCCGAGGAAAAGCTGCGTTCGCGGCTGAGCACGTTGCGCCGCGAAAAGTTGAGCCGCACGGCAACCGCGGTACGAAGTGATGATGAATCTGAAGGGCAGCGCGTTCAAGAACCCGCGGTGCCGAAGATTTCCGAGCTTCCGGCTTGGGATCGCTCGTTACTGGAACTGGTGTTTCTCGATCCCTCGATCCTTTCGCGGTTACAGCCAAGCATCGAGCCGTCGGCGATGACATCGGAGATTGGTCGTCGCATTTTCGCGGCGTGCGTTCGGCTTGCCGAGGACGGATGGCAGAACGATTTTGGCCGATTGCTCGCGGAGTTCGATCACCCGCAAATCAAAAGTTTACTAGTGGCACTGGATGAATCGTGCCAAACGAAGGCCAAGGCCGATCGGGAGCGATGGCTGAGTGACCTTCTGGAAGTGTATCGGCGTCGAGATGTTGAAACCGCGCAGCGGCGCTTATTAGCGGCCGCGCGCGAGAACGTAGACGACGCCGAACAATTACTCGCACAATTTTGTGAACAAACCAAGGGCAAGCATTTAACGGAGTACGAAAGGAGGAAGAAGTAGGGTTGGTTCGTTGTTAGTAGTTAGTCGATAGTTGTTGTGTTGATTCCCGCTTTTAATCAACTAACAACCATCAACTATCAACGAACAAAATTATCAACCGGCGGGATGACTTTGCTTACGGATGAGCAGGGCCCTCGACCGGTAGACGCGACCTCAGACCAGCCGCACAGGATGTGCGGGAGGAGCCAAAAGATGTTACAGCAGATCGACGCACGCCTTCAGGAACTTATCACCAAAGCCAAGGCCAAGGGCCAACTCACTTACGAAGAAGTCAGCAGCTATTTGCCTGACGAAAGCGAAGGTACCGACCGCATCGATTCACTTCTTGCCGCGCTCGATGGGTTAGGCATCGACCTGGTAGACGGCCCGGATGCACATCGCCGCGAATTAGCCGAATATGAAACGAACACGGCCGACGGCGATCGGGCGTTCATTCTTAACGACGGTTTGCCGCAAGGTTCGAGCGACCCGATCCGCATGTACCTGTCGCAGATGGCCAACATTCCGCTGCTCACTCGCGATGAAGAAATTCGCCTGGCGAAGAAGATCGAACTTACCCGCAAGCGTTTCCGCCGCAATTTGTTACGTTCGTTTTCCGCATTGGAAACCACGGTGAAAACGCTTGAACGCGTGTACTCGGGCGAATTGCCGTTCGATCGCACGATCAAGGTTTCGCTTACCGAGCGGCTGACCAAGGAGCAGATTCAAGCTCGCATGCCGCATAATTTGCCGTTGTTGCGCCAGTTGATGGGCGCTCAGCAGCAGGATTTCGCAACTCTCACAAGCCGCAGCTCGACTACCGAGGAAAAGGCAGTGGCTCGTACGCGCTATCTGCGCCGTCGCGACAAGATGCTGGTGTTGGTCGAAGAGCTAAGCTTGCGTACTCGCCGCGTGCAGCCGTTGATTCGCCAGCTTGAAGAGACGTCGCAACGCATGGACGAACTGCGTGCCCAGCTACACGAACTGCGTCAAACGGGTGCGCCGGCCGACAAGATCGCTTCGGTGCGTCATGAGCTTCGCGAAATCATGAAGCGAACGCTCGAAAGCCCCGCCAGCCTGCGTCGTCGCACGCAACTACTGCGAGGCCAGTTCCGGGAATTCGAAAACGTGAAACGCGAGCTCTCCAGCGGCAACTTGCGACTCGTGGTTTCGATCGCCAAAAAGTACCGCAACCGTGGCTTGTCGTTTCTCGACCTCATTCAAGAAGGCAACACGGGCCTGATGCGTGCGGTGGATAAGTACGAGTATCGCCGCGGCTTCAAGTTTTCGACCTACGCCACTTGGTGGATTCGCCAAGCAATTACGCGAGCGATTGCCGACCAGGCACGCACGATTCGCATTCCGGTCCACATGATCGACGTGCTGATGCGGTTACGGAACGCGGCGAAGAAGCTGTTGCAGGAAATGGGCCGCGAGCCGACGACCGAAGAAACGGCCGCCGCTGCCGGTGTGACGCTCGAAGAAACCGAGCGCGTGCTGGATATCGGTCGCCACCCGATCAGCCTTGATCGGCCGATCGGCGAAGGCGAAGACGGCTGCTTCGGCGAGTTCGTGCAAGATACAGGCACCGAGTCGCCCTTCAAACTTGCGAACAATGGCCTGTTACGCGAGCGGATCGAAGAATTGCTGAAGACGCTTACCTTCCGCGAGCGTGAAATCATCCGCTTGCGTTACGGTTTGGCAGACGGCTATTCGTACACGCTAGAAGAGGTTGGCCGCATTTTCAAGGTAACGCGCGAGCGTGTGCGTCAGATCGAGGCCAAGGCCGTGGCCAAGCTGCAGAATCCGGTGCGTAGCCGTTACCTGGAGCCGTTTGTACCGGGTGCCCCCACCTCGGCAGCCGCGTAAGTAGGCCTGGCGAGCCAAGCCGGACATAGGTGCATTACAATCGAAAAAGAAGTGCCGCACGGCTCGCGGCACCTAACGTGCAAAGCCGCCGGTCGTAGGACCGGCGGCTTTTTTCGTGGAAAATGGCAGCCGATTCATTCGGAGGCGATTGTGTTGTATGATGAGCATGCACGAACCGATCCTTGAAAACTACCGATTCCATTGAGCCAATCGCTCACCCAGGGAGGCCGCCTATGAGCATTACCGCCGCCGCGTTGCGAGATTTGCACCGCATTCACCAGCGACTCGCCGACCTTCGCGATCGACTTGATCGCGGTCCCAAGCAGGTTAAGGTGCGAGAGAACGGAGTGGCTCAACTCGAAGCCAAGCTGGCCGAGGTTCGCGAAAAAGCCAAGCAGACGCAGATGGGCGTCGATCGTAAGCAACTCGATTTGAAGGCCGGCGAACAGAAAGTGCTCGACCTGAAGGTGAAGTTGAACGGGGCGAATAGCAATCGGGAGTATCAGGCGTTTCTCGAGCAAATCGCGGCGGCCGAAATGGTCGGCAGCGTGCTGGCTGACGAAATCTTGGAAGGGCTCGAGAGAATTGATCAAAACAGCTTGGCCGTAAAAGAGGCCGAGGCGAACCTTGCATCGGGCAAGCAGGAGTTGGAGAAGGCCAAGAAGACAGTGGAAGAATCGGCGTCGGTGATTCATGCCGACATCGCTCGGTTAGAAGGGGAACTCGTCGAAGCTGAGCGTGCGCTGCCGGGAGAAGTGAAACCCGATTACGAGCGAGTTGTTCGCAGCAAGGGTGCCGATAGTTTGTCGGCCGTCGACGACGATGTTTGCACGGGCTGCGGCCAGCAAATTACGCTGAACATGCAGAACGAGCTGCGGCTTTCGAGGCTCATATTCTGCAAGTCGTGCGGTCGGCTGCTGTATTTGCCGGAATAAGCCGATCAAACAGTTTTTCCGTGTTTTGCCGCCGCGGTGAATTGGCGGCGTGCTTGAATCACCCTTTACATTCGCCGCCGGCGCGTCGAAAATACTACTACGGTACTGGTCTTCCCTATTGGGAGGCCGTTTTTTTTTGCTGACGTTGAAAACCCCGACTACGTGTTGCCATGTCTGAACGCGTTCCAATGACCCGAGCCGGGTACAACAAGTTGAAGGCCGAGATCGACGAGCTTCAAAACGAGAAGATGCCGGAGATCGAACAGCGCATCGCCACGGCTCGTGCCGAGGGCGACCTGAGCGAGAATGCCGAGTACCACGGCGCTCGCGAGTCGCAAGGGCTGCTGCAGGCAAAGATCAACATGTTGAGAGACAAGTTGGCTCGCGCGTCGATTGTCGACTATTCCAAGTTGCCGAAAGACCAAGTGGCTTTCGGCTGCACGATCGTGGTGAAGGACCTCGACTTCGGAGACAAAGAAGAGTTCACGCTCGTGGGTGCCGGCGAGGAAGATTACGACACGGGCCGCATCAACGTCGCGAGCCCGCTGGCTCAAGGCTTTGTTGGCAAGAAGGTGGGCGACAAGGTTGAAGTCGAAGTGCCCGCTGGGGTGAACCGGTTTGAGATTCTTGAGATTCGGTTCGAGGCGGAGGAAGAATGATTCAAACGGGGAATGTGGAATGCGGAATGGGGAATAAGAGATGGGGGAGATGGATCTTTCTTTGCGCACCAAGCAGTATGCGTTGAGAATTATTCGACTGTTCAGTAGCCTGCCCAAGACGACAGAAGCTCAGGTATTGGGGAAGCAACTGTTGCGATCGGGAACTTCTGTTGCGGCGAATTACCGCGAGGGTACACGGGCACGTTCAAGTGCCGAGATGGTCTCGAAATTCGGCATCGTGGAGCAAGAGCTTGCAGAATCTTCGCTCTGGCTGGAACTCTTGGTCGAATCAGGGATCATTCGAATCGATTTGCTTCGAGATTTACTCGACGAAACAGAGCAACTGCTTCGGATCGTAGTAACATCAATCAAAACGATTAAGTCTAGGCATCAATAAGCTGGTTCGTTCCCCGTTCCGCATTCCCCATTTGTTCAAGCGGCATCGCTTTGGTTGGTGGGGCCGTTCTTTTCATTCGAGCGTGACGGGCGGATGTCGGCAGGGCGATCGACGCTTTTTCGGCGTTTCGCGGGGCGGCGTTTGGGCGACATGGTAGGGCTGTTGGGGCTGGTGCCGCGAACGGGGCGTGGAGCCGTGTACTGCTTCTGGCGGCCTCGAAGGCTGAGGATGTCGTGTGACATGGCACCGATGGTGGTGAGTTGTTCCACGGCGGCACGCTGGCCTGTGAACACGATCACCTGGTGGCCGTGCCGGCAGAAATCATCGAGCATTGCGGCTAGCGAAGCAACGCTTCGTGCGTCGAGACGCTCGAACGGTTCATCCAGCACGAGCGGCAGCCAAATGCCTTGTCGGCTGGCAATTCGCAGCAACGCCAGGCACAGGCTCAGGTAAACCTGGTCGCGGTGTGCCGCGGTAAGGAGCTCTACCGGGTAGGTTTCGCCGGAGCGGTCGGTCACGGCAGCTTCGAGACCACCGTTGCCCAGCGTGAGGCGTACCAAGTCACCGTTGGAGAGCTTTGCCAGGTATTCCGACGCCAGCGACGGGCAGTCCTCGAACATACGAACGATGTCGGAATGCTCGTTGGCCTGTGCGGCTCGTTCGAGCTTTTGTTGCACGTCGGCCAGTTCGCGCTGAATATGTTCGATCGAACGAGTGGTAAGCAGGGCGGCCCGTTCGCGATCGAGCGCTTCGCGCTGCTCGCGCAGGTCGTTCAGCATTTCATTGTGGTCGCGCAATCGTTCGATGATTTCGAATCGCTCATGCTCCAGCTCCGAGCGGCGCGTCTCGAGTTGCTGGGCGTCGGCAGCGCTTAGGTAGAGCCGCGAGCCCGTGAGTTCATCGCGATGGGGGCCGATGCTGGCCGCAAGGGCTTGGCGGCGGTCGAGCAGGTGATCCACATGGCGGCGCAGCTCTTCTTGCGAGCCGGCCAGGCGGTCGAGTTCGATGCGAAGCTCCGAAGCAAGAATCGCACGTTGCTGCTCGTCGGCCAGTGTTTCGAGCACGTCCAGTTGTCGTTCGACCGTTTCGACGATGGGCCGCAGGCGTGGGTGGGCATCGCGGCATACGCATTGGTCGGAACCGTTCGCGCGGGCCAGCCGCGATACTTCGCCGGCCAAGTCGGTGGCGATTTGCCGAGCTACGGCGAGCCAGGCACGTTGATCGACGATGGCGGCCATGCCGGTGGCGCGTGACGGCTGCATGTCGGCCAGTTGAGCTCGCACGTCCGACTCGCGTTGGGCCAAATCGGCAAGCACCGCGCGCCAGCGGCTCACTTCGCCGTCGAGTTCATCGAGCGGCGTGCGCCACGACTCGATTTCGCTGGCGTGCCATTGCTCGTCCATATTCAATTCGAGGCGTCGGTAGCGAAGCCGGGCATCGGTTTCGGCCAAGGCCGTTTCGATCGACGAGCGTCGCTTTTCCAAGTTGGCGATTTGTGTTTCTTCTTCGTGGGCCATGCGATCGAGTTCGCACCATCGCGATTCGATTTCTTTGCTCACGCGCCGCTCGGCAGCGATACGCGATTCGAGTTCGTGTGCGAGATGATCGCGGCGAGCGGCAAGCTCGGCCATGCGGCGGCTGTTGAGCGAAACATGCTGGCCGCGAATGAAGCTGCAGGCACGGGCGAATTCGGCGGAAAGCAGGCGGCCGATGTAAGGCGATTCGCGGAAGCTCACCGCACAAAGCGGCGACAACACGCGCGGCGGCAATCCGCTGGCCAACTTATGAACGGTGCCCGAGTCGGCTTGAATGCCCTCGAGCGCGGCCACGGTGAGGCGGACCGTGCCGTTCGGCTCCTGGTAACGGCGGACGCGGTACTGGCCGACGCCGTCCTCGACAACGATTTCGCCGGTGGGCGCTAGCATTTGGCCCATCACGGGCAAGGCGACCGGCGGCTTGCCGAACAGCGAGTGGCCCAGCAGGTCGGCCAAAGTCGATTTACCCGAGCCAGCCGGGCCGCTGACCACATTCAAACCACTGCTGATGGCGTTGAGTTCCAGAGCGGGCCAGCCGGCGACTCCACCGAGGCTAACTGCGGCAATACGCATGACGGTCGATCCTTGCTTGCGGGGGTGGGGCGGGAATGCGGGAGGTAGGCGCGGAAAGTTAGCCAATTTCCGCGCTGCCGACAACGCCAGCTAGGAGCAGATTTTTGTGCGGATTTATTTCTCCGCAGATTGTTTGTGCTAGCAGGAATGGTTGGATGGGGCAGGGCAGCCGGCCTCGGAGAGGCCAGTTACCGTTTTTTGTCCGCAGATGGCGCAGATGTTTGGCGGGACGGCATGAAGCCAAGCAAGGTAGGATGGGTGGGAGCCGTAGGCAGATGCGCAGGGGCGAGGCCTGTATGGTGAGGTCAAGTTGTCAAAGAGCGGGCGCGGGGAGTTGTCGCGAGGGAATCGTTTGTTTAGTTGGCTTGTCAGCCTAGCAGGAATGGTGGCCGTTTTCAGCGAAATTAATTTGGGGGCTGGGGGTCGGGGCTTGGGGACTGGGAGTGGTCCGTGGCTGGTGACGTAAGTTGGTAATTTTGTTTCTGAATGGTGGTTTGAAGTGAATTTGTTGGGCAGCGAATTTCTCGGAAGGGGACAAGAGGACAAGTTTCTTGTGTATACGGATGCGAAGTTGTGTTCTCGTATTTGCGCATGCTGATCCGACCGGCTGAGCACGGGTTTCCAGGGTGCGCAGCGGTAGCGGTGGAGCGGGATTTTGGGGAAATCGCCCCGGCTGTTTGTGTGTATATTTTTGTACATATACAGTAGCGGACCTGGTGGCCGTTTTCGACAAGGTTGTTCTCAGAATATTTGGGGCTGGGAAGAAGAGGGAGAGACAAGGAGAGGGGGAGGCGAGGCGGACGGCGGACCGGTGGGGCAACTGTGGCGGATTGTTAGGTGGCGAATTCGTCGTGATCGGCTTGCATGCCGAGAACGATCCATTGATCAAGGCTGTCGTAAATCGCCGACCCCGGCCACGGCGGTGACTCCGGAGGACTTCGGGTCCACGTAAGATGAACCACGGCCACTCGTTCTGTGCCATCCTCGATGGCAAACAAGACGTCATCGCAATCCTGACGACGACCGATCGCTCTAACAGGCAAGCCAAATAAGACGTGGCTGGGAGAAAGTTCACGACGCAACTCGTGAACCATGCCTTGCGACTGTTCAGGATTGTCCGCAATCGAATACCACGGTTCGAGCCATTCCACGCCTGCTAACTCCGCCGCTAACAAAAAAGCTTAGTTTCCCCACCAAAAGAAGTGGCGGGATTGCACGCAGTATAGCCGCTGCGAAAGAAAAACGCCAAAACTCGCTGCGTTGCTGGCGGGGCAACTGTGGCGGATTGTTAGGCAGGTGGCAACTGCAATTATGCATCGTTCAGCCAGTAGTAGTTGCAGGCTTGGATGATTTGATCGTGATCGACTGCACTACGCTGCTGACGGAGGTTACATACGATCGAGCGTACGTCCTCGATCCAAAGAAATTCCTCTAAGTCGCCTTCCGTCTCGGCCCAAGAAAAATCATCCTCATCTGAAATCGGAAGGCAAATTGTTGCCGGGCCGACAGTGCCTATGCCCTTAGGCACGTAGAACCAAACATCGTCCTCGTAGGATGCAAGCCGATCCAACACGACGTCAAATCGGACCGCGTCTCGAAACGGTGCGATACTCATGTATCTGCCTAATGAAAAAAGCTCAGTTGCCCGCTCTCCAACAGCGAGCGGATTGTACGCAGTATATATGATACCGAAGAAAAATGCTCAACTGCCCGAAGTGCCGGCGGGTCAACTGCAGCACCCCGTTAGGCGGCGGTTCGCCGCCGCTGTCCTTACCGCGACGCGGTTACATTCCGTAGCCCAGGGTTGGCCGCGCAGCGACCTACCGTGGGTCATGGTTTCCCCCGATGATTCATTACTCTGAAAGCGTTACACCCCCGCGCTTGTGCAACGCCTTCAGCGTTGACGGACGAATGGGGCGTCGTCACCCCAGGGTAGTTCGCTCGCGCGAACAACCCTGGGCTTTGGAATGCAACGCCTACGGCGTAAAGAACCCCGCCGCCTAACGAACAAGCTCAGTTGCCCGCCGGAACGAAGTGGCGGGATTGCACACAGTATAAGCAATGCGAAAGAAAAACGCCAAACTCGCCGCGTTGCTGGTGGGGGAACTGCGACTAGTTAGGCGACGGGACCATCATAGCGTACGGTACCATCGGCGAAGCGAGCATGGCCGCTAGCGTAAATTCCGGTAGATAGGTCGAATATGCTCTCGAACTCTTGATCGAGCACGCCATCAGAATCAAACAAGTAACCCTTCATTCTTCGTAAGTTTAGCCGAATGATCTGCTCAGCCTCATCCCAGACATGCTCCCCATCGTAGTAATCGTGAATGTCGAGTATTTCGCTGTAGACGCAACGGCCATCAGGATCGAATCCGATCAGGATTGCAGTCGACGTGATGCGTGGTGTTGTCAAATGCATAAACGAGCCGCCTAACAGTTATTCCATTTAACAAAACTAATTCTACTTAAAACGATCCGTATTGTGTAAAAATGCTTTGCCTAAAAAATCCCCGCTAAGCCGCAAGCGGCTGCGATTGTGTTGTCACACGGGTACCTGGTGACATTTCCCGCCGGTCAATGACCGGCGGCTAAATGGGGGTGGAGGGCCGCAATACGTGGGTGCTACGTGCTGCGGACCGACGGTTGGGCCCGTTTGTTGGCGTACATTTCGTGGTCGGCTTCTGCCAGGATTTCGTCGGCCGAGCGGTGGTGGTCTGTGGCGAGGGCCACGCCGATGCTTAGGGAAAGCGGGTGGTCGAGGCTTAGGGGCTCGAACCAAACCGGCGGGGAGAGGGGGACACTCCCATTTTGCTCCGAAGACTCCGCAAAATTGGGGCAGTCCCCGCCGGTTTGGTTAGAAGCAGTTTCAAAACCGTTCTCGGAGAGGGGGACAGTCCCCTTTAGCTCCGCGGACTCCGCTAAAGGGGACAGTCCCCGAACGGTTTTGAAACTGCTTCTAGAGTTTTTTAGCATGCTGAAGGGCTCTGCGATCGCGGCGCGGATGCGCTCCACGATAGGTGCCACGTCGTGGAGCGTTTCGATTTGTTCCAGCAGCAGCACGAATTCATCGCCGCCGAAGCGAGTGACATGATCGCCCTCGCGTACGCACTTGCGGAGTCGAGTAGCTACTTCGCAAAGCACCTGGTCGCCCACCAAATGGCCAAAGCGGTCGTTGATACGCTTGAAATGATCCACGTCGGTGAACACGACCGCGAACGATCGATCGGTAAAGCGATCTCCATGCAATAGCGTTTCAATTCGATCGAACAGAAACGACCGATCGGGCAGGCCGGTCAGTGGATCGTGGCGTGACTGGTCTGACGGGTGCGATTGGTCAGATGCTGTGGGAGTTCGAAGTACGAGGCCGAACAAGCGTTGCCCTGAATCAACGATACGGAAAATTCGTAGGTCGCGTGCCAAACCCAAATGAAGCGTGGCGGAAGGTTCGTCTGCTTGGTGGCCTGTGTCGTTAAGCCCGGTGAGAGCCGCTTCTAATTGGTGAGATGTCGTGGCATCGAATAGCGAGCCTATTTCCGTGCCGACGAGTTCTTCGCGATTTACCCCGAGCCGATCGGCAAAAGCCTGGTTCACACACACAATGCGGTGCGATTCCTGCGAGATAATTGCTATCTCGTCGAAGCACTGGTCGAGAATTTCTCGGAGGGGGCTTGCCGAAAAAAGAGACCCTGTAGTCATCCGAAAACTCGGCAGAAAATGGTGGTTAAGGGCAGGTAAAGGCTTTCAGAAGGCATGATTTGGTGTTTTTGTCTCAATCTCCGACAGAGTGGGAGAGCTGGCGCGTGGGCCGTTGGTTGAACCAAACCATTGATCAACTATAATCGGTAATCTATACCTATACTGCATCTTCTGCCTCAGAATTATGTGTTTTGCATGTCAGGAAAGCGTCGTCTCGGGTCTTTATGCTTTAGTGATCATTGCGAGTTGACGAGTGGGCAGGAAGCGGCTGTTGGCTAGCCGCTCGGTTATGGGGGAGGCACTCTCAGGCGTTGGGGGTGGAGCTCGCGCTTGTGGGCTCCCTAGGGTCTTACGTTCATTGATTTACAACTAGAGAGTTGTCATGGCTATCCGGCAATTGCTTCGCTTGCTTCCGAGCAAGGTTCGCGCCTCGTGCGCACCATCGGGCGGGCTGTTTCTCGATGAAAAGTCGTTTCGATTCGAACTCGCGCGCGAACGTGTGCGTGTCGATCGAAATGGCTCTCCGATGGCGGTGCTCACGATCAAACTGCCGCGCGACCGTGCCTCTAAACGTGATTTCGATTTCCTTGGCCGATTGCTGATGCGGCGGTTGCGCATTACGGATACCGTTGGTTTCCTTTCCAACGGCGTCGTGGGCGTCTTGCTGCCAGATACCTCGAAATCTGGCGCATGGAAAGTCGCTAGTGATATCTGCGCCGTGTACCCGGTGGGCCACGATCGGCCTGATTGCAATGTGCTGGTGTATCCCGAGGAATCGGTGCGCGGCCACGATGCCCCGGGCGACCAAGTGACCGATTCCGAGGCGGCAACGACTCCCGCGTCGATCGACGCTTTGCTTGCGCAAAAAACACCGCCTTGGAAACGCGCGATCGACATTCTCGGCGCATGCGTTGGTTTGGTTGCCGCTTCGCCAATCCTGCTGTTTTGCGTGACGGCGATTCGGCTTACGTCGCGTGGTCCGGCATTCTACGCACAAGAGCGCGAGGGATTGGCAGGCCGTCGTTTTCGCATCTACAAGTTGCGCACGATGCAAGTGAATGCGGAGAAGCTGCAACAGCGGCTTCGCCAATTCAGCGTGCAAGATGGCCCGGCGTTCAAAATGGAACATGATCCGCGCACCACGGCCATCGGTCGATTGTTGCGTGCGACAAGCCTCGATGAACTTCCGCAACTGTGGAACGTGTTGCGTGGCGAGATGTCGCTCGTGGGGCCGCGGCCGTTGCCTACGAAAGAATCGCTTGCCTGCTCGCCTTGGCAACGTCAACGACTGTGGGTTGTGCCCGGCATGACTTGCATTTGGCAGGTTAGCGGCCGCAGCACGGTTACGTTCGAGCAATGGATGCGGATGGATCTGCAATACCTGCGGCGGCGATCTTTCATGTGCGACGTAGGGCTGATCCTCTCGACCGGCCCCTCGTTGTTGTTAAAGCGTGGGCCGCGATGAAAAAGCTCCACGCGATCGTCGCGAATGCCTCGATCGTGTTTTCGAATACAGGTTTCGATTTCAACACCTACCCTTTGGTAGCAACGCCATGTTGCTGCCGTGAGTGAGGACTGCGTTATGTCCACCCCGCCACGCATTACGAATCCTCGTGAATTGTTCGGCCTGTTATGGCGTCACAAGCTCATTCTCGTGCTGTGGCCCGTTGTTTGCGTGGCGCTCGGTGCCGTGTTTTACACCTACTGGCCGCGAGCTTATCGCAGCGAAGCGAGGCTCTTTTTGCGCATGGGGCGCGAAAGCGTGGGGATCGATCCCACGGCCACCGCGGGGCAAACGATGCCGCTCTACACGGCTGACCGTAAGGACGAAGTGAAATCGACGCAAGAGATTTTCAAGAGCCGTAGCGTGGCCGCCACGGTGGTGGATCTTTTAGGGCCAGATGCCGTGCTCGGCCGTGGTGGTGAAGAATCGGACCCCTCGGTGATCGACTACGCGATGATGCCGCTAGGCTGGCTGCGTGGGAAAATCTCGAGCCTCGATCCGATTTCCGACCGCGAGGCCGCGATCATCACGATCGAGAAAAGCTTGAAGGTTGGTGGCGAGCAGCAAGCCACGATGATCGATGTGCAATACAGGGCCAAGTCGCCCGAGTTGGCTCAGGCCGTGTGCCAGGCGGTCGTCGATGTGGCGCAGCAAGAGTACATGCGAGTTCATCGCAACGCCGAATCGACGCCTTTCTTCGCGGAGCAGCAAGGACGATTGCGCGACCAGTTGGATAAGGCACTCGACGCGCTCCGCAATGCCAAGAACGAAATGGGCCTCTCCAGCGTCGACCAACGCCGAGCAACGCTGGAATCGCAATTCAGCGCGGTAGAACTCGATCGGCTGAGCACCGATCAGCAGCTTGCGACTGCCCAGGCGAAAATCGAGGATCTCACCAAGCAACTGGCGAAAATTCCCGAGCGGCAACTCGCGGCCAAAAAGAGCATGCCGAACCAAGGGGCCGACATGCTTCGCGATCGGCTTTACGAGCTTCAAGTGAAATCGATGGACCTCGAAGCACGTTACAACGACAACCACCCGCTGGTCATGGCGGTTAATGAGCAGTTGAGCGAAGCTCAAAAGGTGCTTGCCGAACAGGCCGAGGAACGCACCGAAACAAGCGATGAAGTGAACCCGATTCATCGCGAATTATCGATGGCGATGAAGCAAACGCAGAGCGAAGTGGCGGGCCTCAAAGCGCGGCTGGTGGAACTTGAGAAGCAAAAGTCGGCCGTGTTGGCCGACCTTCGCGCGGTCAATGAACAAGATCTGAAGATCGACCAACTCACTCGCGAAGCCGATTTAGCTCGCGATAAATACATGCAGTACGCCCGCACGATGGAAGAAGCCCGCATGGATACCGAGTTGCAAAACGACCACATCAGCAATTTGAGCACGGCACAAAACGCCACATTCGCGGAGAAGCCTGTGAGCCCGTCGCCGCTGCTCACCGCGGCTGGCACGCTGGTGCTTGCCGTGGGCGGAGCGTTTTTCCTCGTGCAGTTCAGTGAATCGATGCGCAATAGTCGACCCGATGCGAACACGGCTCCGGTGGAGTCGCGTGTCGCCCGCCGAACTCGTCGACGTGCATTGGCTTTGAAAAGTAACGGGCATGCAGGCGGTGAGTTGCAGAGCGTGCCGAAATAAGGAGCGGTTCGCGCAAGCGGCTTGGCGACTTGAGTATTACTGACGATTTGGGTGCCACTGGCTCTGCCAGTGCGATTCCCATAAGTGGCTTGCAGTTTTCCTCTTTTGGGCGTTCCACATCGAAAATCATGTGCAAGCTGGTTCAAAATCTTTTTCGCTCAATGCAGCATTGCGAAGTTCATTAAAAAGCACTGGCAGAGCCAGTGGCACCCCAACGGCTGAATTCTAAAACATTATTTCTAGCAGGCATGGCCAGCGACCTTCACAATTCGAGCCCCATGAGCAGCACGCGCCGCCGGCCGCGGATGGTGATGGTTGCGTATGTTTGCGGCCCGAATCGCGGTTCGGAAAACGGCGTGGGTTGGAATCGCGCCGTGCAGGCGGGCCGTTTTGCCGATACTTGGGTCCTATGCGAAGGCCACGAGTGCGAAGCCGAAATTCGGCAGCATCTTGAAACTCATGGGCCCGTGCCGGGCGTTCAATTTGTTTTCGTTCCGCTCTCGAAGTTGCAGCTTCGTTTGCAACGTGTTCCCGGCTGCTACTATCTTGCTTATCGCTTGTGGCATCGCGCGGCGTTTGCCGTGGCCAAGCGGTTGCATGCCGAGCACAAGTTCGACCTGGCTCACCAAGTGAACATGGTCGGCTATCGCGAGCCCGGTTTGTTGTGGCAGTTGGGAATTCCGTTTGTGTGGGGGCCTATTGGCGGAACTCAGAATTTCCCCAAGCGGTTTTTAAGCATTTTGCGGAAGCGTGATGCGGCAAAAGAAATCGTGCGAACGGTTCTGAATCGTTTGCAGCTTCGATTCAGCCGATCGGTACACCAAGCGGCACGGCGTGCCTCGGCATTGCTCGCGGCAAACTCGACGAGCCGACTCGATTTGGCTCGTGCGTGTCGTGTGGCCGTTACGCAAATGCTCGAAACAGGTGTCGTTTCGATCGAACCCCGCGCGGCTGAACCGCGTGGCAAGGGCGAGCCGTTGCGGATTCTTTGGTCGGGCATGATCGAGCCGCGCAAAGCGTTACCGCTGCTACTCGAAGCGCTGGTAAAACTGCCGACAAGCACCGATTGGGAACTGCGCCTCCTGGGCGACGGCCCGTTGATGCGGCAGTCGGTGGCGCTGGCAAAACGGCTCGGCATTTCCGACCGAATCGAATGGCTCGGCTGGCTGCCACTCGCCGATGCCATGCGGCAATACGATTGGGCCGATGTGTTCGTTTTCACCAGCATGCGCGATACGTCTGGCAATGTGGTGCTCGAAGCGTTGTCGCGCGGCGTGCCGGTGATCTGTCCCGACCATCAAGGCGTGGCCGACATGGTGACCCACGAGTGTGGCATGAAGTTGCCAGTGGAGTCTGCCGAGCAGTTCATCCGCGATTTGGCGTCTGCGATTGCCGCTTACCATGCCGACCCCGCCATGCAAACACGGCTAAGCGAGGGTGCAATCCGCCGGGCCGAGTACTATCTCTGGTCGAAGCAGGGTGATCGAATGGCCGCCATCTATCAGCGAGTGCTGGTCGAGAATGGTAGCGAACTACTCATTCACGATGGTGTGGCCGGTGCCGCCCGATCAACCTCCGACGAAGTACCTGTTGTGCCCCCCTTGGAAACGGTGAGCTGATGCCAGAGTCGACGCCAGCCGAAGGGATGGTTGACGTCGGGCTAAGGTCCGATGTGTCGCGCTTGCTGCGCGCCGCGATCGGTGTCGTTCGCAGCAAGGGAGTGGCTTCGATCGCCGATCAGGTGATCGTGAGCGCGACAAACTTTCTCACCACGGTCATCATTGGCCGGTCGGCGGGGCAGGATGCGTTGGGGGCTTACTCGCTCGCGTTCAGTGTTATGTTGATCCTGCTCTGCTTGCAGGAGTCGCTCGTTTGCCTGCCCTATGTAATCCAGCATCGAAAGCTCGAAGGCGACGACCGCCGCCGCTTTGCCGGCAGCGTTGGTGTGCAAGCTACGGCACTTTGTGCCATTATGCTGGTCGTGCTCAGCGTGGCCACGCTGGTTCTCTTTCGCACTAGCGCGGGCAATGCCCCTTGGCTCGCGACGGCGTTCATGGTCGCCGTGCCGTTTACGCTGCTGCGCGATTTCGCACGGCGGATGGCGTTTGCTCATCTTGTGGTGCGCAACGCGGTGGTTGTCGATACCGTGGTTCTTATCGTGCAGATCGGCGGCCTGCTTGTGCTTCGCCAGTTCGGTTGGCTCAACGCTTCAACCGGTTATTTGGCGATTGCTCTGGCCTGTGCGCTAGCCGGCCTTGGTTGGCTTTGGTCGGCCCGAAAAGAATTTGGCCAACCTCGTGGAAGGTTGAAGAGCGATATCCGCCATGGTTGGTCGATCGGTGGCTGGGTTCTGGGAAGCCAGGTCGTTTCGATCTTAAGCTCGTACCTGGTGTACTGGATCGTCGTGTACAAGTTGGGCGAAGACTCGGCCGGCGTGCTCGCGGCGTGCAGCGCGATCATTCTGCTGTCGAACCCCATCATTCTCGGTACGCATACGTACCTTGTGCCGCGGTTAGCCGAGGCGCTGGCCACTGAAGGCGACCGTGGCGTCGATCGCGTGTGCATTCAAATCACGCTGTTTTTGGTGGCTGTGATGTCGCTGTTCAGCGTGGCCGCGTTTGCCTTCGGAAATTTGTTTCTCGGAATCGCCTATGGAGCGACCTACGTGGGAAATGCCGTGGTGAGCGGCTTGTACGGCATTTCCGCCCTGGCCCAAGCTGCGGGGGCCGCTCCCGATCATGCGTTGTGGGTGAAGCAGCGGCCGGCAGTTAGCTTTTGGACGGGCGTGGCTGGCGTGGGGCTCATGACGCTACTCGCGCTCGCGGCGATTCCCGCATGGGGACTTCTGGGAGCCGTTTCCGCAATGGCCGTTGGCAACGCGGTTACCGCCGGGCTACGTTGGATTGCCTATCGCCGTGTGATGCGGCCTTTCGCCATTTCGGAAGGAGGCCAAGCGTGAAGGCCTTCGGCATACGAAGCTTGGAATGGCCAGCACTGCTGTTGCTGCCGGTCGTGCTTGGCTACATCACGATGACGCGATCGTTCGCGTACCTGGGTATCGCGCCGATTTTCATCGGCGAAGCAACGCTCGGAATGCTGCTCGTGTTTCGGCCCAGCGTCATCCTGGGCACGTGGTACGAATCGCAACTCTGGACGAACCGTTACCGTTGGCTCGCTAACTTGGCCGCGATTTTCGTGCTGTTCGGTTTCCTGCAATGCGCACGCGGCGTGTTTCTTAACGGGAATCCAAAAATCGCGCTGCAAAACTTCGCGTTCAATTTTTACATCGCCTTCTTGTTTGCCGGCATGTGGCTGGGCGAGCGGTATAAAAATCTGTTACCGCGCGTGGTGTGGTATTTGGCCTGGATTAACGGCCTGTATGGAATTCTCTACCTCGTGTTCTTTGGCGGGTTGACCACGGTCGATCAGCTTGAATCGGCTCACGTGCCGCTATTTGGGCAGCCGGCTGGCTCCGCCATCGCGATACTCGGCTTGCTCGCCTATGAACGCGACTGGCGGCGCTTTGCCGTGCCGCTCATGCTCAACGGCTTTGTAATGCTTGGCATGCAGATGCGTGCCGAGTGGCTTGGTTTCATGGTGGCAATCGTCACGTTCAGCTTACTCACCCGGCAAATGAGTCGGCTTTTTCAGGCCGGCATGTTGGTTTGCGGGCTGCTCCTGCTGGGGCTCATGATCGACTTCGAAATTCCCGCGCCAACAGGCCGGGGCGGCATGATTTCCTCGCGCGAAATCATCGGCCGGGCAATCGCCGCGGTGGATGAATCCCTCGCCGCCGAGCTGACACCCGAGGCTTCCAGCTATGCTGGAACGGTAGAGTGGCGACTGAGCCTGTGGCGCAACTTGCTACGAGTGGTGAATTCCGATCCCATGACGACGCTGTTCGGCATGGGCTACGGCTACCCGATTTGGGAACACAACGAAGCCAACCAGTTGGTGAATCCCTCGCCGCACAATATTTTTATTTTTGTCATCGTTTACACCGGTTGGGCCGGCGCACTGATTTTTTACACACTGCAGTTTTGCTTGGCGCGGAATTTGTGGAAAGCCGGCCGTGTGTCGGGCCAGCCGTTTGGTTTTTGTTTGTGGCTCATGCTCTTCATGTGGGCCCATTTCGATAACAAGTTGGAAACGCCCTTCGGAGCGATTCCGTTTTACGTGTTGCTCGGCATCGCGCTCACGGCAGCCATCCCCACCTCGACTAACTTACCAGAACAGCAAAATTCCCCTCCCTTGTAGGGAGGGGTTAGGGGAGGGTTCGAAATCCCCATCCTCCACTACTTTACTAAGCTCGATGTAAACAGAAGAGAATTTAAGAATACGCTCTCGAAAGTCGTTTGAGCCCACCCATGCGCATCGTCATTTGCCACAATTACTACCAACAAGCCGGTGGCGAAGATCGCGTCTTCGCCGACGAGGCGGAGTTGCTCGCTTCGCGCGGCCACGAGGTGGTGACCTACACGAAGCACAACGACGATGTGATCAACATGGGCCGGCTATCGCTCGCCATGAGCACCGTGTGGAACCGTCAAGCGGCGCATGAGTTGAAAAGCATCGTGCGCGACCACCGGGCCGATATCGTTCACTTCCACAACACGCTGCCGTTGATGTCGCCCGCCGTTTACTACGCGGCTCGCAAGGCCGGAGCGGCTGTGGTGCAAACGTTGCACAACTACCGATTTGCGTGCCCCAAGGCCACGCTGTTTCGCAACGACACCACGTGCGAGTTGTGCGTTGGCAAGTTCGTGCCCTGGCCGGCAATTCAGCACTCGTGTTACCGCGAAAACCGCTCGGCCACGGTCGCCATCGCCACGATGCTTACCTTCCATCGGCTGATTGGCACTTACCGGCGGGCCATCGATGCCTATATTGCACTTTCCGGCTTCTCGCGCGACAAGCTGGTCGAGGCCGGCCTGCCGGCCAAGCGAATGCACCAGCGTCCGAACTATATGATCAGCGATCCCGGCCCTGGCCCCGGCAACGGCGGCTATGCGTTCTATCTGGGCCGGCTCTCGCCCGAGAAAGGCGTCCACACACTGCTCGAAGCCTGGCGCTGGTATGGCCCCGGCGTACCCCTCATGATCTGCGGCAATGGCCCGCTCGCTCCACTCGTGCAAGAAGCCATGGAACGCGGCGAAAACGTTACTTGGTATCCCGATCGCCCGTACGCCGAGGTTCTCGAACGGCTCGGCAATGCGGCCGCCATGATCTTACCTTCCACGAATTACGAAGGGTTCCCAAAAACGATTGTTGAAGCATACTCAAAGGGAACGCCTGTTATCGCATCGCGATTGGGTGCCATGGCCGAATTGATCCGCGAAGGGGAGACGGGCGCGTGTTTCAAGCCGGGCGACGCGGTCGAACTGGCGGCCACCGTGCGACGTGTTTTCAGCGACCAGGCACACTTGTCGCAAATGCGAATCAACGCACGCCGATTGTTCGAATCGGAATACACCGAAGACCGAAACTACGAACGCTTGATGGAAATTTATCGCGAGGCGCTTTGCGTTCGCCACGGAGAAAAGCACGTGGCGAGCATGGCGTTGCCCGAGTTGAATGGTGACGCCGCAAATCAATTCCCCGCGGAGTTGGCCGCTCGCGATCTTCCCTTGGATGCCGAGGTATGTGCGTGAGCACGACTGCTGAATTACCGAATCCCGCCGATGCTTCGAGCGAAGACCAGCCCGTCGCTTGGCCCCCCAAGCACGATGTGCTGGGCGTGCTCGTGAGCGCGACCACCTACGACGAGCTGGTGAACGCCATGATCGAAGCGGCCCACCGCCGCGAATCGGCTGTGGTGTCGTTCCATGCCGTGCATGCGATCATGGAAGCGGCCAGCGATCCGGCACTGCTGGAGAAGGTAAACCGTTTCTCGGCCATTGCCCCAGATGGCCAACCCGTTCGCTGGGCGCTGAACCAATTGCACCGCGTCGGACTCCGCGAGCGGGTGTATGGGCCCGAAACGATGGCACGGCTATGCGACCGCGCTGCCCAAGAGGGCGTACCCGTGTATCTGTACGGCGGAAGTCCCGAAGTCATCGAGCGATTGCAGCAAGAGCTGCCGGTCAAATTTCCAGCCCTGCGGATTGTCGGTGCTGAGTCGCCGCCATTCCGGCCGTTGACTGAAGCCGAAGACGCCGCCGTGGTCGAACGAATCAATGGCAGCGGAGCGGGAATCGTGTTCATCGGCCTGGGGTGCCCCAAGCAAGACCATTTCGCGGCCGACCATGCGGACAGGTTTCGTGCCGTGCAAGCCTGCGTCGGTGCGGCGTTCGATTTCCACGCGGGCTCCAAGTCGATGGCACCCCACTGGATGCAGCGTGCCGGCCTCGAATGGCTGTTCCGCCTCGCCAGTGAGCCTCGCCGCCTGTGGCGACGATACCTTTATACGAATTCCGCTTTCGTCGCAGGTTGGTTCCGCGCCGCACTAAAAGGCCGCTCGAAACAATCAACCGAAGATCATACAACTCTCCGAAAACCCCGTTGATCACAACTAACAACTAACAACGGACAATCACCGTCATTCAACCCTCTTCACTCACCCCTCCCCATTTTCAACTCTCAACTCTTCCCAGGAGACAGGCGCATGAGAGCCATCATTCTTGCCGGCGGTAAAGGGCGACGACTCGCTCCCTACACCGTCACCTTCCCCAAGCCGCTTGTGCCAGTGGGCGATATGCCCATCTTGGAAATCGTCATCCGCCAACTCGCTAGCTCCGGATTCGACCACATCACGCTCGCCACCGGCCACTTGGCCGAGTTGCTCATGGCCTACTTCGGTGATGGCAGCAAGTGGGGCGTGCGCATCGATTATTCGCGCGAAGACCAGCCGCTCGGCACCGTCGGTCCCCTCGGACTCATCGACGACCTGCCCGAAACATTCCTGGTGATGAACGGCGACATCCTCACCACGCTGCGCTACGACACGCTGTACAACTACCATCAAAGTTCGCAGGCCGATCTCACGATCGCCTGCCATCGTTGCAACATCCACGTCGACCTCGGCGTCATCGAGTTCAACGGTCAGCACGAGGTTACCGGCTATCGTGAAAAGCCCACGATTCCGTACGACGCATCCATGGGCGTCTACATGTTCCAACGTAGCGTGGTCGAATCGTTCGTCTCGGGCAGGTCGATCGATTTTCCGACCGTCGTCGCGCAGCTCGTTTCGCGGCAGGCCAATGTGAAGGTGTTCCTCTCCGAATGCCTGTGGCTCGATATCGGCCGCCCGAGCGATTACGAAAAGGCTAGCCAAATATTTTTGGACCGCATGGAAGAATTCTTACCGGAGCAACGTTCTGACGAGGAGTTTCAGTTGGCGACTCGTAACGGGAGGCATTCATGAAAATTTTGATCATTGGCGGCGCTGGCTACATCGGCTCCGTTCTCACGCGACGTTTGCTCGACGAAGGCCACACGGTTACCGCGCTCGATTTGCTGCTGTTCGGTAGCGAATCGCTCGATGGCGTGAAGGATAACGCGAACTTCCGGCTGGTCGAAGGCGATCTGCGCGACGAAAAACTCCTGGCCGATATTGTTCCAGGCCACGATGCCGTCGTGCTGCTCGCGGCGATCGTCGGCGAACCGGCCTGCAATCGCAACCCCGAGAACGCAGTCGATACCAACCTCGGCGGCGCTCGCAAAGTGCTCGCCGCGTGCCAGGCCGCCGGTACGTCGCGGTTCGTATTTGCCAGTACGTGCAGCAACTACGGCGTAAGCAACGGCGACGAATACGTTGACGAAACGGCCGCGCTTAAGCCGCTCTCCACCTATGCCGAAACTAAGGTGCAGGCCGAACAGGAAATCCTCGCCGCGGCCAGCGACTCGTTCTGCCCCACGGTGCTCCGTTTCAGCACGGCCTTCGGTGTGTCCGATCGCATGCGGTTCGATCTGCTCGTGAGCGACTTCACGCTCGCCGCCGTGCGCGATAAGAAAGTCGTCGTGTATGGCGAGCAATTCTGGCGGCCTTTCGTGCATATTCAAGATATCGCCGAATCGATCATTCATGTGTTGAATGCCGATGCTGATACCGTCCGCGGCGAAGTGTACAACGTCGGCTCTAACTCAGAGAACGTGCAGAAGCAGCAGCTCGCCGAAATGGTGCAGCGACGTGTCGAAGGCACCGCGCTCGAATACGTGCAGCTCAACAACGACCCGCGCAGTTACCGCGTGGATTTCACGAAGATCGAAAACGCGCTCGGCTTCCGCGCCCGCTGGTCCGTAGATGACGGTATCGCCGAAGTCCACGAACGCCTGCTCGCCGATACCTGGGCCGACACCGCCGACCCACGGTTCTATAATTAAAGTATGTTTTTGAAATGAGTGGGTAGCACCGACTTTCGGCCGCTGTTGCATCAAGATCGTATAAGCATTAGCCGGCCGATTGTCGGTGCGCCGCAGACGCTTGAGGTACTCCCGGATAACCTTGCACGGCTACGCCGCACCGACATTCGACCGAGGGAAGTTCGCACGAAATCAAAGCACATTCGGCCGAAAGTCGGTGCTACCCGCTCGATAAAAGTTGAGACTGCAAGTCACTAATGAGAATAGCACTGGCAGAGCCAGTGGCACACCAATAAACCACATGGCATACCGTTACCAATTATCCGACGTCGACATGGGCGACCGCGAGGCCGAGGCCGTGGCCGAGGTCGTGCGCAGCAAATGGCTTTCGCTTGGCCCGCGCACCGCGGAGTTCGAGCAGAAATTCGCCGCGCATATGAATGCGAAGCACGCGGTTGCCGTGGCCAATTGCACGGCGGCCCTCCATCTTGCACTCTTGGCAGTCGATGTCGGCCCCGGCGATGAAGTGCTGCTCCCCAGCTACACGTTCGTGGCCTCCGCCAATACCGTGCTCTACACGGGTGCCACGCCGGTATTCGTCGATATCACCGGGCCAAGCGACTTGAACCTCGACCCCGACGATCTAGCGTCGAAGATCACGCCTCGAACTAAGGCAATCCTCGTCGTGCATCTTGCCGGCTATTTTGCCGACATGCACCGTATCATGGCGATTGCCAACCGCCACAGCCTTGCCGTTGTCGAGGACGCATGCCATGCCATCGGCGCACGTTATGAAGGGCCCGCCGGCAGCGATAATAACAGCCATTTCGCCGGCACTATCGGCAACGTCGGCTGCTTCAGCTTCTTCGCCAACAAGAATCTTGTCACGGGCGAGGGCGGCATGCTCATCACAGACGACGATCGCATCGCCGAACGCCTGCGCCGTGCGCGCTCGCACGGCATGACTAAATCTAGTTGGGACAAAGCGGCCGGTCGCGCGACTGATTATGACGTCATCGACCTTGGCTACAACTACCGTTGCACTGAGTTAACCGCGGCCCTCGGCATGATTCAGCTCGAAAAGCTCTCTGCTGCCAACGCCAAACGCAGCAATTTGGCCGAGCGATACAAACGGTTGCTTGGCGAAGTCGCCGGCATCCGCGTGCCGTTCCTCGAACGAACCGATGATTGTTCGCACCACATCTTTCCACTGCTGGTGAACGACTCGGCCGACCGGCCTGCATTTCGCCAACGGCTTGCCGAGTTAGGCGTGCAAACCAGCGTCCATTACCCGCCCGTGCATCAATTCACGCACTACCGTAACTTGCTGACGGCAGAACCCCATCTACCGCGCACGATCGACGCCGCTGCCCGCGAAGTCACGCTGCCGCTCCACCCGCTGCTCGCGGAAAGCGATATCGACGAAATTTGCACCGCCGTACAGCAAGCGATTCCAACCAACGAACCGGCTCCGGCGGTGGTTTGATGATTTGTCTGCAGATGGCGCAGATGTCCGCAGATTTCTAAGACTCAGAGGCGTGCTACCCGCCGCAAAATCCATTCAATCCTGTCCAAGCAGTTCAAGAGTTTTCATACTCACATTGCGCGTTGCTGCGTGAGATATCTCTTCTCATCTGCGCAAATCTGCGCCATCTGCGGACAAAAAACCCTACTCGTCCACCTCGTGCCCCCATCTTTTCGTAGTGCTCGATTTCGTTTTCCCGTTCTCACTCCACAAAAACAACGCTCGAACACCATTCGTATCGGCAACTTCTCCGCCGCGTTTCACTCCCAGCACGAGCAGCGGCGTATCCCAGCCGTCTGCTTCCAGGCACGTATCGGCCACCACCGTTACCGAGGTCAGCTCATGCGTCACCGGTCGGCCGGTTGCCGGGTCGATCACGTGCGAGTAACGCCGCCCCTCGAACTCGAAGTACTTGCGAAAGTCGCCCGCCGTGGCGATGGCCGCATTCTCGATCGGCACGGACGTAAACATCTCGCGCGGCCCGTCGGTCGGTCGTTCCACCGCCACTCGCCAAAACCGCCCGTCGTCACGATGTCCATGCGCTCGCACCTCACCGCCAAGCTCGACCATGAAATTGTCGAGCCCGTGCTTCGCCATCAAGTCCGCAATGCGATCGATCGTGTAGCCAGAGGCAATCGACGACAGATCCACCTCGAGCCCGTCCACAAGCTTTCTCAGCGCGGGAGTTTCCAATCGCACCTCGAGTTTTTGATACCCCACTCGTTCGCGCGCCGCCGCAATTTCCTCCTCCGTCGGCGGCGACAATCGCGGCTTACGCACACCGCGGCTTCCCGGTTCCTCGGGCCCAAAATGCCACAGTCGCACCAGCGGCCCCACAGTCACGTCCATTGCCCCGTCCGTTTTTTGGCTGATGTCCTGAGCCGCGGCAACCACCTCAACGACCGCCGGCGACACCGCGAACCACTCATCAGCAGGAGCCCGGTTGAACTGGCTCACCTCCGAATCGGGCCGATAGGTAGACATCTGCCGATCGACCTCGGCCAATATCTGCTCGACCTCCGCATGAAGCTTTGCCCGATCAACGGTCCCATCCTCGGCCAAGAACTTAATGTGATACGTGGTACCCTGCGCCGCACCCCGCAGCAAAAAAGCTTCCGCCGCGAATCCCCGGGGCAAAAATAGCATCGAAGCCACAAGCACCGCCACGAACCCCGCTCGGGTGCCACTGGCTCCGCCAGTGCGTTTTCCAGCCAACAGATTGCAGCCAAAACCCTTCATCATCTTTTTGTCGTGCATCTCTATCCCACAAGCTACCTCAGGCTCCCAGTGAGAGCCGAAGCAGAGCATCACCGGTTGACCCTCATTACACGCGAGCGCTATACTCACATCCTCACGAAGTCGCGGAACTTTCCGCCTGGAAATTCTCCGCGGCTTTCTCGATTCTAGTTCAGCGGGCACGCTGCTGTAGCCGGATTCATTCGCCGCTTGCGTAAAAAGCGCCGAACGACGCCGTTCTACGACCCGTGCGGCTCGCGCTAGCTTGAGCCAACCCCGTCGATTGTCAGGCTGAAAAGGCCCCCGCACGCATGAAAATTCACGAATACCAAGCCAAGCAATTGCTCCAAAAAGCCGGCGTTGCCGTGCTGCAAAACGTCGTTGCCTCCACTCCCGAAGAGGCTGCCGCGGCTTTCAAGCAAATAGGCACGCCCGTGGCCGTTGTCAAAGCCCAAATTCATGCCGGTGGCCGCGGCAAGGGCACCGTCAAAGACAACCCCAAGCAGCACGGTGTGCAGCTCGTTCGCACCGCCGAAGAAGCGGCCGACGTCGCCAAGGCGTTGCTCAATCATAAGTTAGTCACGATCCAAACGGGTCCCGAAGGCCAAACCGTTCGTCGAGTTATCGTCGAAGCCGGTTGCGACATCGCCCGCGAGCTGTACCTCGGCATCGTCATCGACCGCGCCGTGGCGGCCCCCGTGCTCATGGCCTCCAGCGCCGGCGGCATGAACATCGAAGAAGTCGCCGAGAAAATGCCCGAGCTCATCTTCAAAGAGCCGTTTTGTCCCGATGCCGGTCTGCAACCGTACCAGGTCCGCAAGCTGGCCGCTCAACTCGAGCTTTCCGGGGCAAGCGTGCGATCAGCCGACAAGTTCATGCGAGCTTTGTGCAAGCTGTTCGTTGCCCTCGATTGCAGCCTCGTGGAAATCAATCCGCTGGTCGTCACCAAGCAGGGCGACTTGGTCGCCCTCGATGCCAAAATCAGCTTCGACGACAACGCCCTGTTCCGTCATCCTGAGCTGGTCGAACTGCGCGACATCGAAGAAGAAGACCCCAACGAAGTGCGAGCCGGTAAGGCAGGGCTCAGCTACGTGCAGCTCGATGGCAACATCGGCTGCCTCGTGAACGGTGCCGGCCTCGCGATGGCCACCATGGACCTTATCAAACTCCACGGCGGCGAGCCGACCAACTTCCTCGACGTGGGCGGCGGTGCCAACACCGAGCAAGTCACCGAAGCGTTCCGCATCTTGCTTTCCGACAAAAACGTGAAGGCGGTGCTTGTGAACATCTTCGGCGGCATCATGCGTTGCACCACGATCGCCAGTGCCATCCTCGAAGCCTACAGCCAGGTCGGCTTCAACGTCCCGCTGGTCGTGCGACTCGAAGGCACCGAAGTCGAGCAAGGCCGCAAAATGCTCACCGACTCCGGCGTCAACATCATCGCCGCCACCGACCTCACCGACGCCGCCAACAAAGTAGTCGCGGCAGTGAAATAAATTCAAATCAAATCATCACCACAGAGACACAGAGGGCACTGAGAAGAATTTAAAGGGCTGATGCTTGGCCTCCGTGTTCTCTGTGTCTCTGTGGTTAAATATTGCCGGAATAACCATGAGCATATTAATTAATAAAGATACTCGCGTCGTCTGCCAAGGAATCACAGGCAAAGCCGGCGAATTTCACTCCAAGAATTGCCTCGAATACGGAACCAAGCTCGTCGCCGGTGTTACGCCCGGCAAAGGCGGCCAAACCACGCTCGGCGTACCTGTGTTCGATACCGTTCATGAAGCGGTCGAAAAAGAAGGTGCCGACGCGGCCATGATCTTCGTGCCCGCCGCCTTCACCGCCGACGCCATCCTCGAAGCCGTCGATGCCGGTTGCAAAGTCGTCGTCGCCATCACCGAAGGCGTGCCCGTCCTCGACATGGTCCGCGTCTACAATCGCCTCGAGCAAATCAACTCCAAGCGAGCCGGGGCGTCCTCGCCCCCGCCGGTTCGGCTGATAGGACCAAACTGTCCCGGCGTCATCACCCCCGAGGAATGCAAAATCGGCATCATGCCCGGTTACATCCACAAAAAGGGCCCCGTCGGCGTGATGAGCCGCAGCGGCACGCTCACTTACGAAGCCGTGTGGCAGCTTTCCAACTTAGGTCTCGGCCAATCCACCTGCGTCGGTCTGGGCGGCGATCCGATCGTTGGCACATCCTTTATTGATCTGCTCAAACTCTACGAAGCCGATCCACAAACCGAAGCCATCCTCATGATGGGCGAAATCGGCGGCACGGCCGAAGAAGAAGCGGCCGCGTTTGCGAAAGAGCATGTCACCAAGCCAATGGCCGCCTTCATCGCCGGCCAAACCGCTCCGGCCGGCAAGCGCATGGGCCACGCAGGCGCGATCATCTCCGGCGGCAAAGGCACCGCTGCCGAAAAGATTGCCGCCTTTGAAGCCGCCGGTATCGAAGTGGCAAAGGGCCCCGCCGACATGGGCACCGCCCTTGCGCGCGCCATCAAACGCGCCAAGTAGGTCAGGCTTTCCAGCCTGACGTCACCGAGTGCATTTTTCGAGTTCACGTCCCGCCAGTATTCAACCCCTTAGCGACGGCGCCCACGCCGCTCAACCAGAACACGGTTTACCAACACATCAACCTAAAAACGCACTAGTGTTCTGTCAGTCTTGAATTG
>CAZTWS010000028.1:0-39856 GCA_964618225.1 uncultured Planctomycetaceae bacterium
CTACCAAATACAATAGGCACAAAAACGTGTCAACTCAGGTTGGACAAAACACTAGTGTTCTGTCAGTCTTGAATTGACGGGTGGCATGCTTTCACGCGGTAGCGGGTAAGCATGCCTACGCCCACAAGGCGAAGGCATGCCACCCATCAAATGACCATGGACAGAACACTAGGCGTTTACATGCTACTTTGCAGTCTTCCTATTTGCAGTGCGGAACGGTTTGCCTTGCTGATAAAGTGCCAGCCGTGCTTGCAGCGTTTTGTTTATCTCGGCAGGAGCAAGGTATAGTGCCTGTTGTTCGGCATCCACCGCTTTGTTGAATTCGCCCGCATTGGCGTGTGCGGCCGCCATGGCTTCGAGTGCGAGGTAATCGTCGGCCGGAGAGAGTTCCATGGCCGTTCGTGCGGCTGACAGGGCTTCGAATGCATCGCGGTGGCGATCGACCGGGCAGGTGGCTTTGAGCCAGGCAATGCCCCGATGGGCAGCGGCCGATTTCGCGTCGATCCGCACCGCCCGTTGGAAGTCGGCCATCGCGCGGTCGAAATCGCCCTGGTCAGCAAACAAGTTGCCACGTTGTGTGAGCAGATCGGTATTTTGTGGCGCATGCTGAACGGCTTGCTCGATATCGGCCAGCGCCTCGGCAAACTTTCCCATGTGCTGCAATGCATGGGCACGAGCAGCGTACAGTTCGGGATCGCCGGATTCAAATTCGAGCGCACGCGTGTAATCTTTAACCGCGGCAACCTGTTCGCCTCGCAGCGCCAGCAGTTCCGCTCGATTGCGGTAGGCAATTGCCAAGCCGGGGTTCAGCTTGATAACACGATTGAAATCGGCCAACGCCGCTTCGTAGTTGGCTTGTTGAGCGAAAGTGACGGCTCGGTTGTGAAGGGCCAAAGCGTTTTTATCGTCGTTGGAAACTGCCGATTCGAACTCATTGAGCGCTTCCTCCATGCGGCCTTCATCCGCATATAGCTCGCCCCGGCGATTATGCGCTTGGGAAGCAAGCCGTCTGGCGGCCGCATCGAGTTCCTGTGAGCGATGGCCGTTTACAATATAGTGGCATAGCTCGATGGCTTTCGACAAACCGTCGACTGTGGAATCGTGGTGAATTATGTCGCTAGCCTGTGCGAACCAGCCTGCGGGCGAGTCTTCGAAATCGCTGGCGATTACGGGTTCCTCGGATTCCGCTTCGGCTGTTGAATCGGCAGAGTCTTGGGGCGACTGTTCAAGTGCGGGCGATGAAACGATGCCTACTGGCAAGTTATCAGGTTGGATAATCTCGGGACCGGTGATTGCTAAGGAGTCGGCAAAGCCCTCTTCGAATGCCATTTGATCGGCGGCTGTAGGTGCCTCGGGGTCTGTGTTCCCGGTTGCCATCCACACGGGCTGTGTTGGCTGAGAAGTGAAATGCGTTGGGTCGGGCAGTTCGAGGACCGTATGGGGTTCGCTTGCAGGGCCCGCGATATTGGCCGTACCGGCAAGGGCTTCTGTGCCACTTGTTAGCACTGGCGGATTCGCGGCAGCGGCGTTCGCGTTTTCCGGGGTGTCGAACGTAATAATTGCCTGGCGAACAGGCATGGTTGTAGGAGCGATGCCTTCGCCTGCCGCGGTCGGCATTGGCTCGATGCCAGACACGTGCAGCGGGCCGTGTTTCACTCGTGCTGTCGATAACTCGCTGGGATCTTGCGCTGCGGCGGTGTTCGACGAAGGTTGAACGATCTGCACCGTGGAGCGGGCCTGTTCGGGAGTGATGTTGGTGGGCTGCGCGATAGGTGACAGTCGCAATTCACTGGTCGAAGGCGAGTGGGAAGGCATTGCGAAACCAGCGTTGCGCGGAGCAGCGAACTGTGTCGAGGGCGTTGATAATGCAGGTTGAAATTCATGCGGCTGCGTTGGCTGCGAACGCCAGCGGCTTAATGGTCCTGGGAGCAATGCGGGAGACGAACTCTCCAACGCTGCTTCCGCGGAGAATGGGTTGCGAAACGTGGCCGGCCTGCCACTGCTCGATTGCAGCGTCGCGACTTGCCGAATCCGCTGCTTGTCCGACTGAACTTGTGGCTGCGCCGTTGTTTGCCGTTGTTGTTGATTTGGTTGCGTCTGTCGCGATGGCGGAGTTGGTTCCGCCGCGGGTCGAATGGTGATCGACGACTTGGACGGATTTTTTACCGCCGGCGATTGAAATTGCGGCTCTGCGTTGGTGGTGGCGCAGGTGAACGCGAGCATCGCGCTAGCGATGAGCGTTGTAGAAAACCATTCGGCCGGGGATAGCGTCCTTGCCATCTGCAGGCTCCGTCAAAATCAAATTGTGCAAACAGCGGCAAGTCGTGCGGCCGAAGTTTAATTACTGCATCGTCGCGGTGGCCTGATTTAAGCCCGCGGCTCGGTCATTTTCCAAGGGTCGAGTGCGTCGTCGAGTTCCGCGTCGGAAAGCACTTTGCGTTCGCGGCATAACTCACGAATGGTTTTGCCCGAGTCAAATGCTTCCTTGGCGAACGCGGCCGCCTTTTCGTAGCCAATTGTCGGGGCCAACGACGTTACCATCATCAGCGATTGTTCGATCAGCGCTTTGCAGCGCTCTTCGTTCACTTCGAGGCCGGTGAGCAATTTGTCGACCATCACATTCGCGGTGTTAGCCAGCAATTTGACCGATTCGAGGAACGCATCGATCATCACGGGCATTGCCACATTCAGCTCGAACAAGGAGCCGACGCCGCCGAACGCCGCCGTGGAAATCGTGACGTCGTTGCCCATCACGCGGCAAGCAACCTGAATTGCCGACTCGCAAATGACCGGATTCACTTTGCCCGGCATGATCGAAGAACCGGGCTGCGTGGCCGGAAGCGAAAGCTCGAAGATGCTGCAGCGTGGCCCCGAGCCAAGCAGCCGAATGTCGTTGGCGATCTTCGAGATCGAAACAGCGATCGTTTTCAATTCGCCGTGTGCTTCGACAAACGAATCCTTGGCAGCCTGCGCCTCGGGATGATTCTTCGCCTCGGCGAACGTAACGCCCAGCTTGTTTGAAAGGGCCGCACATACTTTAGCGGCAAATTGCGGGTGGGTGTTGATGCCCGTACCGACCGCGGTACCGCCGATGGGCATATTCTCTTCGAGTCGTTTAAGGGCGCGACCGGCGCGAACCAACGAATACTCGGCCTGCGCGGCGTAGCCCGAAAACACCTGACCCACGCGAATCGGCGTGGCATCCATCAAATGGGTGCGGCCAATCTTTACGATTTTGTCCCACTGCTTGCTCTTCGCGGCGAGATCCTCGTGCAATCGTTTGAGAGCGGGGATCAAGTTGTTCGCAATCGTTACGACGGCGGCAATGTGCATTGCCGTGGGGAACGTGTCGTTCGACGATTGCCCCATGTTCACATGATCGTTCGGATGGACGGCCCCTTCCTTGCCTTTCGCGCCAACGCCGAAACCGAGTTGCCGATTGGCAAGGTTCGCCACGACCTCGTTGATGTTCGTATTGGTCGAAGTCCCGCTGCCCGTTTGGTAGATATCGACGGGGAAGTGGTCGTCCTGATCGCCGGCGGCCACTTCTTCGGCCGCGGCCACAATCGCGCGGGCTTTGCCCTCGTCGAGCTTGCCCAATTCGAGGTTGGCCAAGGCGCAAGCCGCTTTCAAATGGCCAAATGCGTGGATCACGGGCGCGGGAACCGATTCGTAGGCAATCGGGAAGTTATCGACGGCCCGAGCGGTCGAAGCCCCGTATAGCGCGTGCGCCGGCACGCGCATTTCTCCCATGGTGTCTCGTTCGGTGCGGAATTCGGTCATGGACAAACCCAGCTAGCTAAAGAGAAAATCAGGGCGATAGTACCGATTACCGTCGCCCAGCGGAATGGCGGATTGTCGCGCAAGTTTGAGGCGTCGAGCCGCCAACGCTGTCAACGATAGCGTTTCCGGCCTTCATCGTTAAGATGGTGAATAGGGCCGCGACGCGGTGCCCCCCATTTAGGAATGCTTCAATAATAACCCTCCTATTTTAGAATATAACCACAGAGACACGGAGGGCACGGAGGATGAAGCAGGGAGCGTGGAGCAAGGAGCAGGGAGAAGAGAATTGAACCACGAAGGCACCAAGACACGAAGGATTTGTGGGATGCGGGATAGTGGATGCAGGGGGCAGGGGTATCCTACTGAATGCCTTGGCCCTGCCTCCCGCATCCACCATCCTGAATCCTAAATCAGTAATTCTTCTTCGTTCCTTCGTGGTTCAAAATCACTCATCTAATCCTCCGTGCCCTCCGTGTCTCTGTGGTGAACCCCTTCTGCCGAAGTTATTTTTGCGTCATCCCTTAGAACTGTTTTCAAGTTAAAGTTAGTTTCGGCAACCTCCGCTCGGTGCTTCAAAACTAATAACTATTGTAGACTCACGATGCCCACGATTCTCGACAAGATTGTTGCCACGAAGCGTGTGGAGATCGAACGCGCGAAAGCGGCAATTGCCGAAAGCGAACTTCAGGCCCGGTTGGTGGATGCCCCCCCGGTGAGGAATTTTTTCACGCCGCTCGCTGCCGGCAAGCCGATTCGATTGATCGCCGAAGTGAAAAAGGCCAGCCCCTCGGCCGGCATCATTCGGGCCGATTTCGATCCGGTGGACATCGCGAGAATTTACGAGTCGCACGGGGCATCGTGCATCAGCGTGCTGACCGACGAGCAGTATTTTCAGGGGCGGCTCGAATATCTGACACAAATTCGCAACAGCGTCTCGCTGCCCGTGCTGCGCAAAGATTTTATTCTCGATATTTATCAACTGCTGGAAGCGCGTGTTGCCGGTGCCGATGCGGTGCTGCTCATCGCCGAGTGTTTAGACGATTGCAACCTGCGAAAACTGTTCAACGAAGCATGTGAACTCGGCCTGACTCCGCTCGTTGAGCTTTACGAACCGGCCAACCTGCAGCGAGTGTTCGATGCGGGAGCCACGCTCATCGGTGTGAATAATCGTAACCTGCACACGTTCGAGGTCGACCTGGAACACACGATTCGGATGCGCAAGCTGGTTCCCGACCAGTGCGTGCTCGTGGGAGAAAGCGGCATCCGCACGCGCGACGATGTGCTACGACTGGAAAAAGCAGGTGTTGATGCGATGCTCGTCGGTGAATCGCTTACGCGAGAGCCCGATATCGGTGCCGCCGTGAATCGTTTGTTCGGTAAGTAATGGCCACAAAGAGGCACGAAAAGACGCAAAAATTCAATAGCTGCTTAATTCCACAGACGGCTCGTTCTCGTACTTTTTAATTCAAAAGGGTCCACAGATGTCGCAGATGACCGCAGATAAGATGTTACCAATCATTGAACTTTGAACGTTGTTTTTAAAGCCAATCTGCGTCATCTGCGGACAAAGTTCTGTGTCTTTTCGTGCCTTTTTGTGGCTAAGCCAACCCATCCAACAAATCATGCTCGAGTTTATTCTCATCACTACCACGACCGGCACGCGCCAAGATGCAGAGCAAATCGCTTCCGAGATCATGTCGAAGCGGTTGGCGGCATGTGCTCAAGTGAGTGGGCCGATTGCCAGCACTTTTCATTGGCAGGGAAAGGTTGAATCCCAAGAGGAGTGGGTGTGTTCGTTGAAGACAATCGCCACTCATCTGGCGGCCGTGCAGGAGGCGATCGAGCGGATTCATCCCTATGAGGTGCCCGAGATTATTGCCGTGCCGATCGTCGGTGGCAGTCAGAAGTACTTGGAGTGGATTCAAACTGAGGTCTGCTAATTGGCGATAGAGTAAAAGTCTCGGTGACTGCTAGCACGCGGCTGCTAGAGGTGCATTCGCCGAGTTCGTCTGGCAACGTTTTTCTTGTTTCCGTAGAGTTGGACGCCCGCTCCGCGTGGTTTAGCGTGGGGCCACTCATCTCATAAAATCTTTTCCATTGGCATGTCTTCACAAACTTCCAGTTTGCGTCTGCGCGCCCAACGCCGATCGGCCACTCGTCGCTTGTGGCACGATGCGGGGCTGCCGGCCGACTTGGTGGAGGCGATTTGGAATGGAGAACTCGATCGAATTTTATTCTCGTCGAAGCCGTTGCAAGTGAAAGATCGCTGCATCGCGGTGCGTTACGACCATGCGGACGGGCCATTGCTATTGAAGCGCCATCTCTGGGGCGGCGTGAGTCGCACGCTTCGGTCGGTCGGTCGCGAATCGTCGGCCCGCACCTGTGCGCGATTGGGTTTGCAGCTCGCCGCGGTCGGTATCCCCACTCCCCTGCCCCGCGTGTGTTTTGAGCAGTCGTTTGGCCCGTGGGGTACCCGATCGTATTTGGTAACCGATTTTATCGAAGGCGAATCGTTGTATCGTTTGATTCGCTTCGGGACTCATTCAGAGGAAAAGTTGCGGCACTTGGCGCAACAGGTGGCAATGATTTGGCGGCAGATGGTCGATGCCGGAATCAGCCACAACGACATGAAGCCCGAAAATTTCATGGTCGATGCCGATCAGCGTGTGTGGCTGATCGATTTAGAGAAGGTGCGAATTGGCGAACGCCGCGACCGGCAATGGAAGCGTTCGATGGCCGACGTGGCTAATTTTTTGCACGTGCGCAGTTGGCATCGTCGGTTGCAAGCGCGGCAGTTATTCCATCGCGAGTTCCTGAGCACAGCATATGGATCGAAGCTGCCGACTGAACTGCCCCCCGAGCAGCAAGACCCAGATCTAAGCGTATGGGTCATTGCCAATGGTGAGATCGATATCGAGTCGTTGTGCCCGCTGCGCGACTCCATACAAGATATTGCTGATGAGCTAATGATCGCATTGGAAAACGACCACGGCGAAGTCGTGGTCTGCGAACGCATGGAACTAAGTCCGCAAGAGGGCGAACAAAACGATGCCATACTGCGGTTTGCAAGACCTGCCGCCAATCGTTGGCGACTCGTACTCCAACCAAACGAGGTCGTTACTCCCTTCTTGGCGAAAGAACTACAACAACGGATCGCGGAGAACGCGACGATCGATGCGTTAAGAATTCCCATCGAGCCGCAATACTTTGGCCGAAGCGTGTTGCCGGCAACGGGCGACCAGGGACGTCCTGTTCGTTTAGTGCGAGAAGAACTTTGCCGTGTGGCGTACAGAGATGGTCAATTGGTTGTTGAAACTGCGAGTGATCGAGTTGGAACTCTCACCGGTTTAATCCAGCAATCCGTGTGCTCTTCTGTGGACGAGTATATCGCCGGGTTGAATGCCGCCACATCAAGCTCCTCCGAACATCGGTTCAGCCGAGGCGACCACCCTTCACTCACTCGCGCCGTGTTTCGAGCAGCCTCTCAAGCGATCCGGCAACTCGTTTCAAGAGACGGTCTTCGTAGTGGTCGCGCCGGTGTACAGCGGACATTTCTTGACGCTGTGTTCCACGTAGTTGAAGAATTCAAACTCCTTCGGCAGAGTGAGGAGTTCCTATTATCATCCAATAGCGAGTTGCCGACTTCAGAGGATTCGGAACGCCTCCCACTGCGTTTTTCAGGAAAAGACAGTGCCTCAAACGAAGCGCGTCGTGCTGCCTGAACATTTGCACCCACAACTTATCGTGGCGCTCGAGCGGCATTTGATTGTTTTGCCGCTATCTAGTGGTTTTTGTGTGGTATTTTCGCCACACCCAAGATAGTTCCGCATGCGCGCTTTCTAGCGATTATACTGTCCGGTTAACGGGGGCATGCCGGTCGAAGGGCTGCTTCAGGGCCGTTTGTCGCACTGGCCAGAAACGTGTTGACACGCCTGCACCGTGATTAGCATGGAAGCCGTACCCCCAAGCGGGAAAGAATTGCTCTCCAGTGGCTTGTTAGCGCCGGGTACGTCCTGGCCGTGTTGGGTCACGCAACGATCTTACAACTGGACTATCTTCATGACGTACAACTTTTTTCGAAATCTCCAACGGTCGTTGCTTCCTGCCGTACGCAAGTCGTCGAAATCGAAGCGAGGGACCTACCGGCGCAAGCTCTCTTTAGAAACGCTCGAGTCTCGTCAGCTTTTGGCGGCAACACCGCTCGCGAATCTTACTGTTTCAGAAAACACGGGCGAAAAACCCCAGTCCAAAGTGTTCGAGTATGCCGGACAGTGGTGGACCGTGATGCCCAACAAAACGGGCACGTGGGTATTCCGCCTCGATGGCACGAGCTGGACCCCTACCCAGCAAATCGCAACCAGCAACAGCACCTTTGCCGACGTGAAAGTGGTCGGCGACCTCGCGCACGTTTTGCTATACGACGGCACCAAAACACAACTAGCCTCGCTGCAATACGATGTGGTCGACAACCGATTTGAAGCTTGGTCGCTACGTCCGCAATTGGTGAATGTGGGCCTGGCGAGCGGCACGGAAACAGCCACGCTTGATGTCGATTCTACCGGCCGCATGTGGATCGCTTATGACCCGGGTAGCCAAGTCGTCGTTAAATACAGCGATGGAAATTACTCGAGCTGGAGTGCCCCGATTGTCGTCGAGTCGGGCATCAAGTCGGACGACATTGCCACCATCATCGCGATGCCGGGTAACAAGATCGGCGTGATGTGGTCCAACCAGAACACGAAGCGTTTCGGCTTCAAAATTCATGAAGATGGCGCAGCGCCTACGGCCTGGTCCTCTCTCGAAACGCCTGCCATGCAGTGGGTGACTTCGGTGGGCGGCAATTTTGCGGATGATCACGTCAACATGGCGGTCACTTCCGATGGAACCTTGTACGCGGCTGTAAAAACAGGTTACGACAGTAGCAGTCGGCCTGAGATTATGCTGCTCGTCCGCCGACCAAATGGCGTTTGGGACAATGCCTACACGGTCGACTCCAAAGGCACGCGGCCAATCGTGGTAGTCAATGAAGCGGCCGGCAAGCTCATCGTTGCCTATTCGCCAAGCGATAGCGGCGGCGACACGGTGTATAAGGAATCACCGCTCGGCACGATTTCATTCGGTGCGAAAAAGGTTCTCATTTCCGGCAAAAACAACAACGTTACCAGTGCGAAGTCGGTTTCTTCCAACGAGATCGTCTTTCTGGCCGGCACCAGCAGTACGGTTCGTGGAGTTCGTTTTACGTTCGACGTGGTAGCGCCACCGCCCATCAATTTACCGCCGGGCGTAAACGCCGGTCCCGACCGCGTCGCCGTCGCAGGCACCGCGATTTTGCTCGATGCCACGGTGACCGACGACGGCCGCCCCACGCCGACCGTTGCAACCGCTTGGAGCAAAATCAGCGGCCCAGGTACGGTCACGTTCGGCAATGCGAATTTGGTGGATACGACAGTCACGTTCAGTGCCGCGGGAACCTACACACTACGCCTCACGGCGAACGACGGCCAGTATTCGGTCTACGATGAAATCGTCGTCATCGTCTCGGCACCGGCCGTAGTAAACACGCCACCAACAGTGAATGCGGGTACCGATCGCGTTGCTGTAGCCGGAACGGCAATCTCGCTCGACGCCACGGTAACCGACGACGGTCTGCCAGGGCCGTTTACTTCTGTTTGGTCAAAAATCTCGGGCCCAGGCACGGTCACTTTCGGCAACGTCGCGGCAGTAGACACCACAGTCACGTTCAGCGCCGCGGGGACTTATACATTACGCCTCACGGCGAACGACGGCCAGTATTCAATTTTCGACGAAATCTTGGTCATCGTCTCGGCACCTGCCATCGTGAACACGCCGCCCGTGGTGAATGCCGGTTCCGATCGCAATACGGTCGTCGGCACCGCCGTATCTCTCGATGGCACGGTGACCGACGATGGCCGACCAGGCCCATTCACCTCCGTTTGGTCGAAGATTTCTGGCCCAGGCACGGTGACATTCGGCAATGCCAGCGCGATCGACACTACGGCAAGCTTTAGCTCCGCCGGAACCTATGTTCTGCGCCTCACGGCGAACGATGGCCAATACACCACTTACGACGAAGTCACGGTGATCGTTTCCACCCCGGCACCGGTGCCTCAAACTCCCTCGGAGATCGCTTTCCAGAACGGTTTGTATCCGTCAGTTTCGTATGCCGGTATGACGGATACGAAAATATCGTCTTCAAACAAGACCAAAAACTACGGTAACGAAAAGACGATCGACATTGATGGCGATCCAGATATTGCCGCCTTGCTGCGATGGGATGTTTCAACAATTCCAGCGGATAGCATTGTCACGTCGGTCTACATCGATTTCTACGTGAGCAATTCGACCAAGCAAGACTTCGAAGTATTCACGCTGAACCGGCCTTGGGATGAAATGTCGGCTACCTGGAACAACGCGATGGCCAACACTCCCTGGTCGACCGCGGGAGCCACGGGAGCCGCCGATCGCAACGGCACGATCCTCGGCCAATTCGCACCGGCTAAAACTGGCATTCAACGCCTGACCTTGAACGCGGCCGGCATTGCGGCCGTGCAAGCTTGGATCAACGATCCCTCGTCCAATTTCGGAATCATTCTGCAAGACTATGCGGCCAGCGACGGTATCGATATCGCCACGAGCGAGAATTCAACCGTATCGCGCCGGCCCAAACTGGTAATCAATTATCAACCGGCTGCATTGGGTGACGGTGGCGATAACGAGGTGGAAGTCGATGAAGATGAAAACGACGCACCGCCACCCGTGGTGGTCAACAATCCGCCTGTTGTGAACGCAGGCACCGATCGATTTACCCAAGTCGGTACGCCTGTGCTGCTGGAGGGCACGGTGAGTGACGACGGTCAGCCGACTGGCCAGCTTGTCGTCCAGTGGTCGAAGGTTTCAGGACCAGGCACCGTGACATTCGCGAACGCTGGCGCAGCCAACACCACGGTCGATTTCAGCGCCGCGGGCACCTATACGCTCAGGCTAATGGCCAGCGACGGTGCCGAATCCACGGCTGATGAAGTGATCGTATCCGTTACCAACCCTGTTGCCCCGATTATCGATACACCACCGCCCGCGGTAGCAATTCCGACTGAAGTGTCGTTCCAAGACGGTGCAACTTATGCAGGTACATCCGATACGAAGATTGCGAGCAGCAAGCCGACAACCAACTACGGCAACGCAACGTCGTTCGATGTGGATACCAACATTGCCGCCCTACTGCGTTGGGATATCTCGGCCATTCCCACAACGAGCATCGTGGTATCGGCCGCCATCGAACTGTATGTGACCAACACGACGAAGGACACGTACGAATTGTACGCGATGCAGCGTGCCTGGGACGAACTTTCGGCAACCTGGCAACAGTATGCGACTGGCCAGGCATGGTCGGCAGTCGGTGCCACCGGTAGCGCTGATATGGACCGAGCGGTCCTAGGCCAAGTAAGCCCAGGTAGCAAAGGGTTCTACCGTATTGAGCTGAACGAAGCCGGTGTCATGGCCGTGCAGGCTTGGATCAATGATCCGGAATCGAACTTCGGCTTCATCATCGAAGATTATGCGGCAAAGGATGGCTTCGATTTCTATAGCAGTGAATACTCAACCGCTGCACGACGACCCAAACTTATTATCAATTACCACACACCCACGTAATTTCCGAAGTGGGAGGTGGTACGCGTTCCCGGCTCGCAGCTTGTGCCAGCCGGGCCGGTCGTAACGATCGCGCAAGCCTTGCACGGTTGGCTGATGTTTTGCCGTCGCGCAGGTCGAGATATTAACAATGTAGTGCATTTTTCGAGTTCGCGTTCCGCAGATGGTCGATGCCAAAACAAATCCCTTGGCGATTTAGCGGCGGCGGCCACGCCGTCCAACCAGCGAACGGCATCAACCTAAAAACGCACTAAAACCGGCACGACGGAGCGAGCTGGCCATGCGGCAATTGCAGAACCAAAATCTCATCGTATGCGGCGGGCTGCAGAGCGGCGGCACCACGCTGGTGTCCTACTGCTTCCTTCAACGTGCCGATACAGACGGCGTGCTCGATGCGGATAACGACCTGCTGCCCGCGATCGATCCGCGGTTAGCACGGCCAATCGCTTGGTACAAAACGACCATTAGCTCGTTTCATCTGACGGAGATTGCACAGTATTACCGCGATGCCGGCTGGGCAGTTCGACCATTGCTCGTGCTGCGAGATTTGCGGTCGGTGTGGGCGTCGTTGGTGAAAAAAGAATATGGTCGAAATGGGATCACGGCCGAGGATCCGCCGTTGCGGCTGCGTGTGCGACGCTTCGTGGAAGACTGGCGACGCCTCGCAACAACCGGCGGTGCCATGTTGCGCTACGAAGACTTCGTGGCGACTCCTGAAGCCACTCTGCGAGCAGCCTGCAATCAGCTCGATCTGTCCTGGGACGATGCGATGCTTCGCTGGCCCAAAGCGCCACAACATATCTCGCACATGAACAACGGCAACGAATCGTTCTGGACTACCCGTGGCACGGGGCTGCTCGAAACGTTAGCCCAGTACCGATCGTCAAAAACGTCGCTAATAGCGGCGGCCGATCTCGAATGGTTGGAAAGCGAATTTGAAGCGTACAACGTGGCAAACGGCTATCCGCGACACTTGTCGCCAGTCGGAGACCCCAATACCGAAGTAAACTCGGCTGTGTTGCCCGCACCAAGCTTCGAAGTTACTCGACGATACATTTGGGAAACGAGCCGCAAACCGTTCCGTTGGCTGCTCGCACAACTGGGCCGTCGTAACGAGAAGTTAATCAACCAGCGCTCGTGGAAACGGGCCGCGTGAAAAGACTTTGTATATAACTGTGCCTCAACAAGCCAAGCGAGCCGGGCCGTCCTCGGCCCCGAGAGGGCGTGAGTGCCATCCAACTCGCTCAGGAACATAAGAGGTTGATGGCTACGCAGGAGCCCATAAACACCTTCGGCTTTTATCATGCGGATTGGGATCGTCGCTTTCGAAATTGATCGCCACAGCGGCGGCATGGGCAACTGGTGCTGGCAGTTTGCTACCGGTCTTGCCCAGCGTGGGCATGAGGTCCATGCGCTGGCCCAGCGGTTCGGTTCGGCACCGATGGGTGCCAATATCGTGCGGCATACGCTGGTGGCTTCGACCCGAAATGAATTTGGCGTGGCAGCCGCGCGGTATTTGCAGGGGCTGACGCTCGATGTGGTACACGACATGGGCGCGGGTTGGGCGTGCGACGTGTTTCAGCCGCATGGCGGTTCTCATCTTGCGTGGCTCGCGCGGCGTGGCGAAATGCACGCGGCGTGGTTGCGGCCGATCAAATCGCTCGTTGATCGTATTCTTCCGCGGCAGCGCGACTTCTTGCGGCACATGCACCGGCAGTTTGCGGCCGAGGCCGCGCGTGGCAAAATGTTCATCGCATTGTCGCAAGGTGTTGCCGCCGATTTCATACGGCACCACGCGATTCGCCCCGAGCAAATCGCGATTGTGCCGAACGGAGTGGATTGTCAGCGGTTTTCTCCGTCGCATCGGGCCGTGCATCGCGATGCGGTGCGGCAGCGGTTAGGCATTGCCGAGCGCACCACGATGTTGCTTCTAGCCGCGCACAACTTTCGGTTGAAAGGAGTGCCCGAGCTTCTGCGGGCTGCGGGATACCTGGTTACAAACGGTCGCGATCTGCAGGTTGTCGTCGCTGGCGGAAAGCGACTTTCCGCGTGGCGACGTGCGGCGGCACGCGCGGGCTTATCTGGCCGGGCCACTTTTCTTGGCTCCGTGACCGATATGGCACCGATCTACGCGGCGGCAGATGTATACGTGCATCCCACCTATTACGATCCGTGCAGCCTCGTGCTGCTCGAAGCGGCGGCGAGCGGATTGCCGATCGTCACAACCCGTTGTTGCAACGGGGCTGCGGAGTTGTTTCGCGAAGGGCTCGAAATCCTTACGATCAACGATCCGCGCGACGACAAAGCGCTTATCCGACAAATCGACTCTTTCCGCGACGAGCGGCTGCGTGCCGCGCTTGGGCTCGCGGCTCGTAGTGTTGCGCTGCGGCATTCGTTCGATCGGAATGTGTCGGACATTCTGCGGGTGTACGAACAGCGTTGTGATCGGCTTTTGGTGGCTTAAGGAGAACTCAAAAAGAACTTCGGCAGATAGGATTTACCACAGAGACACGGAGGCCACGGAGATGTTAAGGAGTTTAATGAACCACCAAGGCACAAAGACACGAAGTTTTTAAATAGTTCACGGTATCTAGTCGCTCACCACGACAAGATGCCGAGTGCGACAATGGATCAAACTCTTTGTGACTTCGTGTCTTAGTGGTTCAAAATCACTCTTCCGAATCTCCGTGTTCTCTGTGTCTCTGTGGTTATTCTAAATATCGGGAAGTTAGTATTGAGGCGTTCCTTAATGCGTTACGGCCATTTAACCGCCGGTCAATGACCGGCGGTTAAATGGGGCGTGTTTTTTCTGTGAAAGCGGTTAGCTGATTACCAGGGAATCGAAGCGGGCATTTGCGTTGATGGTGCCCACGCCGACGGTGCCTGTCCCCAAGGTGCGGAACGTATGCTGCACGGTGGTGGAACCGCTGGTAAGCGTCACTTGTCGCGTCGTTTGGTCAATCGACACGTTAAGTGGGATCGTTGTATTCGGCGCGGCGGGGAACGCTCGCATTGCGAGGTAGGTTACCTGACCGTTCACGACCTGGCCGATGATAAGCCGGTCGATGATTTCGAACACACCGGCAAACTTGTAGTTCGTGGGCGATTGGTAATCGAACGTGACAAGCGCGTTCGACCACAAGGATGAACCGTTGCCGGTTTCAGTGGCCACGTTGACGCTCACGTTGGTAATGCTGCTCGTAACAGCAGGGTCGTTGAAATCCACCGTGGCAAGCGGACGGCTGCCCACTGCGAGACGAGTGGCTCGCAAGCTCTGAGACCCTGAAATGGGGTTTGTCGTCGTGAGCTCGATTTGGCCAACCTTTTGCTGAATGCGAGCATCCAGCGGGCCCTCGAAGTCGGTGGTGAATGGCAGCTCCGAGGCAGTCACGTTGATCGCGAAGTCGTCAGAGACGAAACCGCCCTGAGGATCGGTCGCGGTAACGGTTACCGACAGGTTGGCAACATCGCCGGGGCCTGGAGTGCCGCTAAAGGTGCGCGTGGCTGGGTTGAAGGTGAGCCATGCGGGTAGCGGCGCACCGCCGGTGAGCGTAGCGCTGTAGGTGAGCGGATCGCCATTGGGGTCGGTGAAGGTGTTGCTATCGAATGTAAACGTGAATGGCACGTTGACGGTGGCCGACCGATCGGGGATCGGATTGGATAGCACCGGTGGCGGATCGGTGATGACCGAGATGACGAAATCGTCCGACGCTGAGCCACCGTGTCCATCATTGGCCGTAATGCGAACATTTACGGCACCGACGTCGCCGGGGCCGGGAGTACCGCTAAACGTACGTGATACGGGATCAAACGCGAGCCATGCGGGCAGTGCGCCACCACCGACGAGCGTGGCAGAGTAAATGAGCGTGTCGCCGTCGGCATCGGTGAAGGTGTTGGCCGGGATGGTCAGGCTGAAGAAGTTACCCACCTGCGCGTTGCGGTCGGAAATGGGCGTAGCCAGGACGGGGGCGTTGTTTCCGACCGTTGCGGTTTGGACCTCGAAGGCACCCATATCGACATTGCCCGCGAACGGCGAAATGCGCGAGAAGGGCTGGCCGCGTTGGTCGCTATTGCCGACGGGGTTGGCCAGGTTATTGCTGCCACGGTCGATGGCGATGCTTGCGGCACCGAGGGCGATGGTTTGAGTTGGGCCGCCGTTATCGGCCAGTGCCCCGCCGCCGACACCAAAGACATCGACGAGGGTGATTGCCGAGGCGGCTCCGTCGCCCACCAAGTTCCCCTGGGCATTTGGTACGCCTGTCCCAGTGACCGCAAACTGAGCATCGGCCGGTAGGTCTTCATTGAAGCCGATGAGGCTAAACCGCACGGTGCGCGTAGCCGGCACGCGGAGGTCGGAGAAATCGGCTGCCGTGTTGCCGATGAGGATCGAATTGTGGATGGTAACGCGACTGGAAGCGAACAGGCCGCCGCCGTCGTCGAAGGCCGTGTTGTCAACGACGGTTACGTTTTGCAGGGTGAGACGACTACCGGCAATACCGCCGCCATCGCCGAGCGTGGATTCATTGCCGGCGATGGTGCTGTTGCGGACCGTGACATTGAAGCCGTACATGCCGCCGCCGTTACCGCCGTCAGCAGTGTTGTTGTTAATAGTGCTGGCTTGTACGGTGAGGGTGACCGCGTTAAGTCCTCCGCCGTTGGTGGCGGTGTTTCCGGAGACGGTGCTGTTGGTGATCGAGAGGGTGCCGGCGAATAGTCCACCGCCGTCGCCCAGGGCTTCATTGCCTTCGCCGATACCCAAGCCGCCAATGCGGCTGTTTTCGACAGTGAGAGAATCGGCCGCGATGCCGCCGCCATCGTTGGTGGCGGTGTTGCCAATGATCGTGCCGTTACGGAACGTGACGTTGCCTTCGGAGTAGATAGCGCCGCCGCTGCCATCGGCCGTATTGCCGAGTCCGGCCCCAGCTCCGCCGAGGGTGGTTGTGTTGGCGACGACATCGCCTACTGTGAATATAGCGCCACCGTTGGCACCGGTGCTGCCGGTGATGGTGCTATCGGAGATGGAGAGCGTACCAAGGCCGAGCGACATGATGGCCCCGCCGTTATTTCCGGCCCCGGCATCGCCATTGCGAAGTGTAAGGCCTCGCAGCGAGACATTGCTGGCCGTGTCGGTAATAAAGAAGATGCGCGAGTTCGATGCGGCATCGATCGTGATCTGAACGGCATTGGTGGGATTGATGCTGAGAGATTCTTCGATGACGATTTCGGTGCCGCCGAGCGTGATCGTCATGCCGGCAAGCGACGGATCGAATTGAATTGTGTCGGCACCGTTTCCGGTATGACCAAGGTCGGTGGTCGTGTCGGAGTTTGCCGCGAGGATTGCTTCGCGAAGTGTCACGAAGCCATCGCCGGGCGTGGTGTTGTCGAGTGCGCTGTTGACCGTGAGCACGGCCAGCAGTTCGCGAGTTTCTAGAGACTCGAAGTAAGGACGGCGACGTCCGACCGCGGCTCTGCGACGGCGCGGCTGTTTCTTCTTTTTGCCCTGTTTCTGATCGCGAAAGAATGGCCAAGACATGACGGTCCCTCAAAGATGCGTGATAACGACTTGGTGTAGCGTTGGTGCAGACGCGCCGAGCACGAGCCGGCAGCACCGAGGCGCTTCCGGCAACGAGAACGGCATGAAGATGCGTTTGCGAAGTCCCTTAAGCAGTAAAATCCGGAAGTAACGCAACCTAGATCGTACTCGGCGCTGCGGGCGCGTCAATCCACGGGAGATAGGTAGGTATTGCGGGGCGTTGCCGGGTGCCGAGGAGGCGATCGAGTTCGTGCGTAAAGTTGAGCGAGTAAACACTGAAATGCGCGATGTGTGTCGAGAAATATGGCGTCGTGCTAGCAAAAATGTCGTATTGGTTTTATGCGGGTTTTTCATTCGTCGACGAAGCAAACGGTGAGTGAGCGGGGGCCGTGGGCACCGATGACGAGCGATTGCTCGATATCGGCCGTTTTCGAGGGACCGGAGATGAACGCGCCGAACGTCGGGGAATCGAAAGCGGGAGACGAACCACAGAGGCGGTCGTAGGCGGCGTGCATGTGGTTGAGGAGGTCTCGACACGACACGACAAGCACCAAGTGCTGACAGAGGAAGAACAGCACGCGCAGCGGTACGTGGTGATCGGTGACCCAGACAGCGGCGTTTTCGGCAACGGCGAATTCGCCGGGGAGGATGGCGATGTCGATGTCATCTAGTTCGTGGGGCGATGCAACGGCGGAAACATCGGTGTTGCCTTCGATACCTGAGACGAGCGATGCGACGCGCGCGGTTTGCGTGTAGATCGGAAGTTGTCGCAACTGCTCATTCAGTGAAGCCTGATTGCCCACGAGTGTTTGTCCGCCGACGGCTTCCAGCACCGCGATGAACTGCGCGCGGGGGTCGGCGTAGGTGATCCACTCGCCGGTGACGGCGGGGATTTCGAACGCGGCCGGGCGGTTGTTGCGGATCTCGGAGAGGATTTGGTGTTTGGAGGACATTGAGGCGTAAGTAGGAAGGCACAAGTCGTAAGTGGGGGAGCTAGGCGTATGCTAGTTGTCCGTTGTCCGTTGTCCGTTGTCCGTGGTAACGAGCTTTTTTCGAGTGCGGTATTGGGTGCGGAAGGAGGATGGGGGTGGTGGGGGGAGTTCTCGTTTTTTGCCCCAGATGTTGAGTGGGTTGTAGATGATGGAGCGTGGAAGGATGCGGAGGGAGGCGCGGACGAAGCGGCCGGCCAGGTTGTAGAGCCAGGGACGCTTAAGAATTGCAGAGACGAATTTCAGGCTCATGCGCTTGGTGGTCGGCACGAGGCCGAGTTCGGCGATGCGAGCGCGTGAGAGGAACAGTTGCTCGTGCAGATTGATTTTGACAGGGCATACATCGCTGCAGGAGCCGCACAGGCTGGAAGCGAACGGGAGCGATTTGTGGGCTTTGGGATCGTAGGCGGGGTTGATGATCGAGCCGATGGGGCCGCCGACGGTGACGCCGTAGCTGTGCCCGCCGCTGCGTCGGAACACGGGGCACGTGTTGAAGCACGCGCCGCAGCGGATGCAATTGAGGGAGCGGCGGAAGTCTTCTTTGCCGAGCAGATTGCTGCGGCCGTTATCGACGAGCACGATGTGCAGCTCGCCGCCAGGACGCGGGCCGTGGAAGTGGGATGAATAGGTGGTGATCGGTTGGCCGGTTGCGGAGCGAGCGAGCAGGCGGAGGAAGACGCCGAGGTCGGAAGCACGCGGAATGAGTTTCTCGATGCCCATGCTGGCGATGTGGACGTGTGGCAGCGAAACGCCAAGGTCGGCGTTGCCTTCGTTGGTGCAGACGACGAAGCCGCCCGTATCGGCAAGGGCGAAGTTGACGCCGGTGATTCCGATTTCGGCGGCGAGGAATTTTTCGCGCAGGTGCTGTCGAGCGGCCTCGGCCAGGTATTTTGGATCGGTCGCGCCTTCGGCCGTGCCCAGGCGTTCGTGGAATAGTGCGCCGACTTCTTCTTTGCGAATGTGGATGGCGGGAGTGACGATGTGGCTTGGGTGTTGGCCGAGGAGTTGAACGATGCGTTCGCCGAGGTCGGTATCGATGACTTCGATGCCGAGGGCTTCGAGGTGCGGATTAAGACCGCATTCTTCGGTGAGCATCGACTTGCTTTTAACGACGCGCGTGGCGTTGTGGCGTTGGATGATGCTGGTGATGATCGCGTTGTGTTCGGCCGTGTCACGAGCCCAATGGACTTGAGCGCCGAGACGGGTGGCATTGACTTCGAATTGCTCGAGGTACGTGTCGAGGTTCGACATCGTGTGGAGCTTGAGCTGCGAGGCGATGTTGCGGAGTGTTTCCCATTCGGGAAGGGAGTGGGAGGCTATGTCGCGTCGAGATCGGGCGGACCACACGGCCGAGTCGTGCCACTCGGCGCGGCCGGGGTCGGCGATGAAGGCCGCGGCGGCGATGGCGTGGTCGGTGGGATGTGTGGTGGAGGCGGTCATTGATCGGGGGCTGATCGGGGGACGGGGGCCAGGGGCTGGGGGGGCTTTATTGCAAAGTGCAAAGTGAAAAATTCAAATTGCAAATTGGTTGTTGGGGTGCTTGTTTTCGTGGTGGTTGGCGTTGGGCTTTAGACTTTGGGCGTTGGGTGGGGATTGGGGTTACGTACCGGGGGCGCTAAGCCGCGAGGGAATGTGCGTGTTTTTCGGAAGAGGACAAGTTTCTTCGAAGGGGACAGGTTTTTTGGGGGTGGGGTTTGAGGTGTAAGGCGAAGGCGTAAGTCGTAAGGCTTTGGGTGTTGGGTGTTAGGAATTGTGTTTTGGTAGGTACTTTCCTATCACAGTTGGTGGCCGTTTTCTACAAAGTTGTTGGAGGATTTTTTGGGGGCGAGAATACGCGAGAAATGAAAGCTGAACCCTCCCCTTGCCCCTCCCTACGAGGGAGGGGAATTTGAGAGTGCGGCGTTCATGATTTCGGCGATGTGCATGATGCGGATGGGTTTGGATTGGCGGCGGATGAGGCCGTCGAGGTGCATGAGGCAAGACATGTCGGCCGAGGTGAGAATTTCGGTGCCGTTGCGTTCGTGATCTGCGATGCGGTCGTTGCCCATCATGCAGGAGACGGCTTCTTCGGAGACGGCGAACAGGCCGCCGAAGCCGCAGCATTCGTCGGGGCGAGTGAGTTCGGTGAGTTGGATGCCAACGAGTGACGAAATAAGCTGGCGTGGTTTGTTGAATTCGGGGCCGACGAGTTCGCTATCGGAAGCGAGGCGGAGTTCGCGCAGTCCGTGGCAGGCTTGGTGGATGCCGACGCGGTGGGGGAAGGTGCCCGTGAGGTGGTCGATCTCGAGGACGTCTGTAAGGAACTCGCAGAGCTCGTAGGTTTTGTGGCCAATGCGGTGGACTTCGTCGGTGTTGCCGAGGACTCGTTCGTAGTGATGACGAACCATGGCGACGCAACTGCCGGAAGGGGAGACGATGTAGTCGTAGTCGGCGAAGGTGCGAAGGAAGTTTTGAGCGATGGGGCGAGCTTCGGCGTGGAGGCCGGCGTTGGCCATGGGTTGGCCGCAGCAGGTTTGCGATTCGGGGAAGTGGACCTCGCAGCCGAAGTGTTCGAGGACATCGAGGGTGGCCAGGCCGACTTGCGGGTAGAACTGGTCGATGTAGCAGGGGATGAAGAGGCCGATTTGCATGGGGGAGGTCTGTTGTCTGTTGTCCGTTGTCCGTTGTCCGTTGTTAGTTGTTAGTTGTTAGTTGTTAGTTGTTAGTTGTTAGTTGTTAGTTGTTAGTTGAAGGGGTAGCTGGGGCAGATGAGGGTTGCTCTTGGTAAACTTAGCCGGGGCGTTGACCCAGCCAGCCTTGGTTGTGGCTGTGGAACGAGGGTGGTGGAAGGTTTATCGTAGTTGATGTGGTGAGGGGCGAGGAGTGGTGCGTTGAACGCTCTGGCTGGGGCGAATAGGATGAGTCGCATGGCGGCATATATTGCAATCGATTTAGGTGCGGAATCGGGTCGAGTGATCGTGGGCGTGTTGGCCGAGGAGCGCCTGCAGATGGAAGAAGTGCATCGGTTTAACCACGAGGCACAGTGGTTTCCGACGGGGTTGCACTGGGATGTGACGGGCATTTGGCGCGAGATCGTTGCGGGGTTGCGCAAGGCGGCCGAATGGTGCCGGGCGAATGGTGTGTTGCCCGTATCAATTGGTGTAGATACGTGGGGCGTGGACTGGGCTCTTATTGGTCGCGGCGGAGAACTCGTGGGGTTGCCGCACGCGTATCGGGATCCGCGCAATGCGGATGCTTATCGCGTGGTGCTTGAGAAGTTGGGGCGGGATCGCATCTATCAAACCACCGGCATCCAATTCATGCCGCTCAATACTCTGTATTCGTTGTACGCGCATCGGCAGGCGGATCCGGGAGCGTTCGATGCGGCGGAGAAACTTTTGTTCATGCCCGATTTGTTTCACTATTGGCTAAGTGGTAAGCCGGTAGTGGAAGCCACGAACGCTTCGACGAGCCAGATGGTGGATTGCCGCACCGGCGATTGGGCGCGCGAAATGTTGGCCGACTTGGGAGTGCCGACCACGATGCTTGGCGCGATTTCGCCGGCGGGGACGGAGATCGGCAAGTTGTTGCCGAAATTGGTCGAGGTGACCGGTTTGCCGAAGGGCATTCGAGTGATTGCGCCGGCGACTCACGATACGGCGAGTGCGGTGGCGGCGGTGCCTGCCGATGCGGCGACGCGATGGTGCTATCTGTCGAGCGGCACGTGGTCGCTGTTGGGTGCGGAAATTGATGAGCCGTGTGTATCAGCCGCGGCGCAGAAAGAGTCGTTCACGAACGAGTTGGGGATTGGCGGCAAGTTTCGCTTCTTGAAGAATATTCCCGGGTTGTGGTTGGTGCAGGAATGTCGGCGGGATTTTGCGAAGCGGGGTGAGGAGTTTGATTACGCGACCTTGGCGATGTTGGCGGCCCGAGAGCCAGCGTTCCGCACGATTGTGAATCCGGCGTATGAAGAGTTTGCGACACCCGGCGAGATGCCACGAAAAATTGCGGAGTTTGCCGAAGCGAGCGGTCAGCCGCGGCCCGAGTCGGCGGGGGCGTACGTGCGATGCTGCTTAGAGAGTTTGGCGCTCGCATATCGTGAGAAGCTCGAAGTGCTGGAAAGCATTTTGGGAAAGCAATTCGACGTGATTCATGTGGTGGGCGGTGGCGGTAAGAACGAGTTGCTCAACCAAATGACGGCCGATGCGACAGGACGGCGCGTGGTGGTGGGACCGTACGAGGCGACCGCGACAGGGAATTTACTCGTGCAGGCGATGGCGTTAGGGGATGTGAGCGATTTGGCGGCGCTGAGAGGCGTGGTGGCGAAGTCGTGTGAGTTGGTGGCGTATGAGCCGCGGAAGAGTGCGGAGTGGGAGGGGGCGTATCGGCGGTATGTGGAGCTTGTTGGGTAGGCTTGGGGAAGATTTTTTGTCCGCAGATGGCGCAGATGAGCGCAGATGTCATTTGATGCACGCTTGGATTGCTTGGTAGCTATCCGCGACCATTTGCGTTATCTGTGGACAAGATTTCTTACGCCAGCAAGAAGCACCGAGTGCTTTGTGCCGATTGGATATGGCAAATGGTGCGTTTGCTCGTCTCACGGAGCGAGGCGTACTTACATTGCCCTTTATTGGGGAGTAGGCGATAATGTGGAATTGCAGGCGTTAGCTTGGATTTCTTGTCGCCCATGCTCGACCATGTGCTTGTCTATGTGAACGGTCGGCGCCACGAAGTGCGTGGCCGGGATGTTTTTCTGTCGCTATCGGATTTCTTGCGACGTCGCCTGGGGCTTATCGGCACCAAAATTGTCTGTAGCGAGGGCGATTGCGGCGCTTGCAGCGTGCTTGTTGGGCGAGCGGCGGCGGATGGCAGTCGGCTCGAGTATCGGCCGGTCGATTCTTGCATTCAATTTCTATTTCAGCTCGATAGCACGCACGTGGTGACGATCGAAGGCATTGGGGGGGAGGAGTCGCCCAGCGCGGTGCAGCAGGCGATGGTCGAGTGCCACGGTTCGCAGTGTGGTTTTTGCACGCCGGGGTTCGTGGTGGCGATGACCGGGTTGCTCGAAGATCGCGACGAGTTGAGCGAAGCCAGCATGCGCGGGGGGCTGACCGGCAATTTGTGTCGATGTACGGGTTACACGGCAATCATCGAATCGGGGCGGCAAGTGGATGTCGAGAAGCACGAGCGGATGGCGAAGCGCTATCCGGCCGAGGCGATGATTTCGGAATTTGCCGCACGGCGTTCGCAACCGATGGAAGTGCGGGCTGAGTGTGAATCGCGGCTGCATGAGTGTTCGTCGCCTGTGGACTTGGTGGGGGCGGTTGCGTTTTTGAAAGAGCATCCGGATGCGGTGATCGTGGCCGGGGCCACGGATGTTGGCGTGCGCGTCAACAAAACGATGACGGTGCCGGTGAAGGTGCTGGATTTGAATCGCGTTGTGGAACTGACGCACGCGGCTTTCGAGCGAGATGAGTTGGTCGTTGGGGCGCGCACGAGTTGGGCCACGTTGGAGGGGATGTGCGAAGCGCGCGTGCCGGAGTTTTATAAAATCCTGCGCGTGTTTGGTGCGCCGCAGATTCGCAATGTGGGCACGATTGGCGGGAACATTGCGAACGGTTCGCCGATTGCGGATTCGCTGCCGTTCTTGTTCGTGTGCAATGCGGTGATCGAGCTGGCGAGTGTCGAGGGCACGCGGTGCGTGCCGATCGTGGAGTTTTACAAGGGCTACAAGCAGTTCGACATGCGGCCGGGGGAACTGATTGCACGAGTGCGCGTGCCGCTACCCGCGGAGGGCGAAGCGCTGCGATTGTATAAGGTGTCGCGACGGAAGGATTTGGATATTTCGACCTTCACGGCGGCCGTTCGCGTGCGGCTGGATGGCGAGACGATTACCGCGGCGGCGGTGGCGTTTGGCGGCGTGGGGCCGACGGTGATTCGTGCGCGGCAGACCGAAAAGTTTTTGCGTGGGCGCGTTTTGGATGAAGAGACGATGAGGCTTGCCGGAGATGTGGCGGTGAGAGAGATTTCGCCGATCAGCGATGTGCGCGGGGCGGCCGAGTATCGGAGTCGATTGGCGAGGAATGTGTTGATGAAGTTTTATGGCGAGACGCAGTCGCTTGTTGAGCCCGTTTAGGAAGAAGGTTAACCACAGAGACACGGAGGGTACGGAGATCAATTCATGTGAGACAGGATTTATAGGATGTTGTCGGATTCGTGAGTCGGTCCCATTCCTATTTGTTTCAGAGTGGTTTCCGCCTCTGGGGTAATGAAACAAAGTGAATTTTCGGTGAGCTTTCATGGGCAGCTTAGGCAAGTCGATACCGCATGATTCGGCGTTGGGGCATGTGACGGGGCAGGCTCCGTATATCGACGACCTGCGGCCGATGGCGGGGGAGTTGTATGTCGGGTTTGTGGGCAGCCCGGTGGCGGCGGGGAAGTTGGTTAGCGTCGATGCGAGCGATGCACTGATGGTGCCCGGGGTGGTTGGTGTGTACACGGTGGCCGATGTGCCGGGGCACAACAAGTTTGGCGTGGTGGTTTATGACGAGCCCTTTCTGGCGGACGGCGAGGTGTTGTATATCGGGCAGCCGGTGGCGGTAGTGGCGGCCGAGTCGCCGGAAGCGCTTGCCGCCGGGCGGAAGGCCGTGAAGGTAGAATGCGAGGCGACAGAACCGGTGCTGGAGTTGCGGGAGTCGATTCGGCAGCAGAAGTTTATCGGCCCTTTGCGGCGGATTGCGCGCGGCGAAGCGAATGCCGCGATGGGAACCGCGCCGAATCGTTTGAGCGGTGAATTCACGAGCGGCGGGCAGGAGCAGTTTTATTTGGAATCGCAGGCGGCGATTGCCTACCCGGGCGAGCAAGGGCAGATGATCGTCCACTCGTCGACGCAGCATACGACCGAGATTCAAGTGCTCGTTGCCGAGATGCTCGGCGTTGGGAATCACGAAGTGGTTTGCATATGCAAGCGCATGGGTGGAGCGTTTGGTGGTAAGGAGTCGCAAGCGGCGATACCGGCGATGCTGGCCGCGCTGGTGGCTCGCAAAACGGGGCGTAGCGCGCGGGTCATCTACAACAAAGATGATGATATGTGCGTAACGGGGAAGCGGCATCCGTATTACAGCCAGTGGGAAGTGGGATTCGATAACGAAGGGCGAGTGCAGGCGCTGCGCGTGGCCTACTACTCGAACGGTGGTTGCTCGACGGATCTCTCGCTGGCCGTGATGGAACGTACGTTGATGCACACGGACAATTGCTACTACTTGCCAAACGTGGAGCTGACAGGGCAGGTGTGTTTTACGAATATGCCATCGAATACCGCGTTTCGAGGGTTCGGCGGACCGCAGGCGATTGCCACGATCGAGAACATTTTGGAATCGATCGCGGAGCATCTTGGCATGGATGCGTACGATGTGCGGGCGCGGAATTTGTATGGGGTTGGGGATCGGGTGGTGGACCCGAGTTCGAACCCCTTTCCCGACCCTTCCCCTGTGAGGGGAGGGGAGTTGTCGAAGAATCCCTCCCCTAACTCCTCCCTTAGTAAGGGAGGGGAAATAGAGGATGATCAGCGGAATGTGACGCCGTATGGGCAGCGGTTCGAGGGGAATCATTTGCCGGAGATTTTTGCGACGCTGGCGGCGAAGTCGCATTATCGCAAGCGGCGCGAGGAAGTGTCGCAACTCAACGCGACGAATCGGCTCGAGCTGCGCGGGCTGGCAATGACAGGCGTGAAGTTCGGCATTTCGTTCACCACGAGCTTCCTCAACCAAGGGAACGCGATGGTGAATCTATACACCGACGGCAGCGCGCAGGTGTCGACCGGTGCGACGGAGATGGGCCAGGGCGTGAATGTGAAAATTCGCCAGCTCGTGGCCGACCAGTTCGGGCTCGATGTGGATCGCGTGGTCGTCATGCCGACGAGCACGGAAAAGAGCAACAATACGTCGCCGACGGCCGCATCGGCCGGTGCCGATTTGAACGGCGCGGCAGCGGTGAGGGCGTGCAAGATCATCAAGCGACGGTTGCGACAGTACGCGGCTGAGCGATTTGCCGATTGCGAGACGGGCATTTCCATTTCTCCTGGCCACGTGCGATTTCGCAAAGGTTTCGTGTTCGACACGCGGCGGGCCGATTTGAAGATTCCGTTCGGTGAGTTTTGTGCCGAGGCGCGGCGGGCGCGCGTGGACTTGGGCGCGCGCGGTTTCTATGCAACACCGGGCGTGGATTTCAATCGCGAAACGGGACGGGGCACGCCGTTCTTTTACTTCACGCAAGGTGCGGCCGTGGCGGAGGTGGCGATCGATCGATTTACCGGTGAGTTGCGAGTGGCTCGGGCGGATGTGCTGATCGATATTGGTCGTTCAATTAACCCGGGCGTAGATCGTGGGCAGGTGATCGGAGCGTTCATTCAAGGAATGGGTTGGGTGACGGCGGAGGCGCTGGTCTACAACACGAATGGTGCCCTGCTCTCTCATTCGCCGACGACGTACAAAATCCCGGCGATTACGGATGTGCCCGAGGTGTTTCGTGTGGATATGTTCGACAACGAAGATAACGTGCGGAACGTGTATCGCAGCAAGGCGGTGGGCGAGCCCCCGCTGATGTTGGGCGTGGCAGTGTGGGCGGCGGTGAAGAATGCGCTTGCGTACGTGAGCCGCGAGTCGGCCCGTGAGTTGCAATTACCGGCGACAGGGGAGGAGATTTTGCGGTGTTTGTCGGTGAGGGGCGAGGAGCAGGAAGAAGCAGGAGCGGGGAATGTGGAACGGGGGACGGCGCGTCAGGTTGGATGAGGTTGGCAGTAATTGCTAGAGGTTTTTGGGTGTTATGCCTGCTGTGCATGGATTTGTTGAACGGTTGGCTGAGCTTTCGCAGAGTGGGGTGCCGTTCGTTTGCGTGACGCTGGTGGAAGCGGTGGGGAGCACGCCTCAAGATACGGGCAGCAAAATGCTGGTGACGGCCGAGGGGTTGGTGACTGGCACCGTGGGTGGCGGCCGCGTCGAGGCAAAAGCGATTCAAGTGGCGCAAGAGATGTTGCGCGGGCATGGTGCTGCAGCCGCGCCTCAACACAGTTTAGGGGATTCAAAAAGTGAAGGACCGGCCGCGGCACCCTGCCCCCCGCATCCTCCCTCTTGCATCCTCACCGAATGGAACCTCAAGCGCGATGTGGGCATGACGTGCGGCGGCAGCGTGAAGCTGTTCTTCGAGACGTACAATTACAGCGACTGGCATGTGGTTGTTTTTGGCGCCGGGCATGTGGCAGCGGCGTTGGTGGCATGCTTGGCACCGCTCGATTGTTTGGTGACGTGTATCGATCCGCGCGCGGAGTGGTTATCGCGCATTCCGGCTCGTGAAGGATTGCGAAAGATTCAAGCTGCTGAACCAGCGCAGCTTGTGAGTGAATTGCCACGCGATGCGTTCGTGGTGTGCATGACGATGGGGCACGCCACGGATCGGCCAATCCTCGCAGAGGTTTTTCGACAGCGGTGGGAGTTCCCATTTGTGGGCGCGATTGGCAGCCGAGCCAAGCGGGCCGTGTTGGTAAAGGAACTGATGGCAGGGGGCATCGCGCGTGAAACGGCGGAACGGTTTTGCTGCCCGATCGGGTTGGAATTGGGGACGAACCAGCCGGGGGAAATTGCCATTAGTGTTGTGGCGCAGCTTCTTCAGGAGCGTGACCGGTGGCGTGGGGTGGTGCGCTAAGCCGCGAGCGGAGTGGTGAAGTTTTTCAGCGGGAGGTAGAATTTAATTCCATGAGCACGCGTGAGCAGATTAATCGTGAGCTGGATGTACTGCCAGAATCGTTACAGCAGGAAGTTTTCCACTTTGTTTGTTTTTTGAAATCTCGTGTTGAATCCGATGAGTTTGATGGCGCGGCGGCAAGCAAATCGGTTCTAGATCGTGATTGGGACACGCCAGAAGAGGACGAAGCGTGAAAAAACCTGTAGTTGGCATTTCCCCATACCGATTTGCAGGTGGACAAACGGCGCCCGGCTGTGGTTGTTGCAGACCTGCCTGGCGATGACCTGATCTTGTGCCAAATTACGAGTCAGGCGAATCGTGATTTTTCGGCAATCACAATCACGCATAATGACTTTGAGACCGGACGACTTGCACTGAAAAGCTTCGTCCGGCCAGGACGGCTATTTACCGTTGATCGTCGGATATTGGTTTATGTGACGGCACGATTGGGACGGACGAAAACGAGCGAAATTCTGTCGAAGATTCGTTTGTTGTTTGCGGAATGATTTAACGGCAAGTGTGGCATATCGCGCTAAGCCGCAAGCGGAAATACGAGTTTCCATTACGCCATGTTTGGCACTTCAAACGGTTTGCGGTACTCGCGGCCTAGGAGGGCGTTGGCTTGGGCTGCTAAGGTGCCGGTGAATTTTTCGGTCGCGGCGTCGAATTCCAACAGTGGGCTGAACGTGATGTTGGCGGGGAACTCGACGTCGTTATTGGCGATTTGACGTTCGAGCTTCTTGAGCATGTCGGCCCAGGCTTCGGAGGGTTGGCCGACATCTTTAGCGGCGTCTTCTGCGAAAGGCTGACCCACACGGATGGCGATGTCGGCCAGGTTGCACCACGCGGTCGATTGATGGCCGATTTGCACTTCCGCATTGAGATTGCCGCGATTGTGGGCGTGTACGGCATCGACGAAGTTGCGGGCGTGCCCTGCTCCAGAGTCGCCGGAGAACTCGCGGATGAGTTTGCCATGGTTATCGTAAGCGGCCCCTCTGCCACGACCGCCGGCATAGTAGCCGTCGGCACAATGGATGACATAGCCGGTGCCGATGTCATTGAATTTGACGCCGCGGTCGCCTTTGGAGCTACCGCCGGCCAAATTGCTGAGTGCGAACAGGAGCGGTACGTCTCCCGTGTCGTAGAAGGCGAAGCCGACATTGGGCGTGTCGCCAGCGTCGTCCCACGCCACGCGACCTCCGCCAGCGGCGATGCGTTTGGGGAACGGCACATGATCGCGCAGCACGACGTTCACCGCGTCGTCGAGAACGTGAACGCCCCAGTTGCCCATTTCACCGTTGCCCGTGTTCCAGTCCCAATGCCAATCGTAATGAAGGTTATCGCGATAGATGGGGCGATCGAGCGCGGGGCCCAGCCAGAGGTTGTAGTCGACCGTCTTCGGCGGTTCGAGCGGTGTGGGTCGCTTGCCGATTGGTTTACGTTCGCCGAGGCGACAAACCTGCACGTAGCGAATGGGGCCAAGCGCTTGATCTACGTGCAAGAACTGTTTGAGTTCTGCCTGCAGAGGGTCGGATCGTTGCTGCGTTCCGATTTGAACGATGCGGTCGTGCTTTCTCGCGGCGTTGACGACTTGTTGACCTTCCCAATGGTTGTGAGCGAGTGGTTTTTCGACGTATACGTCTTTCCCGCGTTCGCACGCCCAGATCGTGGCCAGCGCGTGCCAATGATTGCAGGTGGCGACGATGACGGCGTCGATGTTGGGGTCATCGAGTAATTTGCGGAGGTCGGTGTAGGTGGCTGCACCTTTGTTTTTGGCGGCGGTGCTTGCCAGGCGTTCGGAGTCGGGGTCGCAGAGCGCGGCGATGCGGACGTCGGGCAACTCTTTGAAGTTCTTGAGAAGTTCCTGCGAGCGACCACCGCAGCCGATAACGCCCACATTGAGCTGTTCGTTGAGGTTGGCAGCGCGGAGGCGGGTGGCGGCGAGCGCTAAGCCGCAAGCGGCGGGGAGTTGGAGGAATGTGCGACGTGAGAGGGGCATAGCGGGGGGCCTGTTATTTGAGCGAACTTGTGATCGGTTATGGGTATTTTAATCGATGTTTTCTAGGATGAGCACCCAGTCGTCGGTGGCGGGGATTGTGACCGGGGTACCATCGACGAGGTAAGTGTCGTCTGGCGAGAATTGGTTATTAGTAAAGGGCCCCAATTTGATGGTTTTGCCGGATTGGGGGTCGAAAGCGGCAACGCGGTAGGTTGCCCCTTGTTCTATATTATTGACGATTACCGATTTACGTTCTGGAACATAAATGATGCGTACTTGGCCTGGAATACCGGTCGCGTAGGGGCCATAGCTGGCAGAGGGTTGAAATTTGCCCCACGGAGAGCCGCCGTAGGGAGCCAATTCTTGCGACTTGGTCCAGCTTGAGTCGTTGAATTCGAGCGTGGTCCAATCGGCAGAATCGGTGGCCGTGTCGTTCGAGCAGAGCCAAGTTTCGTCGGTGGCGATGTTGTGTGTGCTCGTCGCGGTGCGAAGCTGAAGACTTGCGAGCAATCCTGCCGGGTTGGCGAAAGGGACCGGCACGTTTTCGGCTTCGATCGCAATGACATTTTTACCTGGGCGAAGATGGCGGAGACTATCGAGTAACCTTGGAGAATGCCAATCGGAATTTTCAGCGATGCGTTGGCCATTGATGTAGGCGACAAATCGGTCGTCAGCCGTGATGCCGAGCGACGCAGAGGTGAGTGCCGCGGGGTCGTCGATGGTGAACGTTTTGCGGAATCGGCGTTTTGCGACTGGTGCATCGACAGCGGGGTTACCCTCGGGGAACCATATCCATTGATTCCACTCGATTTGCGCGAAGCTGGGATCGCTTGCATACGTGGCCCACTCGGGATGGGGCGTAAACTTCTGCCAGGAGTATTTTTCGAAGAGCCGTTTGCCGTGGCCGACTTGAGCCGAGCCGGCGAGGTTCATCGACTCGGTCCAAGGGATTTTGCCGTAGCCGGCGCTATCGGGCGGGTGATGCGGCGAAGGACCATGAGGCTGGCCGGGACGATTGCATTGCCAAATGCCGTTCGCACCGTAGGTGTGCCCAGCGGCACCGTTGGTCATACAGAGCCAGAACATTTGGCGCGTCCACTTGGTGGGAATGCTATCGCCCAGCATTTCGTACGCGGCTTCGCCATTAATGACCGGCATGCGTGGCGTGTCGTGGTACGACTCTTGAACGGTGCGAACGGTGGGATCGACGGCCTCGCGGCCAGCATGGGGAGTTTGCAACAGATCGAAGTCGAGCAGCGTGGGATCGTCTGCCGCGTTACGTGCGCTGAGTCTACCGAGGCCGGTGGGGTGGATGGTGAGCGGTCGTTGATAGGGGTCGGTGGCGCGGATGTAACGCATCACTTCGGTCCATTTGGTGACTTGCTCGCGATCGTCGTAGGGAAACCCTTGAGCGAGATACCATGGCAAGTTCGCTTCGCCGGCGGCGCACCAAACGACGGGCATCGCGCCGTAGCGCGCGATGAGGTAGCGCCAATGTTGGTTCATTTTTTCGACGCCCATCCACGGCATGAAGTATCCCCACGCGCCGACGATGCAAGGGGTGAATCCTTGATCGACAAGGTACATGAGTCGCTCGTCGGCGGCGTCGAAATATTCGGGGCGGATGGCGGCATACTCGGGCTGCCAGGGGAAGCCAGCTTCATTCGCACCGCGCGGGTCGAACGGGTGCATGTCTGGATAGAGGCCGGCGACGATTTGAATGACGTTGAAACCTTTTTGTTTGCGGTCGGCGGTTAGTTTGTGGATGTCGTCTGGCCATTGCATGCGATGGCAGAGGCCCATCCACCAAGTATCGCCGAGCCAGAAGAAAGGTTTGCCGTCGGCGTGTTCGAAGTGGCGTTTATTGGCGGCGACACGGATGGGGCCGTGTTGATAGAGCGGATTCGAGCCTGTGTATGGCTGAACTTCGATTTGACCTTGGGTGCCGTGAAGTCCGGTGTCTGACGATTGGTTGCACTCGGTGGCGAAGTGATGCGTGCCGACTTCTGGCGAGGCGTAGCGTACTTTCCAGATATTTTTACCGGCCCAAAAGGCGGGAACACGGAGTTTCGCGCCGCTGGGCGTGGTGACGACTGCGTCGAGGGTGACTGTGTTGAAAGGGTCGGCGTGATCGGAGGCTGACTGGAATGTGAGTTCCGTCATGACGTTTACGGGCGTCGTGATATTGGCAGCACGGGCGGGGGTGAAGACTGCGACGCTAACGGTTAAGAATGCCAGTGTGCAGAGAAAGATTTTTTGGCTTAGGGACGACATGAGAAGTTCCGCCAATGGAATGTTATCGTGGAGACTTGAGCAGCCCTATTGAGAAACCACGGCGCTCCACCGAATTTGATGGACTGTTGCGGGGGCCGCTGGTCTTCTTTGAGCGAGTAGGCGATGTTGTCGTTTTGGACGGGGCCGGGGACGGCCCGGCTCGCTTCGGGAACACGCAGTTACCGGTTAATAAGGGCGCGAGGGGGGGAGAGTGGATGTGGATTTTTTGGGGAAGTACGTTTTTGTAGGGGCGTGAGCGCTAAGCCGCAAGCGGCGGGGGTTAATGGGTGGGATGGTGGATTTTTCTCTCGGGGCGGAGCCAAGTGCTGATGCCACGGAGGATAACGTAGAAAGCTGGCGTGAGGAACAGGCCGAAGATCGTGACGCCGAGCATGCCGAAGAATACGGCGGTACCGAGTACTTGTCGCATTTCGGAGCCGGGGCCGACGGCGATGGCCATGGGGACCACGCCAAGAATGAATGCGAACGAGGTCATGAGGATTGGTCGCAGGCGGAGGCGGCATGCTTCGACGGCCGCGGAGAAGCGATCGAGGCCTTCGTCTTCTTGTTGTTTGGCGAACTCGACGATGAGCACGGCATTCTTGGCGGCTAAACCGACGAGCACGACGAAGCCGATTTGGGTGATGAGGTTATTATCCATGCCGCGGTAGTACACGCCCGCGAGCGCGAAGGGGATGCACACCGGGGCGATGAGAATGATGGCGAGCGGCAGTGCCCAGCTTTCGTATTCGGCAGCGTGGACGAGGAACACGAACAGCACGCATAGCGGGAAGATATAGAGGGCCGTGTTGCCGGCGAGTCGTTCTTGGTACGCGAGGTCGGTCCATTCGATGGTCGTGCCGGGAGGCAGGACTTCTGCACCGAGGCGTTCGATGGTGGTCATGGCTTGGCTGGAACTGTAGCCAGGTGCGGAGTCGCCCTGTACTTCGGAGGCTGGGAACATGTTGTAGCGGACAACGCGATCGGGGCCGCTCTTCCACTCGAGGTTGAGCACGGAAGGGAGCGGCACCATTTGGCCATCGCGGTTGCGAGTTTTAATGAGGCGAATGTCGTCTTCTAGTTGTCGGTAGTTGCCTTCTGCCTGGGCGCGAACTTGGAACGTGCGGCCGAACGAGTTGAAGTCGTTCACGTAAGCCGACCCCAGATTCACTTGCAGTGCTTCGAAGATGTTCGAGAGAGGCACGTTCATCATTTGCGCTTTAACGCGGTCAACATCGGCATAGAGCTGCGGGGTGGTAGCAGTGAAGGTTGAGAATACGCCGAATAACGATGGATCTTGATAGGTGCGTGCAACCAGCTCATCGGTAGACGCTTGGAGTGCGAGGTTGCCACGGGCGGCGCGATCTTGCACGACGAACTTGAATCCGCCGGCCGTGCCAAGGCCTTGGACGGGTGGCGGCGCGATGACGAAGATCTGCGCGTCGGGAATAGTATTCATCTTCTCTTGTAGCGTGGCGATGAGCGCATTGGCGGTGATGCCCTTCTCGACGCGCTCTTCGACCGGATCGAGGCCAACGAACACGGCCCCCGCGTTCGAGCTATTTGCGCGCGTGGCCCCCGAGAAACCAGAGAAGCCCACGCAGTAGCGAACGCCGGGGGTGGCGAGCAGCATTTCGGTGGCATCGTGGACGACTTTATCGGTGCGCTCCAGCGACGCGCCGTCTGGCAGTTGGAAGGCGGTGATGAGGTAACCTTTATCTTGTGGCGGAATGAAGCCGCGTGGCACGACTTGGAAGCCGTAGATGGTTAGGCCGAGCAGAGCGGCATACACGATGACAGCCAAGTAGGAATGTCGCACGAGGATGCGGACGGTTCCGGCGTAGGCGTTGCTGGCGAAATCGAATGCCCTGTTGAACAGGCGGAAGAACCAACCGAAGAGGAAGTTCCAGAGTCGACCGAACCAGTCGCGCTTCGCGCCGTGCGGTTCGAGCAGAATGGCGCAGAGTGCGGGAGTAAGGGTGAGCGAAACGAAGGCCGAGAGCATGGTAGAGACGGCGATCGTGAGCGCGAACTGCCGGAAGAACTGCCCCGTGATGCCGGCCAGGAATGCGGTAGGAACGAATACGGCCGACAGGCCAAAGGCGATGGCGATAACAGCACCCGTGACTTCGTCCATGGCTTTGTGGGAAGCATCGCGAGGAGAGAGGCCTTCGGCGATGTGGCGTTCGACGTTTTCCACGACGACGATCGCATCGTCGACGACAATGCCGATGGCGAGCACGAGGCCGAACAGTGAGAGCATGTTCAGCGAGAATCCGAAGGCTGCCATCGCGGCAAGCGTGCCGATCAGCGAGATCGGGATCGCCAACAGCGGCACGATGCTGGCTCGCCAGTTCTGAAGGAACACGAGCACGACGATGACGACGAGGAAAACGGCTTCGTACAGAGTATGGATAACCGACTCGATCGATTCGCGAACGAAGATTGTCGGGTTGTAAACGATGCGGTACTCGAGGCCTTTGGGGAAGTTCTTGGAGAGTTCTTCCATGGCGGCTTCAACACCGTCGGAAGTGGCAAGTGCGTTAGAACCGGGGCGTTGCGAGATGACGAGCGCCACGGCTGTTTCGTTGTTGAGGTAACTGTTGACCGTGTAGTCGCGAGCGCCGAGCTCGGTGCGAGCAACGTCGCGGAGGCGGACGACGCGGCCGTCGTCGCCCGTTTTGATGATGACTTTGTCGAATTGATCGGGATCCCACAGGCGACCGAGCGTGTTGAGTGTGATCTGGTACTCTTGGCCTTTGGGGACGGGAGCCTGGCCGAGAACGCCCGAGGCAACTTGCACGTTTTGCTCGCGGAGGGCGCTGAGAACGTCTCCGGGGGTAAGCGAAAGGTGGGCCATACGCTCGGGATCGAGCCAGATGCGCATGCTGTATTCGCGCAGACCGAACGGGAGAACGTCGCCCACGCCGTCGACACGGGCCAATGTGTCGCGAAGCTGAATCAATGCATAATTGCCGAGATAGAGTTGATCGAACCGCTTGTCTGGCGATACGAGGTGGACGACCATCAATAAGTCGGGCGACGATTTGAGCGTGGTAACGCCCAGACGGCGGACTTCTTCGGGCAGGCGCGGTTCGGCGACGGCCACGCGATTTTGGACTAGCACCTGGGCTTCGTTAAGGTCGGTTCCCAAGCGGAATGTGATGGTGAGCGTCATCGCGCCATCCATGGTGGATTGCGACGACATGTAGAGCATGTTTTCGACGCCGTTGATTTCTTGCTCGATCGGCGTAGCGACGGTTTCTGCGATGACTTCGGGAGAAGCCCCCGGGTATGCGGCACGCACGACGATCGTGGGGGGAATGACGTCTGGGTACTGGGCGGCAGGCAGCGAGAAGTACGCTACCGTGCCGAGGATCACGATCACGATCGATAAGACCGTCGCGAAGATCGGATGATCGATAAAGAAATGAACGATTCGCATGCGAGGTTATGCGGAGAGAGAGATGGATTTGCGTTAGGGCTTCGTGGGGGCAGGAGCAGAAGCGGAGGTGGGCAGCACGGTGGGCAAGGTGCCGGCAGCCGGCATGGCGGCGGTCGTTGCCGCTTTTGCCGGGGCACCGCCGTTGCGTTTTAGTTCCGCGGTGCTTCGCGAAATCCATTCACTTTCAGGGACTGGTACGTAGCTATCGGGCAGGCCATCGCTGTTGTTGATTTTGATGGGTTCCATTTTGGCGGTTGCGGTGACATCGGGCCGGATGCGTTGCAAGCCGCGGGTGATGACCTTTTCGCCGCCTTTGAGACCTTCGCGCACGATTCGCAGACCGTGGACGACAGGGCCGGTTTTGATGTTCTGGCGCTGGATCGAACCGTCGTCGGCCACGAGATAGACAAACTTTTCGGCCTGATCGGTGAGGATGGCTGAATCGGGGATCAGGATGGCGTTGTAGGTGCCGCTGCCGGGGATGCGGACTCGTGCGAAGAGCCCGGGCGTGAGAATGAAATCCGGGTTACGGAAGATCGCGCGGCCGCGCATGGTGCCCGTGTTGGGATCGAAGCGGTTGTCGACGAAATCCATGTGGCCGGTGTGCGGGTACTTGGGTGATTCGTCGGCAAGGGCGAGGTAGACCGGGTTCTTACTCTCGCGCGAACTTGCACGAGAGCCGGAGGCCGCTAAGCGGGAATATTTCAGGAATGCGGCTTCGTCTGCATCGAACGTGCAGTGGATAGGATCGAGCGACACGATGCTAGTGAGCAGCGTGGAGTCGGCCGTGCCGCCGCTGATGAGGTTTCCCTCGGTGACTTCACGGCGACTGATGCGTCCGCCGACGGGAGCCCGGACTTGAGTGTAGCTGAGGTCTAGCTGGGCGGATTCGAGGGCGGCTTCCGCGGTGCCAACGGCGGCTGTAGCGCCAACGATGGCCGCTTCGGCAGTGGCGATGTCGGCATCGGCGGATTCAAGAACGGCTTTGGACTTTTCGAGTGCCGCGGCGCGGATGTCGAAATCTTCACGCGAGATGGCGTTACTGCTGACGAGCGACTCGGCGCGGCGATAGCTTTGTTGATCGAGCACGAGTTGCGACTCGGCTTCGCGGCGTTGTGCGTGCATGCGGGCGACGGCTGATTTGGCTTCGACTTCTTGTGCTTTGGCTTGCCGCACGGCCGCTTCGGCTTGTTTAACGATGGCCTCGTAAGGTCTGGGATCGATGACGCACAGAAGGTCGCCTTGTTGGACGATGTCGCCTTCGGTGAAGTGAATTGATTGCAAAAATCCACCGACACGAGCGCGAACGGCGACGAATTCGATTGGTTCGAGACGTGCCGTGTAGTCGTCCCATTCGACAATTTGCTTGACGATTGGATTTGCCGTGATGACTTCGATTACATTGGGCAGAGGCGGAGGCGGCGACGCTTTCTGGCAGCCGAGGAAGACACAGAGTATCCCTACGAGCTTGGATGGAGAAAACAGCGTGAGCGCTAGGTTTTGTCGACGCATGAGATGAGCGGCGCGCGTTCGGAAATGAATCTGAGGTGGGTGCGATCGTTGTGTACCAACCGCCAATTGGTATTACCCATCATAGGTAGGCTAGTCGAATAAGTACAACGACGAGGCGCTAGTTGAATTGAACCAACAGGGATGCAAGTGGGTGAAAACCCGCGAGTGTTTGGCAGCTAACCCTACCTGGTGAGGTTTTAATGGGGAACTGCGCGTTATTGAACCCGATGAAAGCTGTCGGTCGTGAGCTGTCAGCTATCGGCCAGAAGGAGCGTGGGCTAATCGCTGTGCTGTCTTCAATAGGACAAAGGACAACTGGCCGAGGTCGAAGGTTCACGAACTTCGTTGTGAATCGCAGACCTTGTGGCGATTTTGTCGTGAATGGCGGAGGGGCAAGAGCGATGAAGAATGCTGCGACGGAAATTCTCAAAGAGCCCGGCAGCCACCCCCATTAAGTGTCGGTATACGAACTTGAAAAGTGCTCTAGCTCTTGGACTCGCGTACCTCATCTTCCTCGATGCGAGTTAGTTCGAGGCGAACTTCATCGGGGAGTTCAAGAAGAGAGGCGACGTCGGTATGGTTGCGTTGTTGTTCTTTAGCCAAGTAGGCGAGCGTGTCTTCGCGGGAGGCGCGAATGTGTTCGGCCATATATTCGCTAGCCGCTGCCGAATCGCTCTGGCTAAGTGCTGTGAGAATACGACGGTGCATTTGGCTAGCGCGTTTAACGACCGAGTTATCGGGCTCGTGGCGTCGCAAACGAAAGATTTGTGACATGGTTCGCGTTTCGCGAATGGTATTCAAGAGTCGCTGGTTGCCCGCCGCTTTGACAATGAGTAAATGGAATGTGAGGTCGGCCGTCAGGAATCGCCGTAGTGCAGGGATATCTAAAGCGGCGTTATTTTGGGGCTCTTCGGCGATTTTTTCGATTGTCGAGCAGAGCACTTCGAGTTGAGCGAGTTGAAGCGAAGTGATGCGACGAGCCGCTTTGGCTGCCGCAAAGCTTTCTAGCGCTTCGCGCATTTCGTAGAGTTCTTCGATATCTTTCGGTTCGATCGAGCGAACGATCGTGCCGTAACGCGGAACCTGGCGGACGTAGCCCTCTTGGGCCAGTTGACGAATGGCTTCGCCGACTGGAGTGCGGCTGATGCCCATTTCTTTTGCCAGGCGGTTTTCGGAAACGAGGCTGCCAGGAGCCAGCTCGCCAGAGAGAATGCGCTCTTGTAGTAAAACGTAAGCGCGATGTGTAAGCGAACTCTGCGTCATGCGTGGCGAGGTTTTCAATTCAGTCGCCGAAGTACCGAACTGGCCAGGGATTTGGCCAAGGGTGCTGCCGTGCGATGTTTCCGTAAGCAAGTAGAATTCCAGCCTGGGCGGTTGGCAGTTGTTCATTTTACGCCTCATGGCAGCCTCTCGCAACAAACAATGACTGGAATGGAAAAGGCCTGGGACACCTCAAACACAGCCGGTTTTTAGGCTGATTCTTCGCAAGGCGTATTTGTAACTACCGGCGAGCCGTAAATACGCTTTGGAGAGGAAGGCGTGTCGAAACGATGGATGGACGTGTCATTGTGCCCCTTAGCGGCAATGAGACCTAAACGCTGTAGCGTGGATTCAATTGAATGACGCTCGGAATCGTTGGCAGGGTAAAAAGGCTCCGCCAAGATGTCGTTGGAAATATCCATTTGATGTAGAGCGCATTTGATACCTCGGATCGAACCGACTGCGTATTCGCCAAATTGATAGATGTTGGCTAGTTCCGTAATTCTGGCTTGGAGCATCTCCATAAGGCTCAGGTCGTTAGCGAGTGACGCTTCATAGAGCTTTGAGAAAAGCGCCGGGCAAACGTTGGCACCGCCGGTGACGCCGCCATGGGCTCCGTTGCGAACGGCGGTGGACATGAGCGAATCGGAGCCGATGAACAACGACCAATCTGGCCTCTGCGACATGATCTTCTGAGCTGCAGAGAAATAGTTCAAGTCAGCAGAGCTATCTTTGAGGCCCGCGATGTTCTCTAGTTCGAGTAGTTGCTGCAAAACCTCGATCGAAAACCAAGTCTTTGTAAGTTCCGGCATGTTGTATAGAAGCACCGGCAACGACGATTCCTGGCTCACCGTGCGCACGTAACGCACGAGTTCGCGGGACTCTAGCGGGAGATAGAAGGGTGTGGTGACGACGACCGCATCGGCTCCCGCGGAGGCGGCATGCTCTGCTAACCGCAGCGATTCGAGGACGGCTGTGTCCGATATTCCTACGAGCACTGGGACACGACCTTGCACTTGCTTACATACATGGTCGACCAGTTTTCGACGTAAGTCGTTGCAAATGGCGGCAGATTCGCCAGTGGTGCCAAGCAGAAATATGCCGTGAACTCCGCCATTGATGACGTGTTCGACAAGTCGCTCGAGGCCAGGGAGATCTAGTTCGCTTCGGCTGGATAGCGGGGTGACTAACGGAACGATGACGCCTTGGAATTTTCGGTGGGGGGTATTCATGGCAGCGGCTACGGCCGATTTTTATTGCAAGGCGTTTTGACGCGGAGTCCTCGAATCCAAAGCTCGACATACATTGTGGAATTCCAGATGTCTGAATTGCTGGTGCTGTTGCATTACGTCGGGGGATGCGAAGTTCCATAGGGGCTCATTAAAATTTAGCCCAATGTGTAGACAGTCTCATTAATACCAATTACCATTCATTGGAATTCCACAGTTCTTGCGATTCTAGCGAAGGTCGAGCTGATCTGCAACTATTTGTGGAAGCACTTCCGCTGGAAATGTCATCGACATTCAGTGACGATTTTTTGTTGAGGTGGTGATGGTAAATAACTGTTGGAATCGCGTGCCGTTCGTTGTTGCGATAATGTGCGGGTTTGCGTTATCTCACGCGGTGGTCACTGCTAAAGATCAGGCCGATCTGTCTCAAGTGCCGGGTAGCGTCAT
>CAZTWS010000029.1:0-39787 GCA_964618225.1 uncultured Planctomycetaceae bacterium
TCCGTCTTCTCTTCTCCCTGCTCCTTGCTCCACGCTCCCTGCTTCATCCTCCGTGGCGAATCCCATCTGCCGAAGTTATTTTTGCGTCATCCCCTAGGAATATCTAACCCCAGAGTCAAAAAATAAGCGATGCCAAACTACCCCCGATGGCAAACTTTTTAACTATAATGCAAGGCCCCCTCGATTGGTCCCACCGGAGTTCAGCAACGATGCGTTTGCTTTCAGGAATCGTTCTTACCTCATTTGTTTCCCTCGCGCTTGGGGTGCTTGCAGTCGGCAACGATAAACCAGTCGGGGGAGCAGCTAAACTTGACCGTCAGGCAACCGCGGCCGAAAAGATCAAAGTGGCCAAGGACTTCGAGGCCGAACTCATTTACAGTGTGCCGCGCGATCAGCAAGGCACCTGGGTCAACATGGCGGTCGATCCCAAGGGCCGTCTCATCGTGAGCGACGAATCGGGACCGCTGTACCGAGTCACGGTTCCTCCCAAAGGCGAGCGGGGCGAGGTAAAAGTTGAACAAATTCCGGTCGAAATCGGTCAGGCTCAAGGCCTGCTCTGCGCGTTTGGCGACCTCTATGTAATGGTCAACGGACGCGACGAACCCTACGTCAACGGTTTCTACCGCGTCCGCGATACCGATGGCGACGACCAGTACGATTCGGTCGAGTTGCTTCGCCGGCTCGATGGCCATCGCGACCATGGCCCCCATGCAATTCTTCTCGCACCGGATGGCAAATCGCTCTATCTCATCGTCGGCAACAATACCAAGTTCACGGAGATCAACACTTCTCGCGTACCGCGTGTATGGGATGAAGACCAGCTTCTGCCGCGCATCTACGGTGCCGGTTTCATGCGAGGCACGCCGCCGCCTGCCGGTGTGATCTATCGCGTCGATCCAGACGGCAAGAATTGGGAGCTTGTTTCGAGCGGTTTCCGCAACGAGTTCGATGCCGCCTTCGACAAAGACGGCGAACTGTTTACCTACGATTCCGACATGGAGTGGGACATCGGCGCGCCTTGGTATCGCCCGACCCGTGTTTGCCATGTTGTGAGCGGTGCCGATTGGGGTTGGAGAAACGGCAGCGCGAAGTGGCCCGAATACTACTCGGATACGCTGCCACCAGTGGTTAATCTTGGCCCCGGTTCGCCGACTGGCGTTGTGTTTGGTTATGGTGCGCGCTTTCCGGCCGCGTATCAATCGGCTTTGTTCTTATGCGATTGGACATTCGGCAAAATGTACGCGCTGCACCTGAAGCCGGAAGGTTCCTCGTACACAGGCAAGCTCGAGGATTTCCTGTCTTCCACTCCGCTGCCACTCACCGATGTCGTCATCAACCCGCACGATGGTGCCATGTACTTCACCATCGGTGGGCGCGGCGTGCAGTCGGGGCTCTACCGGGTAACCTATGTCGGCAAAGAGTCAACGGCACCGATCGACATGACACCCGAGGTGACCAAAGAACGCACGGTTCGTCACTCGCTCGAGGAATTGCACTTGGGCGATCATCCGGACGCTGTGGAAAAGGCTTGGCAATATCTGAGCGATTCCGACCGCTTCATTCGCAGCGCGGCTCGAACCGCTCTCGAACATCAACCCGTGGAGAAATGGCAGCAACGCGCACTGGACGAAACCAATCCACGTGCCTCGCTTGCGGCGCTCACCGCGCTGGTTCGCATGTTCCCACGTTCGTTCAAGCCGGTCGACCAGGACCTCGATACGCCGGCCCCCACCTTCCCGGCCGACGCCGCGCAACGAAACCCCTTGCAACCCGCCGTGCTGGCCGCTCTGAAACGTCTTGATCCGGTAGCTTTGTCGAACGAAGAACGCCTCGAACTCCTACGGCTCTACGGACTCACGCTCTACCGACTGGGCGCTCCCGACGAGCCTGCCCGTAAAGAACTCATCGCGTATTTCGACTCGATGTATCCGGCAAAACAGCGCGAAGCCAACGTGCTACTCACTGAATTGCTTTGCTATCTGCAGGCACCCGGTGCTGCCTCAAAAGGAATCGAACTATTGCAGGCGGCTCGCACTCAAGAAGAGCAAATGGACCTCGCCCGTTCGCTACGATTCCTTAAAACGGGTTGGACCCCAGAGCTTCGCCGCCAGTTATTCGAATGGTTCCATAAAGCGCAGTCGTATCGCGGCGGCGTGAACTTCCGCACCTTCATCGACGAGCTTAAGGCAGATTCCTTGAAAGGCATGACCGACGAGGAGGTTGATGCCCTGAAAGACATCATCAATGCGGAGCCACCTTCAGGCGTCGCGGGCCAGCCAGCCGCGGCCCGCCCTGTTGTTAAAGAATGGACACAGGAAGAAGTCCAAAAACTGCTGGATACCAAGCTAAAAGGCCGCGATTTCGAGCACGGTAAATCGATGTTCGCCGCGGTCAATTGCTACAGCTGCCACCGCTTCGATGGCGACGGCGGAGCAGTAGGACCTGATCTCACCAATCTTTCGGGCCGATTCGCGGCTGCCGATATTCTGGAATCGGTCATCGAGCCGAGCAAAGTGATCAACGACCAATACGCGGCGGTCACGGCCATCACCACCGATGGCCGCGTCGTCACGGGCCGTATCACCAACTACGGCGGCGGCAACATTTACATCAATACCGACATGCTCGACCCCACGGCGATGGTTACCGTTCGGCCAGACGACATCGAAGAACTCGAGCAGTCGCCAACTTCAATGATGCCATCGGGATTGCTGAATACGCTCAACGAAGACGAACTGCTCGACTTGTTCGCGTTCTTGCTTTCTCAGGGTGATCGCAACAGCTCAATGTTCAAGAAGCCATAGCGGTTTCCAACATAGCATTTGGGTGACTATCGGCGAGGTTATTCGATGACAATCGGCGGTCGGCCTGTTTGCGGCGACTTCGGCAAGAGCAGGTGGGTGAGTGACAGCCGGCCCGGCCCGCAAAGGAAAATCGGCAGCAGCAAACCGATGAGAGCCAGGTTGTATTCGTAGCCTTTGTTGGACAAGAAAAAACCGTTCGCGCCGTGGACCATTGCGATGGCACCGATCATGATCACGATATTGGCCAGCGCCGAGAACCGCGTGAGGAAACCGAAGATGATTCCCACGCCGCCGAAAAACTCGCCAATCGAAACAAGGTAGGGCAGTACACCGCCGCCCATCATCTCGACGGTCTTCTGCAGACCATTCCCTCCGAACCAGCCGAACATTTTCTGCGCACCGTGCGCGGCGAAAATCACCCCCACCACGATCCGCAGTGCGAGTAGTGAAATATCGACCAGGGCAGGGTGATGTATGTTAGGGCGTTCTTCACTCATGGTTATTACCTCAGCTAAGGACTGATCAGATACCACAGCAAATTGTCGCAGAACTCGAAAACACGCGAAACACCAATGTTAGCGATGCCCTTAGGAACGCTTCAATAATAACTTCCTCATTTTCAGAATAACCACAGAGACACGGAGGGCACGGAGGATGAAGCGTGGAGCAAGGAGAAGAGAAGTAATTGAACCACGAGGCACAAAGAAGAATTATTGATTTAGGATTCAGGATGGTGGATGCGGGGAGCAGGACCAAGGCATTCAGTAGGATACCCTGCTCCCTGTATCCACTATCCCGCATCCTACAAATCCTTTGTGCCTTCGTGGTTAATAAAGCTCTTCCGAATCTCCGTGCCCTCCGTGTCTCTGTGGTGAATCCCATCTGCCGAAGTTGTTTTTGTTATCCCTTAGAGATTGGTTGCTAACTTGTGGTTTGGATGGCTTCCTTCCAACTCAACCACCCGCGATGCCGCCGATCACCAGGAACGGCTCCTTTCCATTCGCAACCGCTGCCGGCAACTCGGTTTCGGGCGGGTCGTTCGAGAAATCTTGCTCGCAGGCGTAGAACCGCAGGAACGGGCGTCGCTGGCCGCTCGTTTGATCTCGAATCGTGCCGCACAGCATGGGGTATCGCGCCTCCAATGCGTCGAGCACTGCTTGGATCGTCACGGGCTCAACAACTTCCAGTTCGACTTCGCCCGTAATGCGCGACAGGGTTCGCAGGTGGTAGGGAATGGCAACGCGGATCATGACAACATCTGCACTTCTAAGGAAAGCACGGCCGGAAGATCGCGCACGATGGGTTTCCACGAATCGCCGTTGTTGGGCGACACGTAAACCTGCCCGCCGGTGGTGCCGAAATAAATGCCACACGGGTCGAGGGAATCCACGCACGTTGCATCGCGCAAGATGTTCACATAACAGTTTTCTTGCGGCAAGCCGTTCGTGAGCGGTTCCCAATCGTTACCGCCCGTGCGGCTGCGGTACACGCGCAATTTGCCCTCGGGCGGGTAGTGCTCGCTGTCGCTCTTGATGGGAATGACATACACGGTGTCCGGCTCGTGGGCGTTGATTTCGATCGGGAAGCCGAAGTCGGACGGCAGGTCGCCGCTGATTTCGTGCCATTGGTCGCCCGAGTTATCGGTTCGCATCACGTCCCAGTGCTTCTGCATGAACAACACGCCTGGCCGCGCGCCGTGGAGAGCGATGCGATGCACGCAGTGGCCTACCTCGGCGTCGGGATCGGGGATGTATTGCGATTGCAGACCGCGATTGATTGGAGTCCAAGTCTTTCCGGCATCTTCGGTGCGAAACGCGCCGGCTGCCGAGATGGCCACGTACATGCGATCGTGGTTGGTAGGATCGATGAGAATCGTATGGCAACCCATGCCGCCGGCCCCCGGAGCCCACTGCGGTCCCGTGCCGTGGCCGCGTAATCCGGCTAGTTCGTGCCACGTGATGCCGCCATCGGTGGTGCGGAAAATGGCCGCGTCTTCAACTCCGGCAAACACCGTGTTCGGGTCGCTCAGCGACGGTTCCAAGTGCCATACCCGTTTGAATTCCCACGGGTGTTGCGTGCCGTCGTACCATTGATGAGTCGTGAGCGGCTTGCCGGTTGTTGGCGATGTGTCGTAGGCGAACTTATTGCTCTCGCCCATGGGAAAGCCTTCGGGCGATTTCAACTCCTCGCCCGGTGGCGTGCCGGGTTGATACCACGTTTTGCCGCCGTCGTCGGAACGTTGAATGATTTGGCCGAACCAGCCACTCGTTTGGGAAACGTAAATGCGGTTAGGATCAACCGAGGACCCCTTCAGGTGGTAGATTTCCCAGCCGGCGAAGTGTGGACCGCTGACGGACCAGTTCTCTCGTTTACCGTCTGAAGTAAGGATGAACGCACCTTTGCGAGTGCCAACGAGAACTCGAACGCCGCTCATAAAAAGACCTCATGGTTCGCTGAGGACGGGTTGACTGTAGGAGGCCTCTCTGAGGCCGCTCCCGTTTTCAATTTGAGAGCGGTATCGGCGCGTCGGAGACGCCTCCTACATGAGGAATTAGAATGTTTCATATTCTCAATAGCGACTAATTTCTGAATGGCAGGATCGCTCGCAGTCGTGGTTCACGCAGATATAAACCCAACCATGCAAGCACCCCGATGACGATTGGCGAGGCAAAGTTTTCGGGAAGTCGAACGTGAGTTGCCACGGCACCGCCCAAGTAGCCTGTGAGCAAAATTGCTCCCAGCACGGACGTTTGGGGAATCAAGTACAACAAGGCACAAACGAGTTCAAGAATTCCGATGCCGACAACGATAGAATCTGGCCAACCGAGTCGGTTGAATTCTTCGACAATGAATGAAGAGGCGCTCACTTTCATGACACCGCTGAAAATCAGCGCGAGCCCGGTTAAAGTGGTGAGGCCGACGCCGGCCCAACGCGATACTTTCGAAGTAGTGGGAGTGACGGTTTCATTTGTGACAGTCATAAAAGTAATCTCGTAAGTTAGAGGAGGTTAGTTCGTCGCGGGCTTTTCCACGATCGCTTTCATACTGGTGAGACCCTCTTCGAACCAATCACCCATCATTTTGTCGCAATCCATCACGAGGCTGATCGCTTTGCCCATGAAGTTGTTTTTTCCAGACATGCTCCAAGTGACGAGGGTTTGATCGCCTTGTGGCTCCAGGTCGAACTCCACGTCGCTCGTTCCTTCCATAGGACGAATGAAGTCGAGTTTGATTTGAACTAGTTCGTTGGGCTCGCTCTTCAAGATCGTCATGCTACCCGCGCCGACGTCGTTGTTTCCATCCCAGCGGAAGATGCTACCTTCGCCCGACGAGGGACCTTCATACGTGCCTTTGGCGTTGGGATCCATCTTCACCCAGGGCGACCACGCTTCCCAATGATGAAAGTCGTTCACTTGCTCGAAAACGGCCGCCTGAGAAGCGGCCATTGTCATCGATCGGGAGACTGCGAAGTCTTCCGGCTGGGCAGCGACGACTATGCACAAGACGGCGATCAAAGCGACGAAAGCTAACGCCAGATAACCTAGGATTTTCTTCCAACTGCTTTTCGAAGGCATCGCCGGGACGGATGCATCGGCGGGATCGGCTTGATGAGTTGACATGACTTGCCTTTCAAAGCGTATCGACGTGATTTAGGAGGACAATTTGGGTCCGCAGATTACGCAGATGAACGCAGATTGATTTGAGGAGTTTATGATTTGATTCAACCCTTAGGAACTCTAACAAAACCAGCGGGGACTGTCCCAATTTTGCGGAGTCTTCGGAGCAAAATGGGACTGTCTCCCTCTCTCAGTCGGTTTTGTTAGAGTTCTTTAATAAAAATCTGCGAACATTTGCGACATCTGCGGACAAATCTGTACTTCATTCGGGCTGTTTTGCGGCAATGATGAGCCAGGTTATGCCGAACTTGTCGGCAACCATTCCGAAGCTGTGAGCAAAGAAAGTCTCCATCAGTGGCATTTGGACTTGGCCACCTTCGCTGAGCGCTGCAAAGAGTTTATTTGCATCGGCCGCGTCTGCGGCGTTGAGGGTGAGGCCAATTCCGTCGAATTTTGTTAAGCCCGTGCATTGGCCGTCGGAGGCCATGATTTGGGTATCGCGAATCCGCACGTTAGCGTGCATGATTTTATTTTCTGTGCCTGGAGGGCAGTTTTGCTTTGTTTGAGGATCGGGCGATTCGCTGAATCGCATCATGTATTCCACTTCAGCCCCGAGGGCTTTTTTGTAGAACTCGAGTGCTTCTTCGCATCGGCCGTCAAAGAACAAGTAGGGTTGAACGAACATGGGAGTCTCTCGTTATAAGTGTGTGAATAAACTGATTTTGTTTTGCGGGCGGAATTTGTTGCGATCGTTAAGGCATGGGCAAACCAGGCAGCTCGACGACGGGACGAATTTCGACGGTGCCAAGCCGTGCGCCTGGGTGTTTCTCGGCGATGCGGATGGCTTCGTCGAGGTTGGGGACGTCGATCAGGTAATAGCCGCCGAGCACTTCGCGTGTTTCGGCAAAGGGGCCGTTCGTGACTTGGGCTTTGCCTTCTCGCACGCGAACGCTGGCCGCTTGCGATGATGTTTCGAGCGGGGCTGCTTCCAAATATTGGCCCTTGGCGGCGATTTCATGGGTGAGTTGCACGGCTTCCTGCATGGCCGCTTGGAGCGCGGCATCGCCCGCTTGTTCCCAAGCTTTTTCGTCGTCGTAGCACAGCAGCATGTATTTCATTTGGTTCTCGACTTGTTGCGATTGTTGGGGTTGAGCTACTTATTGATGATTGCATTGAAACTGAACGGGACATTGGGCTGTCGGCCAATCTGTTTTGCCGATAGCTGACAGCCAAACTGGCGCGTTCATTCTCAATGCATCATTCAATAGAGCGAGCAAAAAAGCCGTTGGGGTAAGGCTTTCGAACCCTCCCTTACCCCTCCCTAAAACAGCTTTATGCAGGTGCTAGCAGGTACGACGTTCAACAAACGAGTTAAGTACGATTCGCAAGCTATCATAGCACTGCATGCTCGCACTTAAGTCCTTTCCCGAACGCCAAAGTGATAGCACATGCATAATGCTGTACAAGGGAGGGGGATTTCAAAATACGTTCTCGGGGGCTTGGTTTACTTGGCTGTTGTCAACTGTTTACTTGAGGTTTCGGGAAGGCCACTGAGTTCTATGACAGGGCGGACTTCGACAGTGCCCTTTCGAGCGCCGGGGATTCGTGAAGCGATCGTGATCGCTTCGTTGATATCCTTGGCATCGATCAGGAAGTAGCCGCCCAGTTGCTCGCGTGTTTCCGCAAAGGGGCCATCGGTCACGAGGCGTTTGCCGTCGCGAACGCGAACGCTGGTGGCGGTGGCGACCGGTTGCAGGGGGCTCGCGCCGAGAAACTGACCGCGGGAGTGCAACTCGTGCGTTAGTTCGGTGGATTCCTCGTAGCAGTGCTGACGTTCGTCTTCGGTCCAGCAGCCTTCGTCGGTGTAAATGAGCATCATGTATTTCATGACGTGTTCCTTGGATTATGTGTGCGTGGCGTTTGGAATGTTTTATTTAGGGTCGCATCGGGCTTTGTTTAATAGAGTGCGCTAAGCCGCAAGCGGTGGCGATTGTATTATCAGACGGAAAGTTGGTTATTTGACTCGTCGGTAGTGGGCCGTCATGAACTGTTGCCACTTGCCGTCTTCGCCGAGCATGTGTGAAGTGAGGATGCGATGATCGTCACTCACGAATTCGTGAACGTCTTTGTATTTCATGGTGAGCGCCGGATCGACCATGCTGGGGCCATCGGCGGCGAGCGTGAGGATTTTGCCGGTGGAGTCCAACTCGCCATCGTAAATCCAAAGATAGTGCATCATCGAGCCGACCCAAGTGCCGGTGAAACGTTGTTTGAGCGGATCGTAGCCAATGGTGAGGATCATTTCCGCCGGTCCGCCATCGGGCATTTCACCTTTCCCTTCGCCGATGATCCACAGGCCGCCAAGCGAGCGGACGCTTTCGGTTCCGTGCGAAGTCATGGGTGGTTGATCGGGGCCCATGCTGGCTTCCATTTCGGAAGCCCAGTCGCCGATGAATTTCTGGAGCCAACGATGGTTTTCGTGTGGTTGTTCGGGTTGCATGAGAGTGACCTCGATTTGTTTAGTTCGTGTTTTGTTGTGTAACGGTTAAAAGATTGATCGCGATGACGTTATTGGTTGTAAGCTGCTTCGAGTGTTGCGATGTCGAGTTTTTTCATGGGGAACATGGCTTGCATTACGCGCTGGGTTTTGGCGGCGTCTTGATCGGCGAGCATGGTTTTGAGAGCGGCGGGCACGATCTGCCATGTTATCCCGAAACGATCGGTAAGCCAGCCACACTGATGAATCTGGCCGTCCTCGGTCAGTTTGTCCCAATAGTGGTCGATTTCCGCTTGGGTTTTGCAGTCGACCGCGAACGAAATGGCCGGGGTGAATTGATACACGAGTCCGCCGTTGATGGCTCCGAACGGTTGGCCTTCGAGTTCGAAGTCGATCGTCATGATCGAGCCGGTCGGTTTGTTGGACATTTTGGCCGCTTCGTCGTTGTACGGAACCGTTTTGACGATGCGTGAATTCTTAAACAACGACACGTACAAGTTCACAGCCTCTTCGGCGTTGTCGTTGAACCATAGGAACGGGGTAATGGTTTGCATGGGATGTTGCCTGTGAGCTAGTTTTTTAATTGGAGTTTATTGTCGCGTTTGCTAAGTAGTCGAGCCGGTGTGGTTGGAATCGACAGCGGCCCAAAAAAGTTTTCCAGACTTTTTTGGGTGGGGCATTTTGTCGGTGCAAAACGCGGGTTTTGTTGGACCTCGGCGGAGGCTGGAAGTGCTGAAATTTCCGGAAGTGGACAAGTTTGGGGGAAGGGGACAAGTTTTTTTGGGGCCCCTTTGCCGTTTGAAGTGCCGTAGATGCGCATAACTCCGCCCCTGGGTTTTGCGCATCTCCGTGCTCATCGGGGACTGGGGGTCGGGGGTTAGGGGCTGGGGCGGCGGAGTGCTGAGGGCCGGAAGCATGTGGGAACATGTGGTGAGTGGGGAGTGGTTGGCGAAGCGCGGAGTGTGCGCTAAGCCGCAAGCGGTAGGGTGGAGGAAGTGCAGCGATCAATGATGACCAACGTTAGCATAGTGCGTGGCCGTTTTCGACAAGGTTGTTCTCAGAATTTGAGTGGCCGAAAATAGTGTATTGACATGGGGGATTTGGAGAGTGGGTTCCGTAGCGCGGGGCGGGGATGGTTTAACCACGGGGCACGGAAGGCATGGAGGATGAAGCAGGGAGCGTGGAGCAAGGAGCAGGGAGAAGAGAAGACGGAGTTTCATTGAACCGCGAAGGCACCAAGACACGAAGGTTGATGAACGAACTGCAGAAGGAAAGAACGACCGTAAACTTGAAAACATGGGCCGTTCAATAATCTAGTGTTCTGTCAGTCTTGAATTGATGGGTGGCATGCTTTCACGCGGTAGCGGGTAAGCATGCCACCCATCAAATGACCATGGACAGAACACTAGTGCGTTTTTAGGTTTACCGTTTTGTTAGGCCGTTCTCTGGTTGGACGGCGTTGCCGCCGCCGCTAAGGGGTTTTGGGGGGGCATTGAGCGGCAGCGGAACGCAAATTCGAAAAATGTACTAATGCCCAACGCCGAATGCCTAAAGCCTTTTTACGCCAGTTCGTTGAGGCGGCGTTTTAGGAAGCGGATTTCTGGGGCTTGGCGGGCGTGGGTGAGAGCTTGGTGGTAGGCGGCGCGGGCTTCGTCGGTTCGGCCCAGGCGTCGGCAGAGATCGGCGCGGGCGGCGTGGGCTAAGTGGTAATCGTTCAGTTGGCCGCGGGAGAGAATGGCGCCGATGAGTTCGAGGCCTATGGCGGGACCGTCGCGCATGGCGACCGCGACAGCACGGTTTAGTTCGATGACGGGCGACGGAATGATCTGAATCAATAAATCGTAAAGTGCAACGATCTGGTGCCAATCGGTTGCTTCGGCGTTGGGTGCGTCAGCGTGGACGGCTGCGATGGCGGCTTGCAGCGTGTAGGGTCCGAATCTTTGAGAGGCGAGCGCTTGTTGCACGAGGGATTTTCCCTCGTCGATGTGATCGCGCTTCCACAGGGAGCGGTCTTGATCGTCGAGCAGAATGATTTCGCCGTCGGCGGAGGTTCGCGCGTCGCGCCGCGATTCGTGGAGCAGCATGAGGGCCAGTAGGCCTAGCACTTCGGGTTCGGGCAGAAGTGCCATGAGGAGTCGACCAAGACGGATGGCTTCGCCGGAAAGGTCGGCACGAGTGAGCGATTGTCCGGAAGAGGCGGCGTAGCCCTCGTTGAAGACGAGGTAGACGACTTGCAGCACGGTGTCGAGCCGATCGGGCAATTCTTCGCGAACGGGAACTTGGTAGGGGATTTTCGCGTCTCGGATTTTTGCTTTCGCGCGCACGATGCGCTGGGCCAGCGTGGCAGGCGTGGTGAGAAAGGCGCTGGCGATTTCTTCGGTGGTAAGGCCGCATACTTCGCGAAGCGTGAGGGCTACTTGCGCTTCGGGAGCGAGTGCCGGGTGGCAGCAGGTGAAAATGAGTCGCAGGCGGTCGTCTTCGACGTCTTCTTTTTCCGCGGGGTCGTCGCGGCGGGATTCGAGATCTAGCTGCTCGGCCATTTCGGCAAGCGATGCGTTGTAGCGAGCGCGACGGCGGATAGTATCGATGGCTTTGAAACGGCCAGCGGATACGAGCCAGGCACGGGGGTTGTCGGGCACGCCCTCTTTAGGCCATTGGGCGACGGCGGAGGCGAATGCGTCGTGCAGCGCTTCTTCGGCCAGTTCGAAGTCGCCGAGTAGTCGCACGAGGGTGGCGAACACGCGACGCGATTCGTTGCGGTAGATCGAGTCAACGGTTTCGTTGATGGCGTCGATCGAGAGAGGCATGTTGGGAAGAAAAGGAGAGTTGTTGTTGGTGCGCTAAAGGATAACTCAAAAACAACTTCGGCAGATAGAATTCACCACAGAGACACAGAGGACACGGAGGATGAAGCAGGGAGTGTGGAGCAGGGAGAAGGATTTGATTTGCCATTGCAAATTTGTAATTGGTAATTTGGCCATCTCGGAAATCACTCAATGAGAAATAACCAATTTGCAATGACAAATACTTTTCCCTTCTCCGTGTCCTCCGTGTCTCTGTGGTTATTCTGAAAATGAGGAAGTTATTATTGAAGCGTTCCTAAGCCGCGAGCGGCTATTTGTGGGAGCTTAGTTCGTGAACGATTTCTACGAGGGCGCGGGCGTTGTCGACGGGGGTTTGGGGTACGACGCCGTGGCCGAGGTTGAAGATGTGGCCGGGGCGGTTTGCGGCTTGTTTTAGGATGTGTGCCGCGCGGCGGCGGAGTTCGTTGTGGTTTGCCAAGAGTGCGAGCGGGTCCATGTTGCCTTGGATGGCGCGGTCGGGGCCGATGAGATCCCAGGCTTCGTCGAGGCGGATGCGCCAGTCGGCACCGATGACGGCCGCACCGCCTTCGGCGAGGAGCGGCAGTAGTTGTGGGTTGCCGGTGGCGAAGCTGATGACGGGGACGCCGGGCGTGATTCCGGAGATGACTTGTTGGACGAACGGCAGGACGAATTGGCGATAGTCGTCGGGACCGAGGCAGCCGGCCCAGCTATCGAAGATTTGCACGGCTTGCGCGCCAGCGGCGATTTGTGCATTGAGGTACACCGTGACGGCGCGGGCGAGTCGGCTCATGAGGGCTTCCCAGGCCCCCGAGTCGCGCAGCATGAGCGTTTTGGTGTGGAGGAAGTCGCGGCTGCCACCACCTTCGATGGCGTAGCTGGCGAGCGTGAACGGAGCGCCGGCGAAACCGATGAGCGGAATATTTGCCGGCAGGTTGGCGCGTGTTTGTTCGACGGCTTCCATGACGAAGTGCAGCGAGGCCGCGCTTTCGAGTTCGAGGATGCGATTGACGTCGGCCGGTTCGCGGACGGGGTTGTGGATGACGGGGCCTTCTCCTTGGGCGAATTCGAGGTCGATGCCCATGGGTTCGAGGATGGGCAGCAGATCGGAGAAGAGGATGGCCGCATCGACGCCGAGCCGTTCGACGGCGGTACACATGATTTCGCTGCATAGTGCCGGGTTGCGGCACAGTTCGAGGAAGCCGTGTTGCGAGCGAATCTTTCGATACTCGGGCATGTATCGGCCTGCTTGCCGCATGAGCCAGATGGGCGTGAAGTCGGTTGGCTCGCGGCGGCAGGCGCGCATGAAGGGGCTGTTGTGGAGTCGTGGGTTAGTGGTTGAATCGTTCGTGGAGGTAGCAGCCGAGGAATCGTTTCGCACTTTGATCTGTCGGGCGAGCCCGCGTTTTTGCTGAAGCAGAGTGGCCGATTGTTGAGCCGCTTCCATGACGAGATGCCCCATTTTGGGATGGGAGGGCTCGAAATCGACGGGCAGTTCTTGGCTTTGGAGCATTTCGCTGGTAGTGGGGCCGATCGAGGCGACGACGAGGTTGTTGAAGCCGGCGCGCAGTTCTTCGAGCAAGTCAAGGTCGTTGGCCAGTTTGAGCAGGTTGATGACCTGGTGTGCTGAGGTGAACATGGCGACGTCGATTTCACCGGCGGCGATGCGTCGGATGTTTTGCTCGAGTGGGGCGCAGTCTTCGGGGAAGTCCCAGTCGTATACGTGAACGGCATCGACGACGGCACCGCGTGCTTCGAGGCCGGCGATGAGGCTGCGGTTGGAGACGCCGTATTCTTGGAGGCCGACGACGAGATTGGCGACCGGTAGTTTTTCGTCGAGCGTGGACAGAAGCTCGCGCCACGTGTTGGGTTCGGGGACGACGATGGTTGGTGTGATTCCGAGTTCGCGGAGTGCCGTGAGTGGTTTCGGACCACGGACGACGGATTTTACGTCGCTGATGGCGGAGAGGAATTGTTCTCGATTGACGTGTCGTTCGATTTGGCGGACGAGCATGCGTGTGCCGACGCCGGTGAGGAAGATGACGACATCGATTCGCCCGGTGATGAGTCGATTGGCGAAATCGATGGCGGCCTGATTTTTTTCGAGCGGTATTTCGCGCATCGAGGGGCTGACGAAAGGAACGCCGCCGAACTTGGTGATCATGCGTTCGATGTCGTCCGAGCGTCGACTTTCGAACGAGGCAACGCGAAGGCCGTCGAAAGTTGCGTCGTTGGTGGGCATGGTGAGTAATCCGTGGCGGGTGGGGGCGAACTGCGCGAAATCAACTGGTGAATTGCGGCACGGGGTGTGTTGCGAATGATGTTCCGCAAGCTGGTTCGTGCGCTATCTTGTTGCAGACCGCATTGACAGTATTTGCGAGTTGCACTGGCGTAGCCAGTGGCACCCTGATTTTAGAGCATGTTTGGTGCTGGACTGGTGGCGAAAGTGTGGCGCGGAACAACGTATCGCAAAAAATGCAAGTAGGTTAGTTACTACAAAATATGGTTGAATAAAAACTTGCTTGACAGCGCTCGCATTGCGCAGACAATGGCTTGCTGTTGATGTTTAATTTGCATCAGCTTTGTGTTAAGTCTGTAGGGGAACTCCTGTCATCGTGACGGGCAGGCCGCATCCGGATAGCACGTTCGATGCTCCTCCGAGAAGTGGCGACGCAGACGTTGTCTGGTTAGATAGACTGTTTCGCGGTGCGCGCTTAGTGCGTTCCTTTTTTTGATCTTATATTCATAACCGCGAACGCTACTCGCACTTGCTTGCGGATGCTTCGCGATGGATGCTGATCTTGGGAGGCGCGACTGACGGATCGACAGCGGCGCAGTCGCGTCTTGGAGACCCTCCCAAGTATTTTATAGGACGCGACTCCGGAAAGGCGGAGCGGACCCCTGTGGTTCGCTCCGCCTTTTTGTGTTTGGGGGTGGGAAAGGGTGAATAGGATGGACGGGATGTCGTTGGGGATTTGTAATAAGGGGGCGCTAAGCCGCGAGCGGCTTTACGGAAGGGCGCATGGATGAATGAAGTGCGGTTGCGGCACACGGAGTGTGCCTACTACTTTGTGGAGGGGTGAATTTGATGGCTGCGGCGCTGTTGGGGCTGGGTTCGAATGAGGGAGATCGCGAGGGGACATTGCGTGCCGCGATTGCGGAGATCGAGGCGTTGCCCGACGTGCGCGTGCGGCGTGCGAGTGAATTTTACCGGACGGCACCGTTGGGTGGCCCGGCGGGGCAGGGCGAGTTTTTGAATGCGGCGGTTGTGATCGAAACGAGCACGGAGCCGCTCATGTTGCTGGATGAATTGAAAGACATCGAGGTGCGGCATGGTCGCGATTTGACGGCGGAGCGTTGGTCGGCGCGGCCGCTCGATATCGATCTGCTATTGTATGAAAACGTGGTGATGGAAACGGCGATGCTGACTGTGCCACATTTGCGGTTGGCGTTTCGCCGGTTCGTGCTCGAGCCGGCCGTGGAAGTGGCACCGCGAATGTTGCACCCGGTGATTGGCTGGCCGCTCGAACGGTTGTTGCTTCATTTGGACGAGGCAAGCGACCAAGTGGCGATCGTGTCTCCCTCCGAGGCGGTTCGAAAGCGTTTTTCCCGCTTGCTCGTAGATCGGTTTCATGCCGAGGTGGAGGAGGCCCCCGTGTTTGCCACGGTGGAGCAGTTTTGGCCCGGTGTGGCGACGACCTGGGTTCGGATGGTTGCCGCGGATGAAAATCGACCGAAGGCCAAAGGTGGTTTGCCTTATGCGGCGGCCGCGTTTCCTAAGCTCACGGTGATGATCGACGCTGATAGCACGTCGGCAACGGTTGCCAGGCCGCAATGGTCGGTGTTGGTGCGTCGCCCGGGGCGGGGGCCCACGCTACGTTTGCAAGAGATTGATGCGGCCACACACGAAGCCGAGGTTTTGGCCGGGGTGGAGTCGGTATGGCCTGACCTAGGGGGCCGTCAATTTTGAATGACTGGGTGGCATGCCTTCGCTTTTGGCGTAGGCATGCTTACCCGCTATCGCGTGAAAGCATGCCACCCCTCAAATGACCATGGACAGATCACTAGGCCCACGGAAAGCGAATCGCCTAGAATAGTCGTGTGAGCAAGGCGACATCGAAATCGAGCGAGTTGGCGGGTGAGTCGGGAAACGGCGTGCCGAGCGGAAGTGCGCCGCTCGTGATTCGCGATGGTCATGCGCTGCGGGAACATATCCAATCGCTCCGTGCCTCTGGAAAAACGGTAGGCCTGGTGCCGACGATGGGAGCCCTGCACGAAGGGCATTTGACGCTGGTGGATGCGGCCCGTGCGGAATGCGACGTGACAGTGGTGACGATTTTCGTGAATCCCACCCAATTTGGGCCGAACGAGGATTTTCGACGTTATCCACGCGACATGGATCGCGATTTGGCAATGCTCGGCAGCCGTGGGTGCGATGTGGTGTTCGCGCCCTCGGAGCATGAGATGTATGCGCCGGAGCATGCGACGTTTGTGGACGTGGGATCGTTGGGCAGCGTGCTGGAAGGCGAGATTCGGCCAAAGCATTTTCGCGGCGTGGCGACGGTGGTGTTGAAGTTGTTTTTGCTAGCACCGGCGGATCGGGCCTATTTCGGGCGGAAGGATTATCAGCAAACTCTGGTCGTGCGACAGATGGTGGCCGATTTGAACGTGCCGATCGAAGTGCGAGTGTGCCCGATCGTTCGTGAGCCGGACGGGCTCGCCATGAGTTCTCGAAATGCGTACCTTTCCGCGAGCGAACGGCAGAGTGCGCTCGCGCTTTCGCAAGCGTTGCGGTTGGCAACTGAGTTGGTCGAGCGCGGTGAGCAAAGCGTGGCGGCGATCGATCGGCAGATGCGCGAGCAGATAGCGCAAGTCGGTGGCGCGGAGGTGCAGTATATCGCGTTTGTGGCAGACGGCACGGTGACGCCGGTGGAGCGTGTTGAAGGGCCGACGACGGTGGCGATTGCGGCGACGGTGGGGAAGACACGGTTGATTGATAATGGAGTGGTGAGGGGGGAGGAGTGAGGGGCGAGGAGCAGGGAGAGGGGAGAGTGGGCGGTAAGAATTTATGCATAGTGAATTGTTGAAGATTCCGTATGAGTGGGGTGGGGTGCCGATCTTTGGGTTCGGCGTTCTGCTTGCGCTGTGGGCGATTGCCAGCGCGATTACCGTTGTTGGTTTGGCGAAGCGGCATGGGTGGGGAGTAGAGACGCTTAGCGCGTTGCCGATGCTGCTTGTGTTGGGGGCGGCGATTGTCGTATTGCCGCGGGTGTTTCCGGAGGGGCTCCCGATTCGTGGTTACGGCGTGATGCTGCTTGCGGGGATTGTGTCCGGCGTGGGCATGGCGATTTACCGTGCGCGGCGCGGTGGGGTGGACCCGGAAGTGATTCTTTCGCTCGCGATTTGGCTGGTGGTGTTCGGGGTCGTCGGAGCTCGATTGTTTTATGTGATCGAGTACTGGGATGAAAAATTTGCGGGCCGAGGGTTACGTGACACGCTGCTCGAGATTGCGAACATTCCGCAAGGCGGGCTCGTAGTGTACGGCGGGTTCATCGGCGCTTGCCTGGGCTTCGTGATATTCATGCGCAAGCATCGATTGCCGCTCTTGGCGATGGCCGATGTTGTGGCACCAAGCCTGATGATCGGTTTGGCGTTTGGCCGCATCGGCTGTTTGATGAACGGTTGCTGCTATGGTGGACAAACCGATTTGCCGTGGCACGTGACGTTCCCGGCGAATAGTCCGCCGTATGTGGATCAAGCAGCGCGAGGCGAATTGTTAGGATTCCGACTTGAAGCGCGCGACGATGGCGCGCTGGTGGTTGGTCGCGTTGATGCCAATTCGCCTGCGTCAACCGCAGGATTGAAGCAGGGTGATACGGTTCGCGGGATCAATGGCCTCGTGGTGAGTTCGGCAGCGGATGCCCGTGCGTTGATCTCGGAAGCGTTTTTCAAGCAGCATCCGCTGCAACTTGATTTGAGTGACGGACGGATCGTGCGTCTATCGACAAGTTCGCCGCCGGCGCGAAGCCGTGCCGTGCATCCCACGCAGATTTATAGCGCGATCGATGCGGGGCTGCTTGGTTGGTTGTTATGGGCGTGGTTTCCGTTTCGTACTCGGGATGGCCAGTGCATTGCGTTGATGCTGACGATTCACCCCGTCACGCGATTTCTGTTGGAGGTGATTCGCACGGATGAGCCGGCCGTTTTTGGAACGGGGTTGAGCATTTCGCAGAATTTGAGCGTTGGGCTGCTGGTGTTTGCGGCCGGGTTATGGTGGTACATCTCGCGGCAGCGGGGCGGTGCGACATGGCCGTTGGTGCCGGCCAGTTCGCCGACGGCGGTTCGGGGCCGGACTGCGACATCGTTGCCGAGAGAGTCCAAGCGGACTTAGCAGCTTGCTCGAACCCGCGATTTCGTACCAGGAAGGTCCCGCTCGGCAAGCGGGACCTATTTTTTGGGGGTAAAGCTCTGGAGCGGGCGGTTTGTCGCTTTTATGCGGTTTAGTGGGGAGATTGCGCGGGAAGTGCGAAAAATTTTGGACGCTTCCAGAACGGCCCGCGAGTTTGCAGCGTAGGCAAGTTATAGCTGCGAACTAATACAGCAATTCATACCCCCTGTGCCTCTAGCGAGTTTGGTTGCTATTCGAGGCACCTCAGATTTTCAAACAAAAAGTGAAGGAGAAGCGAGTTATGTGTTCTAATGTGTTCAAGGGAGTTACTAAGGCGGCTCTTGCTGGCACGTTGCTTTTAGGGGCGGGTGCTGTCGCACATGCCGAAGAGCAGCCGGAAGGTTCCGTGGTTCAAATCGGCAAGGCCGATGAAGGTACCACTCCATTGCACTTGAAGGGAAACAGCACCGTGAACCGCGAAGTGGCGGTGCCCAAATACTGGATCGGTTTGGCGGGCGCGGCAATTCCGCCCGATCATTTATTGCGAGCCCAGGTGGATCTTCCTGAAGGGCAGGGGCTTTTGGTGGCGAATGTCGTGCCAGATAGCCCGGCCGCGAAAGCAGGAATCAAGCAACACGACATCCTCTTGCGAGCCAACGATAGCGACTTGCACGAGATGCAGAACCTCGTGGAGATCGTTTCGCAAGAAGGGGACAAAGACGGGAAAATTTCGATAGAAATTCTTCGCAAAGGTAAAAAGGAAACTGTTGCCGTGACTCCAGAAGAACGACCCGCCGATGTGCCGAACCAGCGATTAGGGAATGTCGGTCCGCAAGGTTTCAATTTCGGCGGCGATCAGTTGCCGGAAGGCTTCCCCGCTGAGTTGCTGGAGCGCTTTCAAGGTCGCGTTCCGTTTGAGGGGCGAGGATTTGAAGGCGGCCCACGAGTTGGCAGACTGCCAGACGGCGTGTCGGTAAACATTGCTCGAGAGGAAGGCAAGCCGACGCAGGTGACGATCAATCGCGGTGATGAAACCTGGGTGGTTTCGAGCGACGATCCTGAATCGCTCGAAAAGGTTCCGCAAGACCTTCGCCCGTTCGTAGCACAGATGCTGGACGGCGCATCGCCGATGGATTTGCATCGTGGCAAAGTCGATACGAATTTCAGCAATCGGCTCGAGCGTTTGGAGAAACTGATGGAAAAGATGGCCGATCAGTTGGAAAATCAGGACAACGCTGAAGAGTCGAAATAATCGGCTTGTATTAAGGAACTCTAACAAAACCGGCGGGGACTGTCCCGATTTTGCGGAGTCTTCGCAGCAAAATGGGACTGTCTCCCTCTCTCAGACGGTTTTGTTAGAGTTCCTTCTTAGAAGAACGTTGGAATTCGATAAACGTCCTCAAGGCGTGCCGCGAAAGTGGCACGTCTTTTTTGTTGTTGGTGCTGTATTCGCGCCTTTATCGAGTGGGCGATGGCCGCGAAAAGGCACAAGAAGGCACGAAATGCGTTTCGGTGATCAAGGTTGCGGTTGCAGTGTGAGGACTTGGCCTTTATCGAGTAGTTTTTTCTTGAGCCCCTCGTAATTTACGTCTTGGACGGCGATGTTTTGGTCGATAGCGGTTGAGGCGGCGATGGCGGCGGATTGGCCGAGGATCATGAACACGGGTTCCATGCGAATCGAACCGAACGCGATGTGTGAGCTGGAAAGACACACGGGTACCAGCAAGTTGGTGCATTCCGTGGCCTTCGGAATAATCGCACCATAGCTAATCGGGTAGGGCTTGAAGCCGCCCACTTGAACGTCGCCTTCATTTTGTACGCTGCCTTCGGGGGTAACATAGCGCAGGCAATTATGGCTATCCATGGTGTAAGCGCCCATGCCGACCGAATCGGCGGCAACTTCTTTTCCGCGGCAATTGTGTTCGGTCATCACGTAATTGCCGATCATACGGCGAGCTTCGCGCACGTAGAGCTGCGAAGGCCAGTTGTCGGTCGTCGAGAACTCGTCTTTAGTGAGGCCGATTCGTTGAAACTCGGCGCGGATTTTTTCCGGCACGCGCGGGTGATTGGCGAGGGTCCACATCAGGCCTTGTTGGTAGGAGATGTGATCGGCGATGATTCGTTCGCGCTCTTCGTAGCTGGCTTCGGGATAGGCGTAGTTGCCACCGATGTAATCGGTGGAGAAGGCGAAGTTGTTATTGGTGTCGGTTTTACGATTGGGCATCCAGATTGGGTGCCAGGGAACGCGCTCGTCGTTCGCTTCGAAGTTGCGGAGGAGAAGCTCGTAGCGCGATTCGTCGTAGTTGGCCGGTTTTGGCCAGGGACGACGATTTTCGGGGGCGTCGGTGGTGCAGAGGCGATAACAATAAGCCTGCACTGTGTCGTCTCCCGAGCCATCGGGCGGCAGCGATTTCAACTGCACGCCGGAGAGCAATCCTGAATCGGGGTCGCCTGGCTTCACGTAAGGGTCTACGAATTTGGTGAAGCGATGGCTTTTGACGTTGAGCTTCGGTTGCACGCCGTTGAGTGTTTCGTTGTAGGTGGCATTGCTTTCGCGGCCCACATGGTAACGAACCCCCGCCGCGGCCATGAGATCGCCTTCGTAGGTGGCATCGATGAACATCTTGGCTTTGAAGGTGCGGCCGGATTCGGTGGTGATGGATTGGATGCGCGTGCCGTCTTTTTGAACGCCGTTGGCCCGATCGAGACGCTCGTTCATTTGCGGCACGATTCCGGCTTCGCGCAGCATTTCGTGGTAAACGTTCGTTGCCACGTGAGGCTCGAAGGTCCACATCGTGTCGTCTTGGGGATTGAATCGCGAGTTGCGTTTGTTGTAAGCGTCGCGTTTTTCGTAAACCCAGGCACCGTCGTTTTGGTAATGCTGGTGGATGTGGCGGTAGAAATCGCGGGCCATGCCGCCGATGACGCCTTTGTTACCGATGTCGGTTGCACCTAGTCCGCCTGTGGTCAATCCGCCTAAATGATTGAAGGGTTCTAGTAGGACGACCGACTTACCGTTGTTCTGTGCTTCGATTGCGGAAACAATTCCGGCCGAGGTGCCGCCGTAGACGACGACATCGACCTCCTCGATGGTGGGTTGAGCGATGGCCTGGCTATCGGACGCCATGAGCAGCAGCAAGAAGAAGCCGATATTCAACGCAAGTTTCATCACAATGGTGCCTCGTTGGAATTTATGGTGAGTTTGCGGCAAGATGGTGGTCGAGTTTTACTTTGGGGATATTTGTTGAGGGGAATCTCACGCAGTGGCGTGGAGGTTGCTGGAAAACCGGAGTGCAACGGGGGGCTTCTGTGGAACAAGCAGTATACTCGAAAATCGAGGTTGTTTTGGGATGTGAAGTTTAGTTTGGTAAGGAACGCCTCAATAATAACTTCCCGATTTTAGAATAACCACAGAGACACAAAGAGCACGGAGATTTTGGAAGAGGTTTTGAACACTGATCTACACTAATCATCACTAATCGAGCGGGGCAACGTTCCAGATATAAATCGCTGAATCCCGATTGATATCAGTGATGATTAGCGTCGATCAGCGTTCCCAAAAAAATTTCGCAACTATTCTTCACGCTTTTGTGCCTTAATGGTCCAAAAACTCCTTCCGAATCTCCGTGTCCTCTGTGTCTCTGTGGTGAATTCCTTTTGACGAAGTTATTTTTGAGTCGTGCCTAAATGATTGTAAATCCCGGAGTAGGGCACGTTTACCTGGCGTGCGGTTAGAAGAGAATCGATTGTTGTCATGACTTATGCAGTGTTGCGATCGGTGCAAGTGGGGCTGCCACGGCAGTTCGGTGCCGAGGGCGCTGCCGATCCGATGGACCGTCCCTGGACAACGGGTTTCTACAAGGAAGCGGTGGATCGGCCCGTGCGGCTTGGTACAACCAATCTGGAAGGCGACGGCCAAGCCGACCTTGTCCACCACGGCGGACCCGATAAAGCGGTGCTGGCCTATTCTGGCGATCATTATGCCTATTGGCGGCAAGCGCTCAGCAACCCGTCTCTCCCGTACGGTGCATTCGGCGAGAATTTAACGATGGCGGGACAGACGGAAGCGGAAGTGTGTATCGGCGATACTTGGCAGATTGGCGATGGGGGTGATGGAGTGATCCTGCAAGTGTCGCAGCCGCGACAACCATGCTGGAAATTGGCGCGACGTTGGCGTGTGAAAACGTTGGCGTTGCAGGTTCAAGAGGCAGGATACACGGGGTGGTATTTGCGTGTGTTGAGAGAAGGTGTCGTGGCGGCGGGCATGCCAGTGACTTTGCTGGAGCGGCCGTGCCCTCAGTGGACGGTGGGTCGAGCCAATCGAGTCATGCACGTTGATAAACACGACTTGGCGGCTGCAGCGGAGCTGGCTTCGCTTCCACTCCTGGCTAGGAGTTGGCAGTCGACCCTGTTGCAACGAGCCGAGCGAAGCCATGAGTCGGACCCTGCAAAGCGACTTTTCGGGTCGGACGAAATGCGATGACAAGTGAAGTGAGCGGCAGAAGCACCGGGTGCCACGGGCTTTGCCCGTGCTTCTTCCCGCCGCCAGCTTGCAGTTGAAACCAGGAGATGATTTTTGGCCGGATAGCGCCTCGTCCACAAGCTGATTCACACTTCCGTCGGAACGTATCGCTTGACGATATTCAGTGAATTCACGGGCAAAGCCCGTGGCACCCAGCGCTCGCCCATATAAACTCCCCCTCTCCCCCTCTCCTTGTCTCCCCCTCTTCTTTCCCAGCCCCCAAATATTCTGAGAACAACCTTGTCGAAAACGGCCACCGAACACGCTAGTGTATATGTACAAAAATACATTTACAAACAACCGGCGCGATTTCCCCCAAAATCCCGCTCCACCGCTACCGCTGCGCACTTGAAAACCCATGCTCAGCCGGTCGGATCATCATGCGCAAAGACGAGAACACAACTTCGCATCCGCATACACAAGAAACTTGTCCTCTTGTCCCCTTCCGAGAAATTCGCTGCCCACCAAATTCACTTCAAACCACACTTCAGAAACAAAATTACCAACTTACGTCACCAGCCACTTACCACTCCCAGTCCCCAACCCCCGACCCCCAGCCCCCAAATTAATTTCGCTGAAACGGCCACCACTTCTGCTAGGCTGACAAGCCAACTAAACAAACGATTCCCTCGCGACAATCCCCCCGCGCCCGCTCTTTGACAACCTAACTTCAACAACCCTTTAGCGGCGGAGCTCGCTCCGCGCTCCCGCTACCCCTGCGCGCGTACTTCCGCCTCTCAGCCCCCCGAGAGAAACAGTGGTTCCAGCCCCCTTGCTTCCGTTCATCGATCAAGAAAGCGAGCTGCCAGTTTCGGACTTATGCCTTCGTCTTCGTGCATGAAGAATACATAGGACTCGTCCCATGGCTGCGAATCAACACGTTTTTTCCAGTCGCGGAGGCGTGCATCGGTGTAGGTGTCGTCCCATAGACGCACGTAGCCCCACGTGGCCGTGTTGACTAACACGGGGGCGGGTAGGTCGTCGCGATCGGTCGAGCAGAGTGCCATCGAGTAAGTGCGGAGGCAATCGTATGTCTCGTCATCAAACCAGCTTGCATTGCGGAACTCGAATGCGACCTTCGCCCTGCCGGCGAGGTGTTTTAGAAAGGTTTCGAGGCGAGGAATGTCTTTCTTGAAATTGGGAGGCAACTGCAACAGGATGGGGCCTTGTCGTTCTTGCAAAATAGAGGCGAGACTCAGAAATTCATCGATTTCTTTTTCGGCGTTGCGTAGTCGTTTGAAATGGCTAATGGCCTGGGGCGCTTTAAGCACGAAACGGAACGAGTGGGGCACCTGCTCGGCCCATGTTTCGATTACCTTTTGTGTCGGCAACTGGCGAAAGGTGTAGTTGACTTCCACGGTGGAGAATCGCTGAGCGTAGAATTCGAGCATTTTCTTTTGAGAGAATCTCTCGGGATAGAAGCTGCCTTTCCACTCGGCGTGGCTGTAGCCGCTTGTGCCAACGAATAAAGTCATAGCGAATCCTAGTGTTCTGTCAGTCTTGAATAGATGGGTGGCATGCTTTCACGCGGTAGCGGGTAAGCATGCCTACGCCCAGAAGGCGAAGGCATGCCACCCATCAAATGACCATGGACAGACCACTAGGCCTTTTCCGGGAGCTAGTGCCGATGGCGATTCACTGACGCCGCGTTGCGGCTACCCTACTAAATTTCCTGAAGAAGCAAAATCTGAATTGTTCCGACGATTCAGAGGAGCGACAAGGTGGCCGTACAATGGCTGGCACACGATTCTGTGGAGCTTTTCATCATCATAAGCTCCATCGGCTACCAACAAAATCGTATGCCAGCGATAACCGAACAGGCGATATGCCCCCCAGGGCCGCGTCGGGATCATGGCTCCTTCTGCCTAGCGGCACGGCCCGCGCCTCCGGACAAGAAAGGCCGTAAAGTTTGGGTGTCCGGCACAAGCGAACATGGGCATCCCAAAATGAAAGGGAAGAGGGAGAAAAATCCCCCCACTCAGCCCATTGGCTTGAGTATTATGGAAGGTTGGCCAATTGTCATCCGCAAAGATGCTTATCCCAGGCAACCGTGGTGATCGTCGAGAACGGCCTCAATCTTCTGACGCTGCCGCCGCTAGTGCGCGGCCTTGGCATTCGAGGCGAGGGCAATGCCGTTAATCGCTTGGAACCGTTGAAATGGCTCAACCAAAACAGGGTCTTCTACTGGGGCGACATCGATGTGGATGGCTTCCTTATCCTCTCACGGCTTCGCAATCTATTTCCGCATATCAAAAGCGTTCTGATGGATATCTCGACCCTGAATCACGATCCAAAACTCGTTATCAAAGGCAACGGCTCCAAGCCTGCCCCGCCGACAAATCTATCCTCTGCGGAAGCGGAAGCGTTTCTTGAATGCCTTCAGGATAATCGGCGTCTTGAACAAGAGAAAATCCCACAGCCGATTGTCGACCAAGCTTTCAACTCTTTGCGGCCGTGATATGTTCGCAACGGGCTGGCACTTCCGCTCAACGGTAGTAAGGCAAAGAATCTGGCCATGGTTGACCCCTTCCTGGCGACTGCGCCGTACTAAACGCCCAATTGCCCCACCATAAGAAAGCCCTTCGATGTGCTCGCCGAAGGGCTCGTTTCAAAACAAAGTGGAGGCGGCGGGACGCCAGTGGAACTTTTTCGGGAGGGGGTGGGCGGTTGGGATGCGGAGATGTTCAGGTTGCTGGATGAGTAAGAAGGGATTCTTCATTGACCGTGGGTATCATCAACTAACCAAGACGACGCCTACCTACTCGTTAAGAGCAGGCAGCGCTTGCTTCAGTGCCTTCCGACCGCTGGGGGTGACTTGTGTATCCCTAGTGTAAAGTTGCTTAAGATGCTTCAACCCTTTAAGGTGTTTCAGTCCTTCGTCGGTTATACGTGCTCCGTTGAGGCTCAATATTCTTAATTTCGGAAGCTTCCCGATGTGCTGCAGGCCAGTGTCGGTCACTCGTGTATTATCAAGGAGTAAATGCTCCAAATGGACAAACGTCTTGATGTGCTCCAAACTAGCATCGGTCACTTGCGTATCATCGAGGCCCAAAATCTCCAAATGGACAAGCGCCTTGATATGCTCCAAACCAGCATCGGTTACCTGCGTATCGAATAGGACCAACCTGCGCAATTTGGTCAGCCCTTCGATGTGCCTCAGGCCGGCATCAGTCACTTGGGTATGAGCCAGAATCAGCACCTTGAGTTCCTTTAATCCCGCCACGGTTTTCAGGGCATCGTCGCCGATTTGGGTGTCGGCGAAATTCACACCAAAGACGGGCTTGCCGGTTGATTTTTTATCAAACGTGACCGTGCCGCCGAGTCTTTGAATTTCGGCAATCGCAACGGCCTGTTCGTTATTCAGTAGATCAGCCGTTTCGCTCGTGCGTTTATCACAACCCGAGAGTACAGAAAGAAGAAAAAGACCCATCATGAACGTTTTCAATACAGGGCGATACACAACGCGTTCCTTTTGTGAACAATAGGAGAGTGATTTGGCTCGACAGAAGTAGCCACGTTCGGACGGCAATACTTCTTCGTCAATCGGCTGGTTATCACAGTTTCTGATACTTTTTCTTCGCCTCCTCGTACTCCTGCCAGGCTTTTTCTTTCTGTTTTTTCGTACATCTTGATCGACATCTATGGCGTGCTTCTGTGCCGCCTTCACGCATCCAATACCGGTGGCCCCGGCCTGCAGCCCGCTAACAACTGTCCCAGCGGGAACTGGTATTTTAGCCGCCTCAAGACCGCCATCAACGCCCGTGGACCAAAAGAGATTCCACCATTCCTTCCAAAAGCCGCCGCTTTCCTTCTTCTTACTGTTCTCCGCAAGTCCGCTTGGATCAGTAGCTTGGGTCGGCTCATTCCCCACGTACCGATACAGATTCGGATCACCTGCATCGAACCCGATAGGATCCTCACTAATCCAACGGCCAATCTTGGGATCGTACCAGCGGTGGTGATTGTTCTGTAAACCGGTTTCCTCATCAAAATACTTTCCGGTAAAGGCGAAAGCCACATCGACGAACTCGGGGTCGGCAGAACTCACCGGGTCGCCGCTGGTGTCGTAGTGAGTTTCATCAACGATGTTACCGAAGGCATCGAAGCGTCGATGAAGGCGCAGGTCGGCATTGGAGTCGATCACGTCGCGGACACTGCCCAGGTGGTCAGTTAAAGCCCACAACACTTCGCCGTCGACGTCCGTATCGCTCCAATCGACTTGCTCGCTCGTCTTTGCCCCACAATAAGAAAGCCCATCGATGTGCTCGCCGAAGGGCTCGTTTCAAAACAAAGTGGATGCAACAGGACGCCAATAGAACTTTTTCTGGCGGGTTTGCGGGAGTGGTCTCCGCATCTGCAGAAACTCCAACTTGTGTTAGCTAACGCATTTAGAGCCACACTAGGCAATGTCCAGCCGCTGCCGCACGACCGTTCTGGTGGACCGTCCTTGCGATCGGAATCGTCGTCGCTGGCGGGTGCCATCCGGGCCAACGACAACCGCCAAGAACCAGCGATTCCTCGACGCAACGACACGAGTCCAGCTAGAGTCCAACCAGCGGCGAACGCCCCCTCCGAATCGGACCAACAAAGATGCGGTTCATGGCACGCTTACGTACGATCGGCGATGAGTCGCTTGTAGGCTTCTTTTTGATCGGGTGGCAGAAAGCTGCGGTCAATCAAAGCCGTCGCGTCACTCAGAACAGACGCCTGCTTGTCGAGCAGGCGCAGCGCGACCTTCTCCGGCAGACCGCAGTACTCGGCGAATCGCCGCCACACGCCCCGGCGCAGGTTGTCTTTCTTCCCCTGCATGGGCAGCGCGAGTTGATCATCGGAAATCACTAGGCGCGTGCAAACCGTTCACCGCATCCATGCGCATCGTCGGCTTGGCCTGCTCCAGCTCGGAGACAAAGCGCCGCCCAACGCCGGCTAGGTCGCCAAGCTCACCCTAGGTGAAGCCGCTCGCCTTGCGACGGGCCCGAACGAACTCGCCTATCTTTTTACCGATGCCCCGAGCCATTGAGAGATCTTTATCTGACGTCATGAACCCGATCGGGTTCATTTACCAAGATGTTAAGGTATAGTACGTTCGGAGAACCATAAAAAGCAACGAAAATGCTACCGATCGGGGGCGAATTGCGCTATGTCCGGGAGATTGCCGCAAAAACAGCGTCAGCTTGGCTTCGTTGCTCCCGATCGGGAGCAACGAAATCCTTTCCACGCGATCAACGGGACTGCCGGACCAGTGGAGCCGGTCGGTCGTCCGCGACAACGAAGATCAAAACACGTCATCCATTGATACCCTCGCAACCACTGCCGAGTCGTGCGAAACTAGCACGCCGGAACGCCTTGTTCGCACGAAACGGAATGATTGCTGAACGGAGTCTTGACCATGGACTTTGAGGACAAAACACCCTCGGCATCTGAAAAGCAGCTTCTCAATGCACTCGGAGACTTGTCGGAATCAATCGCTTTTTGTGCGAGCGGTACGTGTCCATTGGTTTTGCCAGGGTTAACGGTCGCCGGCGTCGGTGAAATTGCACTTCCCATTTCGATGGCCGACGCCCAAAGCTTGATCAAGCACTCCCACCAAGCTCCTTACGGGCGCGGTGAGGCGACAATCGTCGATACCGGCGTACGCCGTGTCTGGCAGTTGGAGCCCGACCGGTTCCGACTAGAAAACCCGAAGTGGCAGTCGTTCGTCGGCGACGTTGCAGCTTCAGTGAAATCCGAATTCGGCATCAAACAAGAGGTAACTGCGGACCTTTACAAACTGCTGGTTTACGAAAAGGGCAGTTTCTTTGTGCCACATCGTGACACCGAGAAGGCGCACCGCATGTTCGCGACGCTCGTTATCTGCCTCCCGTCCAAACACGAAGGCGGCCAGTTGGTCGTGTCGCACGCAGGCCAATCGCTCGTCGTGGACTTCAGCGGAAAGACGTCGAACTACGAACTGCAGTACGCGGCCTTCTACGCCGACTGCCAACACGAAGTACGTCCCGTGACCAACGGTTACCGCGTTTGTCTAGTTTACAATCTTGCCATCGGCGGTCGCAGGAAACAACCTGCCGCACCCGAATACAGCAACTCGGTTGAGGCTGCGACGAAAGCCGTCGAGGCGATTTTCGAGGAAGATGACCAGCGGGACATGATTGTCGTGCCGCTGTTGCATCAATACACCGAGGCCGGTCTCGCGCCGGACGCCTCGGCTAATGCATTCTCGGACGACGAACCTGGGGACGATGAGGATTGGGAAGACGACGACTGGGACGAGAGCGAAGAAGACGAGTTCGACGAGGAGGATCGCCTCGACGAAGAGGATGATGAATCGGATGAAGAGACTTGGGACGAAGAAGCTCCGGGCTTCAAAAAAGTGCGACGCGTAGCGGACAAGTCGTCAAATCCAGACGTCGCTCCGGTGCCGTTGGAATTCAAAGGGGCGGACCGGGCACGTGCTGATGTGCTGGGACAAGTTGCCGCTCGCACGAATTGCCGCGCCTTCGTCGCTCTGCTAACGCACTGGCAGTCAGGCTACCCCGACTACGACACAATCGATGACGATTCCTACGGCAGGCGTTGGGGTCGCGGCTATGACGACGTCAGCGCCGGAAACGATCAAGCCGAATTCGAAGAAGTCTTCGACGAATCCACTTCCCTCAAGCACTGGCACACGCTTGATGGCCAACGGCAACCGTTCGACGAGCTGTCTATCGAGGAGTCCGACATCGTCAGTGATAGTAGCGAAAAAGACCGCCCGTATCGCCAAGAGGTTCACGAAGCAACTGGCAATGCGGGGGCGTCGATGGAGCGCTGGTACCATCAAGCGGTGATCGTTCTTTGGCCCGAGGCTCGTCACTTTCACGTGCTGGCGTCGCAAGGAATAAAGAACTCGGTGCCTGCTCTGCACGAGCTAGTCACGACGACGGAGAATCCCGCAAAGTGCAAAGATTGCAAAGCGTTCGCCAAGAGCATTATCGATCATTGGGAATACTCGACCGACGGACGTCGTGGGAAAATGGACTCTCTGGGCACGAGCATGATGCGTTCGCTGCTCGCGATTGGCGACGCCAAGCTGGCGCAAAAGTTCTTTGGGCAAGTACTGCCTTTGGAATACGCTGCGCTTGATGGCGCGTCGCTCGTCGCTTTGGCCGAATTGGCCAAATGGAATTCTCTCGAAAAGCCGCTTCTATCCTTCTACCGCAATCAGAAGCCAGACGACTACCGCGCCGATTTGCGTGGCTTGGTGACGATGTTTGGCTCCCTGGCCAGTTTTGGTGACAACGTTTCCTCAAGCCGGAAACAAGTGTGCAAATCCGTGCTGAAGGAAGTCGCAACGATGTTGGCAAAGTGGGAGAAAGCACGGTCGACGTCGACGTGGCGTCACGATTCACCGACTCGATCCAACAAATTCGTGGGCGTCGTCGAGCCGCTTGTGCGCGGGATTTGTGCTGTTGGCACACAGGGCGATCTTAAGCATCTGCTGACGAAAATCGCCGCCAACCCGAAGCACTACGATTTGCACCGCGTTCTCATTCCCGCCGTGAACGGTCTTTCCGGCGATCAATATTTTGCAACGTCAAGCAAGCTGGCAGAATCGGCCGTGCGCGGGCTGCGTCAATTCTGTATCGACCAACTCACACAGCGCACGGCAAAGCAACCCGAGCCACCCAAGAATTGGAAGCGGAACGCAAAGCTTGATTGCGACTGCGAAAATTGTCAGGAACTCGCTCGATTCCTCGAAGACACAGAGGCAAAAGTCCATCGCTTCCCACGACGAACCGAGCTGCGACAGCACTTGCACCAGCAGATCGACCGCCATCGAATCGACTGTGCGCATGTCACCGAGCGCCGGGGACGACCTTACACGCTCGTCTGCACCAAGAACCAAGCCTCGTTCGACCGTGAACTGAAACAGTACAAAACCGATTGCAAGCTCTTGAAAGAGCTATCCGTTGGCTAAGAACTTATCCCGGAACCGACCCATGTCAGTTTCTTCGGCGCATTGTGAGTGCGCGCAGGATCGCATCGAGTACTGTATCAAGATGCCGGCACACATCGTCGGCGAGGAAACGGTTCCGCTACCATGTCGAGAAACCTGCATAGCACTTCCATTCTGCTGAATGGTGAAGTCTAATGGCGAACAGATCACTATACTGGACTGGTTTTTGACCTGACGACGTGACTTGGGCCGCACAAATCTCGTGCCACTCAGCACAATGGAACCTCATGCGATCAGTTTTTATTTCCGGTGAGCCCGTGTTATGGTCCGCAGGTGCGACATCGCGAGCATCGGCCGTTGAGGGACAGTGGAAACAGCGTATTCGCGAAGCCCTCCGGGACGCATATCCGACACCGAAATCAGTTTTGATGCACTTCGCGGTCGAATCATGGACGCGACATGGACAGCATTTCGATTTGGATAATCTCGTGACGCCGGTAATGGGCGCTATCTTCGGCAAAAAGGAAACGAATCGACCTGAAGCTAGAATGGCACTTGCCGGTTGGCGGGCGGCGATCGGGCAGGCACCGACGCCATTCTTGCTACTCGATTTTTCCGACGACGTGCTGCTGGCAACCGAGCAGACATGCGATTGCCGCGTTTTGATCGATGCCACCTGGGCCGGCGTAATTCCAACCGACTCCGGACCCGGTGATTGTGGATTGCCGGTATGGGTCATAGCAAACATGGGCGACCACGTTCCTTCAGACGATCAAAGGTTCGGCGTGCATCTGATCTTTGGTGCCATGACTCGCAGCATCAACCGCCCTGAAGAAAAGCCAATCAAGCCCGTAATCGATTGCCTGTATCCGATCTTCGGCGGGAAGCCCAGGGGCGGACAAGACTGGAAGAAATGCCTATTGCAAGTTGAGCGCAGAGACGACCTCCAGGGTTCCTGTCACATTCGATGCTGGTTGTTGAACAAAGTCAATCAGCCATAATCCTATCCAATGACTTTCACTGGCAACCGTGGCATGGGCATTGCGTCCACGCACTCGGCAACTTCTTGCCGCGAAATTTTCGCATAACGAACGAGCAATGATTCAGATGACAGCCGCACGGCGCTCATCACGACTCTGCCGCTCTTTTCCGGACAAGATCGCATTTGTGACGCGGTAACACCGGAAGCTATGAAAATCGATCTGGGCGCCGCCACGCTCGTGCTTGATGTCGGCTGGCGCGAGATCGTCGCGAAGCATCCGAAAGATGGCCATCACGAAATCCCGACCAGAGTCGTCCTGGCCAAATAAATGCCATCGGATGACGTCGTCGGTGATGGGTAGAAAGCTCTGATGCGCGCATAGAGCGCACTTTATCTTTGGCTTGTCGCACAAACCCCGCACCCATTCATTGCCACAGGCAGGCGCGTAACCAGACTTGCCGGTCCGCGAATTCTCGAACCGACGAGGATAGACGTCGTCACGGAGCGCGAAATAACGAGCGAAACAATGCGACTTTCGACTTCGGTGACGATCGATGATGGGCAACGCTAAATTGTCGATCCATGGGAAATCACCTGCCGGACGAAGCTCAGAAATGCGCTCGTGCCTGGCAATCAAGAATCATCGGCATAATGCTTTGAGCGTCGCTGCTCAAGCACGAGCCGCGCCGCCACAAGTTTACGGAACTCACCGGGATTCTGGCAGGGCTATGGCAGTGGAACTGGCGGCACTAATACTCGCGTGAGACGCAAACCTGTCAAATAATTCGAAAGTGTTATCGGCGAATAAGACGCCAACTGCCCCGATAGACAGGGACGGGTTGTAAGTCCGAGGCGAGCAAAGCGAGAAGAATCGAACCATTGCAACATCTGATACGCAAAGCTCTTACGCTATTTGCCCATTTTGCTCGAAGGATCAATGGAACCGTTACAGCCCCATCGTACTCGACGTAACTCCGTTTCCGACAATGAGAAACGCTTCTGCCATATACCAATGGTGCTTCCGCTAAAAGTTAATGGAGGCGGCGGGAATCGAACCTGTGCGGAGTGATTTTGCTCATCGCCGTCATCCGGCGACGACGGCTGCCATGCAGCGTCGCAAGTTGTTGAAGTACCGTTTACTTGCGGCGATGCTATTGTCCTTCTGCGAAGAGTTCCCGTTGTCATTCGACGCCGTCCGGGGACGATCAAAGTCGCGCGCCCCGCTGCCAATGCGCTGCCAACGGAGATTGCTCAACGCCTTGCAGCGACTCGTCCATCAAGAACCTGGCCACGGTGTCCGCCTTCTGAAACCCAGCCTCGCGCAGCACGGTGCGGCTCGCTTCGGCCGTGGGGGCGAAGGCGAGCACGCGCGTACCGTTTTCCTCAATTGCTTCGACCGCTTCCTGCATTAACGACGTTTTGCCGACGCCGGCGGCTCCTCGCACCAAGATCACCGAATCGCGCGAGTCGAGGACGTGGTTCACCGCCGCCTGCTGCGAAGCGTTCAGCCACTGGCGCTTGAACTGGCGGTTCCGCCGCCCGAGTCGCCGGCGCGTCCCTCGCCCGGATCGTGCAAAACCGATAATCCGACTCTCCTCGTCGAGCACCTCCAGCGTCGTGGCCATACGCCGCCCCTGGCGTTCATGGATCAACAGTCCCCTGGCGTCGAAGGCCCGCCGCACGTCGTCGGCGCTTGTTTGGCCTACCGCCTGCTTGAGCGCCGTGGCGAGCAACTTCCTCTCCGGCACGACGGATTGACGCTCGAACTCATGAGCGACGGCATAGCCGACCGCTCTCGCCGCGGCGCCCTCCTCGTTCGGCCGCGCATCGCCGCCCAGCAGCTTCTCGACGCGGGCCATAGCGTCCTGCTCTTCGGGCGTCAAGCGACTGAGCCATTCGGCGCGCAGGTCGGACATCGTCAGGTTCTTGACCTTGTGCGAACGGGTCTTGGCCCCTAGCTCTCCCTTCGCCTCGGCGTCGTCGATGCCAAGTTCCCGTGCTTTTTCTTCGATCTCGGCGGTCCGCCGCGAGAACTTCTCCACCACCGTCCGGGGAACGCCCTCGACTTCCCAGCCTTTATCGGTGCGCTCGATCGACAGCCCCAACTCGGCGAGCTGGCGCGACAGCCGCGCATGGAACATGGCCTCATAGTAAGGCGCATCGCGCACCAGACCCATGAACTGCCCCGCCTTCCAGGCCTGTTCCTGATCGTCCCAGGTAACGTTGTGAATGAAGCAGTGGGCATGCAGGTGCGTATCAGGAACGCCGTCCACCGGCCGCGACGTAAAGTGTACGAACTCCCCCCAGACCATGTTGCCCGTGTGCCGGTCCTCGTTCTTGCCATCCTTGCGCACCCGCGTTTCCATTTCTGACTCGATATCCTGCATCGTCGCATCGACCGAATTCTTGAACGCTTCGAGAATCCGCTCGTCCTGCGTCAGGGCATGGAGCGCCGACACGCTCTTGGGGACGTGGAAGTTGAAATCGTAGCCGACTGTGCGATGCGGATGCTGACGCTGGCAGAGCGGCTCGCCGCTGGCCGGGTTGATCCGGTCGCACATCGCATCCCAGTCCGTCTTGGCGATCGCGCCGCTTAGGCCGAGCATGGCCGCCCCTTTGCCCGGTCAGCTCCTGGCCTTCGGTGTAGTAATCGGCCGTGCTGTAGTAGCTCTTCGCTCCGCCGGCGTGATTGTTCTGATTAATGCGCAACATGACAGAATCGTACGCGCGACGTTACGCAAACTGATTGCGGTTGTCCAAATATTTTTAGCCTCATGGTTGCATCGCCTGAGGATTGCAATGACGACTGTGCCGATTCGCGCCGCTCGGCGTCATGCGATGTCATGTCTTCCGCTTTTCTCATCGAAGGACCGATCCGCAACCGCGTCCTGACCGAAGGCACGCTAAAGCCGTCGTCGTGCCGCGCAAGCTGCCAACACGGTGTCCACCTCAAGGCGGAGCCTCCGTGTTCCGCTTGGACGCGGTGCGCTGCGCCACGCCTGTCCGGCTTTCGAGCGCGTGCCGTCAGGCCGCGATGGTCGCGGCCGGTTAACGAGAAAGCGAAAGGAACATCAACATGACGACCAAGAAAACCGCCGAAGCAACGGCTTCCAAGTCCCCGAGCCACGCGGCGTACCAGGTCCGCGACCGTGAGGGAAGCAAGGGTTTTTGGACCCGCATCGGCGCCGCCTGGGCGCACGCCGACGGCCAGGGTTTCAACGTCCAGCTCGAATCGGTCCCGCTCGACGGGCGGATCACGCTCCGCGTGGCGACCGACAAGAAAGACTAATCGCAACCGGGCGGGCGGCGACGCCCGCCCATTTTTTCACCGTGAAAGGAATCTTGCCATGACCAACAACGACCGCGCAGAACGCTGCGCCCGCACAATCCGCCAATACAACGACGAATGGGATGAGAAAAGCAATCTTATCGACTTGCTGGCCGACGCCCGGCACTGGTGCGACCGTAAAGACTTGAGCTTCGCCGAGCTCGACCGCATCGCTTATGACCGCTACGTCGCTGAACTCTATCCCCGCCGCGACGAGGAAGGCGGACAAGCCCCGATAGCGGACTCCCAAAGCCAACGTGTTCGGGACGCGGCGCCTGAACTGCTTCTGGCCCTTGACTACTTATTGGAGCAGACGGTCGATATGGACCTGAAGTACGGCATTGGGTTGAGCGAGGGCGAAGAGGATGCCCGCGCCAAGGCGCTTTCCGTCATCGCCAAGGCAACGGAGTAGACCATGCTCAGCACGACTGTTAATCCCTTTTACGCCTCGCGCGTCCGTCCGAAGCCAACCGCCTCGCCGCAAATTCGCTATGCCAAGCTGCCGCGCATCCCGGCGAACGCCAGCCCCGTCCCTCACCTGACGAGCCTGTATCATTTCAGCCGGGCGGGCGAGTACGGCGACCGTGACTACCCAGGCAACTGCGGCGGCAACCTCATCAAAGACCTGCTCCGCTACTTCCAGCCGGCGAGCGTCTTCGACCCGATGACCGGCAGCGGCACTTGCCGGGACGTGTGCGACGAGCTGGCGATCTACTGCTGGTCGAGCGACCTTCATGAAAACTACGATGCTTGCGACGCCGCGCAGTTCCCGCGCAATTGCTTTGAGTTCGCCTGGATTCATCCACCTTACTGGCGGCAGAAGCTCTATTGCGACGACCCGTGCGACTTGTCGCGGACGCCGACGCTGGCCGCGTTCCTGGACCGCTACCGCCTGCTGATCGAGAACTGCGCGGGCGCTCTGGCGCCCGGCGGCAAGCTCGCCATCCTCATGGGCGACTACAACGACCGCGAGGCCGGGTTCGTCCCCCTCACCTACTACACCAAACAACTGGCCTTCGAGCTTGATCTAAGGCAATGCTGCACGGACATCATCCGCTTCAGCCACGGCGCGAGCAGCGGGCGGAAGACGTATCGCAGCAGCTTCATTCCCGGCCTGCATGACGTGTGCATGATCTTAGAGAGACCGGCATGAAGGCGGCGCCCAGGCATATCAGTAAGCGCCTCACTGTTCCAAACCGAGGCACGCGAGATTCTCGTGGACGACCGGCCGGAGGTTTTGTAGTGTCTCCCGACTATGTCAGCTCCCAACCCGCTTCATCTCGCCAACACTGCCCAGCAACTGGCCCGGAACGCGCCGGCGAACGACGCCGTCGTTTTCAACAAGGTGGCGATGATCTGCATGGGCGTCATGGCCGCCGCCTCCGTCTTGCAAGTGCTGCAGCCGATGCTGCGCGACCTCAACCGAAAGCACGCCGGCGAATCGCAGGGCCAAGGCCGCGGCAGATAACCGCCCCATTTCAATGGTGCGCGCCTCCACGGCTATGGTTACTTCACGTTGCTCCTTTACTTGAAGTTGTTCAGTCACTTGGCAGCCTAGCGGCCGTGCTCGCGAGGCGCCTTCGGCCCGCAAGGGGAACTACCACTTGCACATTCTGCGATTTGAACCCTCCTGCGATGACGACCGTCATCAAGCAGATACGCTGCTCGGCGAACCCGATTCTGAGGGCGTGTCGATCGTGGAGGTTAAGGATGGGATATCAATCGCCTCCTATTAACCACTACTGTCGCGGCTGGCGGCGATTTCTACCTTGCCGCGGCGGTTCGCTCCTGGCCGCCGCGGTTCTTGGCCCGGTCCTGCTCAATCCAGTCGTCGACCTGACCCAGGAGCTTCTGCGCCCTGAGCAGGTCGCCTTCCCGCAGGTATGCGGTCGACTCAAAATTGCCGCCGTCATTGCGGAACGTGCGATCCAGGCGGATCGAATAATGGTCGGGCCCGTTCTCCGACTTGTGCTTCCAGACGGCGGCGGACAGCCCGCCAGAACCGCTGAACTTCATGATCGGTCGCGCGCCGGCCGTTGATTCCGTGCTTGCCGTCTCCGGCGCCGTTTCTTGATGTTGCTTTGCCATGCTACGTCCTCCCGTTGTTAGGCCGGGTGCAACAAGCACGGTTTTTTTCAACCTGTCAACGGGTTTTTCACGGTGAAAATGACCAGCCTCCGACGGAGTCGCCGCAACGAATCGCCCAGGCCGCCGCCAAGCTGCGAGTTAGCTGACTGGCTGTGGGCGTCGGTTTCGGCGCCTTTTTCAATGCGGTTTTTTGTGCAGACATCTTCCCTAAGCGGTGCATAGGAGGTTTTTTCACCGTGAAAACGATTCTACGATTCCACGACGAAGCGTAAATGCGACGATGCGACGAGCCGCAATGGCGGCTCCACGATTCGCCGCAAACACGACGTTACGATTCTCCGTGAAGTCGTTTCCACGACTCATCGTAAAAGCGGCTTGACGATCAATCGCAATTGCGACGATGCGGCCCGCCGGAAATACGACGGCACGACGCGACGCATCGTCGTAGCGTCGTAAATACGACTTTACGATTTTACGCCCGATAGCCCGTTACCGCGCCGCCGGGAGCATGCGCGTCTTTTCGGTTGACTTGGCGTGCGCGGACAGGTACTTACGGTTCAGCAATCGTAAAATCGTAAACACGACAAAGCGTATTTGGATGCCCAAGGTCATTGGCATACTCAATCAGAAAGGGGGCGTCGGCAAGACGACCCTGGCCGTCCACGTCGCCACGGCCTTCGCGCGCCTGAAGAAGCGCGTGCTGCTGCTCGACGCCGATCCGCAAGGCAGCGCCCTCGATTGGGCCGCCGCCCGCCACGGCGCGAAGCTGTTTCCGGTGGTCGGTCTTCCCAAGGCGTCGATCCACAAGGAATTGCCGACGCTGGCCGCCGACTACGACCTGGTCATCATCGACGGGCCGCCGCGCGTCTACGACGTGGCCCGCTCGGCCATTATGGCCAGCGACCTGGTGCTCGTCCCGGTCCAGCCTTCGCCCTACGACGTGTGGGCCGCTAAGGAGATTATCGACTTGTTGGCCGAGGCGGCCGTCTACAAGCCGAACCTCAAAAAAGCCTTTGCGATCAATCGTAAAATCGTCAATACGGCGATCGGCCGGGACGTGGCCGACGCGCTCTCGGAGTATCCCATCCCGGTACTGGCGACCGCGCTCAGCCAGCGCGTGGCGTTCGCCGAAAGCGCCACCCAGGGGTTGACTGTCTACGACCTCGACGCCGACATGCCCGCCTCGCAGGAGATGGATCAGCTCGCCAAGGAAATCGGAGCGATGCTATGGTGAAGAAGGTGAGTTTTGGCGCCAAGCGGCCCACCGATCCGCATCAACCGGCGACGGACGTGGATAAGTGGGTCGAAGACCGCACCCCGTCGCCTCAGGAGCCGACCAAGCGACTGACCGTCGACGTGCCGATCAGTTTGCATCGGCGCATCAAAAGCCAATGCGCTCTCCAAAACCTCGTCATGGCCGAGGAAATCCGCGCCATGCTGGAGGAGCGTTTTCCGGCAGCGAGCGAGGGGGCTGCGCCGTGATGGCGATTCGTCGCATGTACGATTCCACGACGAATCGTATGGCTAACCCATTGATCGATCGGAATCGCTGACGTGGCGGTGCGTCCTCCGCCGCGCGGCGAACAGCAGCCCGACCTGTTCGCGGCCAGCTTCGCCGACATTCCGATCCGCGACCAGCGCGACACGATGGAGCGGCCCTTCTTCAGCCTGGCCAAGAAGCCGCGAACCACGCCGATCGAGTACCACGTTGGCAACGTCTGGGTAGAGGTCAGCGCCAATTCGAAGTTCGGCATGGCGACCATCTGGGACGCCGACATTCTCATCTGGGCGTCGACGCAAGTCACGGAGGCCCTCGACCGACATCTGACGCCGGCCCGGACGATCAAGTTCCATCCCTATAACCTCTTGAAATCCATCCGCAGAACGACCGGCGGCGCCGACTACGCCAGGTTGCGCGCGGCTTTGGAGCGACTGACGCATACGGCCGTGCGGACGAACATCCGGGCCGAGGGCAAGCAGAAATTCTCCTCGTTCCATTGGCTCGAAAGCTGGACCGAGACCATCGACGCGACGACGGGCGAGCCGACCGGCATGACGATGACGCTCCCCGACTGGCTATACGACGGCATCGTCCAGCGGGGAGGGGTGCTCACGATTCACGAAGACTACTTTCTACTGACCGGCGGCATCGAACGGTGGCTGTACCGCGTCGCCCGCAAACATGCCGGCAGCCAGGTCACGGGCTGGAGCTTTACGATGCGCCAACTCTTTGAGAAATCAGGCTCTTCGGCCCGCTTCTCCGGCTTCGTCATCGACATCCGCCGCGTCGTCGCTACGAACCAGCTCCCCGAATACGAACTATCGATCGACCGGAACGGGGAGGGGGACGAAATAGTGCGGTTCATCCACCGTGCGAAACTTGCCGTCGATCACCCGGCCAAGGAGTATCCCCGCGCGCCGATGCGCCGCCAGACGCGGGGCATTTACGCTGATTCCTGGAAGATCAACAGCTTAGCCAAAAGCGACTCGGGCGAATAGGCGCAGAATGGGACACTATGGCCGGCATTGTTCCAATGGGCCCTGGCCGCTCGCGACCTCGGGGCGCTTCCTGCACTTGACATCGCTGTGGATAGCGTCGGGCGAATAGGCGCACGCTATCGGGCGAACAGGCGTACCCGCGCCCGGACGATTGGGCGCAAACGATCGGGCGATTAGGCGCACGGGCCGCCCGATTCTTGAAGTCGCTCAATGCCTTTCCGGGCGACTAACTGTTTAACTTCAAGAGTCATTATTGTCTCACTTTGGGATCTAAAAACCCTCGCCTTCAGGCGATCACTTCCAG
>CAZTWS010000030.1:0-39732 GCA_964618225.1 uncultured Planctomycetaceae bacterium
CGAATTTCTCGGAAGGGGACAAGAGGACAAGTTTTTTGTGTATGCGGATGCGAAGCTGTGTTCTCGTATTTGCGCATGCTGATCCGACCGACTGAGCATGGGTTTGCGGGTGCGCAGCGGTAGCGGTGGAGCGGGATTTTGGGGAAATCACGCCGGCTGTGTGTGAATATACTTTTGTACATATACAGTAGCGTACTCGGTGGCCGTTTTCGACAAGGTTGTTCTCGGAATATTTGGGGCTCGGAAGAAGAGGGGGAGACAAGTCGCGAAGGTAGGTGAATCTGTCGGCGGCGGTGCCTTGTGGTTTCGCGAGCTTTACCTCACCGACAGAACCACCCGCGCTACTCACTGTTTATTATTCGATCCCAACGGTTTCCAGAATCCTGGTGCCGAACGACTTTTTGGTTTTCCGTTTCGGGCGTTGGGGTGGGTTCTCGGCCTTGACGTTGATGCGTTCGGATAGCTGAGTAAGTTTTTTGTCGGTCGCGCCTTCTTCGTTGAGTGTTTTTTGAAGAAGTTTTTCGGCGTCTTTGTAGCCGAGAAGTTTGGCGTAGGTTCGCACGCAGCCGTAGCCGGCGATCTCGTAGTGCTCGACACGCTGGGCGGCGGCAATGAGGGCAGCGTCTTTGACTTCTGGCTCGGCATCTTCATTGATGACGTTGCTTCCCTCTTCGACGAGGCCTTGCATGGCCTTACAGATTTTGCCGTTCGGAGGTGCCTTTAGATCGGCAAAGACTTTTTTGAGTCGATTGACGTGTTCTTTGGTTTCTTTGAGATGTTTTTCGAAGCTGGCTTTAAGCGTTTTCGCCGTAGCGGCCTTTGCCATTTTTGGTAGTGCTTTAACAAGCTGGGTTTCAGCATTGTAAAGGTCTTTGAGTTCGTCGATGTACAGGTCGCGGAGAGTGTTCATTTCCATGACTCGGACTCCTAATAGGTTTTTTTGTTGTTGAAAGGCAGGCTGTGCCTTGTAGTTTTGGATGCTAGCGAATGAAGGAAAGCAAAGGCTGTGCCAGCGGCCAATAACCGGGTTGGGCCGACGAATTGGGTGATTAGCTGATAAACAGTCAGCCGAGGTGGTTAGCTAACGGCCAATGGATGAGACGTGGGCGTCGAGGTGGTGTGGGGATGGCACTGATTGCCGCGTTCGAGGGGTGAAGAGCTTAGTGCGTTTTTAGATTTACCGTTCTGTTTATGCCGTTAGCTGGTTGGACGGCGTTGCCGCCGCTGCTAAGGGGTTTTGGCGCACGAACCCTCCATTTCGGCGGGGCGCGTTTGGAGCAGGACCATCTCACGGTAGCGGCCGTCGGTGGCCATGAGGGATTCGTGGGTGCCAATTTCAGAGATTTGGCCGTTTTCTAGCACTACGATGCGGTCGGCGTGGGCAATCGTGCTCAGGCGGTGGGCGATGACGAAACAGGTACGGCTTTCCATGAGCGTGACGAGGCTGGCCTGGATCGTACGTTCGCTTTCGGTATCGAGGTTGCTGGTGGCTTCGTCGAGGATGAGGATTTTAGGATCGGCGAGCACCGCACGGGCGATGGCAATGCGCTGGCGTTGTCCGCCGCTGAGTCTCACGCCGCGTTCGCCGATGAGCGTGCCGTAGCCGTGGGGAAGGGCGTCGATGAACTCGTGGGCGTTGGCGATGGTCGCGGCGCGGCGGATGTCGTCTGCACTTGCACGGCGGTTGCCGTAGGCGATATTGGCGGCCACGGTGCCGTCGAACAGGAAGACGTCTTGCTCGACGATGCCGATGAGGCTGCGATAGCTATCGACATCGATATTGGTGAGGTCGCGGCCATCGAGCAAAATTTGGCCGCTGGTTGGGTCGTAGAACCGTCCGACGAGGTTGCAGAGCGTTGTTTTCCCGCCGCCGCTGGGGCCGACGAGGGCGATGGTTTCGGCGGGTTCGACCTCGAGCGAAATGTTTTCGAGCGCGAAGCAGTCGGAGCCTGGGTAGCTGAACGAGACGTTTTCGAAAGTGACGCGGCCCTCGACTGCCTGGTGAACAAGGCGTTCGGCGGAGTCGGATTCCATTTCTCGCGGCTCTTCGAGCAAGTCGAGAATGCGGTCGAGGCCAGAGAGGCCGTTCTGAAATTCGGCGGCACTTTGAGCGATGACGCTGAGCGGGCCGAGAAGCATCATCAGATAAACGAGGAACATGACGAGATCGCCGGGCGTAAGGTTGCCATGGAGGACGCGCCATCCGCCGTACAGCAAAAGAAGCATGCTGGAGAATGGCACGATGACTTCCCACACGATTTCGATGGCGCGAAGCCACCACCAGGCGTGCAGTTCTTGACGGCTCATGAGATGGTTGCCGCGCATGATTCGGCCGGTCTCGGAGCGTTGCCGGCCGAAGGCGCGGACCACGCGCATTCCGCCGAAGGCTTCGGTGGCGAGTGCGTCGACTCGCTCGCGCTCCTGGCGGATGCGGCGATGCTGGGGGCGGATGCGGCTGATCCAGGTGCGGTGCGAAAGATAGACGAGCGGGATGAGCGCCGCGGCACCTGCCAGTAGTCGCCAATCGACCCACGCAAGGATGCAGAAGCTGCCGACAAGCTGAATGACGGCGCGCCAAGGGTTGTAGAGCATTCCGAAGACGAGTTCGCCGACGCTGCCGGCGTCTTGGCGGAGGATGCTCGTGGCACCGCCCGATTTGAGCTCTTGGACGCGGTGCAGGGGCAAGCGAAGGATGTGCTCGAATACTTTTTTGCGGAGCGAGAGTTGGGTGAGCTTGGTAACGCGGGTGGATTGCCAGCGGCTGCTCATGCCGAGGAGGAGTCGCGTTACCGTGATGGCGAAAACTCCGAGGATGATTGCGACCAGCAGCGGCCAGGGATCGCGCGGCACCCAGGAAGGGACGTTTGGCGGGAGCGGTTTTCCGCCGAGGACGTAATCGACGACGAATTTCGTGGCGGCAGGCGGGATGAGCGCCAGCACGGTGGCGAAAGTGAGCGTTAGAAGTGAAGAGGTGAGGGCCGCTCGCTGGCCTGCGAGCAATTCATAAAAGCTGGCAATGAGCGACCAAGTGCCGCGATCACGGCGATGATGGTCGCGCGCGTGGGGACTGCGAGCGAATGACTCGGCGCGGAGTTGTTTGAACTGCTGGCGGCTAGAAGCTGGCGGGAGAGGCATGGCGGCGGGCGAAGTCGGACGTTATTGAATCATGCATGGAGAATGAACGCGCCAGTTTAGCTGTCAGCTGTTGGCTGTCAGCTATCGGCAAGACGGATTGGCCGACAGCCGAGAGCTGATGGCCGACAGCCCGATGTCCCGCTCAGTTTCAATGCAATCATCAATAAGACGGGTTGTTATTGATGACTTGGAGTGTGTTAAAAAATTCTCTTCTTGGGATAGAGCCTATTTGAACCCTCCCCCAGCCCCTCCCTAAACAGCTTTATGCATGTGCTATCACTTTGGCGTTCGGGAAAGGACTTAAGTGCGAGCATGCAGTGCTATGATAGCTTGCGAATCGTACTTAACTCGTTTGTTGAACGTCGTACCTGCTAGCACCTGCATAAAGCTGTAAAAGGGAGGGAGGTTTTAAGATACGGTCTTATGGATTGGCAGTGAGATTGTATGCGTGGTTGTTGTGAAAGACGAGAAAGGGGATTTTACAGCGTTTATGCAGAGCGGCGGAGTCGGGGACGCGCCGGCTTGCTGGTGATATACTCGGCCGCATGGAAAAAATCACGATCGAGCAGAGTGGTGCGTTTATCGAGACATTCTCGGTTGATCCTACGGGCTCGGGGGCGCTGAACGGTTTGCGATTCGCGGTGAAGGACTTGGTGGATGTGGCCGGTTATCGAACGGGGCGAGGAAACCCGACGTGGCGCGACGCAACTCCGGCGGCGGCGGTGTCGGCACCGTGCGTGGAGCTGTTGCTAGCGGCGGGGGCGGCTTGCATCGGCAAGACGATTACGGATGAGTTGGCGTACAGTTTGTTGGGGGAGAATCATCATTACGGCACGCCATTGAACGCGGCCGTGCCGGAGCGGGTGCCGGGGGGATCGTCGAGCGGGTCGGCGTCGGCCGTGGCGTGTGGGCTGGTGGATTTCGCGATAGGGACCGATACGGGCGGCTCGGTGCGCGTGCCGGCAAGCAACTGCGGCATTTGGGGATGGCGGCCGACGCATGGGGTCGTGTCTGTGGCGGGTGTGATGCCGTTGGCACCGTCGTTCGATACGGTGGGGATTTTGGCCCGCGATGCCGAGGTGCTGCGGCGAGCATCGCTGGCATTGTTGGCGCGGGAAGAAACGAGTGGTGTGGCGAGTCGGCCGAAGTCGCTGAAGCTTCTCGACGATGCTTTCGCTTGGGCCGATGTGGAAGTGAGCGATGCAGTGCGAGCGGCGGTTGACCGATTGAGCGGCGAACTTGGCGTGCCGGTAGAGAGGACGTCGTTGGCGGAGCTTTGTGGCGATAGCGGTGCCGGCGAATCGGATGTGTGGGTGGATATCTATCGGTGCATCGTAGGGGCCGAGGCGGCGAGTAGCCATGGTAGCTGGATAGCCTCGGAGAAGCCGACGCTTGGCCCGATGACGGAAACAGGATTTTCGTTCGCGTTGCAGCTAGAGAGACCCCAGTTGCGGCAAGTTTTTGCGTTGCGCGAGCGGTATTATCGCAATATGCAGGAGTCGTTAGCGGGAGACAGCGTGCTGGTGATGCCGACATCGCCTACAGTGGCACCGATGAAGGGTGAAGTGAAGCTGGGACGCGATAGCGATTACTATCAAAGGGCGCTGGCTTTCAATTCGATTGCAGGGACGGCGCGGATACCACAGATTTCGATGCCGTTGGCAACGGCGGTCGGCGCGCCGATCGGAGTTTCCATTTTAGGCACTCGTGATTCGGACGCTTTCTTGTTGAATGTTGCATATGGCGTGGAAAGAGTTTTGCGAGCGGCCTGATCGACGAGCAAGCGATCGTTTGCAGCGGAACAGCAATTGCAATCAATGGGGCGACACGTTCGTTGTCTCACCGATTGCTCGCACCATTTTACTTTAAGTGTTTGTGTAAGGGGTGGCATTTTGGCGTAGAGCATTTCGGGGTAGAAGCTCGTTGTGGGCGTTAATGTCGGACTAGATTAACAATCGACCGATTTGTTAGGGAAAATACGCGGGTGGTGGACTTCGACAGGAGGCAGGAGTTGGAGTAAAATAGAGGGCTGGAACAAGGAGACTCGGCGCTGCGACAACGCGTCGAAATACTTTTCGTAAGTTGCCGCATCTAGGCTGGGGATTGATATGTCGCATATGTCTCAAGAGCAGGCGCTATCGGTTCGCATCGCAGTTGCGGAGGACGAGCCGGACATCCGCAAGACGTTCGTGCGGCTTCTTGAATTGATGGGGCACCAAGTTGTGTACGCCGTGTCGAATGGCGCGGAGTTACTGGAGCAGGTGCTCGATGACCGGGTCGATGTGGTGTTCGTCGATTTGGACATGCCAGTGATGGATGGGTTGGCCGCTGCGGAGGAAGTCGAGCGGAAAGGGATTCCGGTGATTCTCGTTTCCGGGCACCCGGATTCTGAAAGCGTGGTGCTGGATCACGAGCCGGTGGTGGCACGTATCTCGAAACCGGCAAGCCTGGATGATGTGCGTTGTGCTATTGAGAAGGCGGTGGCGATTCGACGAATGCCGCGTTAGGAGCTTTGCACTTCAAGCGAGCTAAGCCGCAAGCGATTGGGTTCATGCAGTAATCTGATTTGGCTTCTTTGCGGCGTTCGGCTGCTAATCGTTCAGCTTTCTGCTGAAATTCTTTCGTAGTTTTGCCAATGTGGCCTGATTCAGGGGTAGAGTGAGCCGCATGGGGGACAACGCCCGTGGAAGATACTAAAATAAAAGCTTACGTAACCGGTCTTCTTTGGTTTCCAAATAGGCGTTGGCAATGATTTTACGAGCGCTCTCTTGGTTTGCATTGTCGTTGGGGGTTATGGCGACTGCGAGTTTTGCAGCGGAGGACGATGGCCGACTTTGGGTAGAATACCCCGGCGGCAAGGGGCCAGGGGCTGGCAAGCATGTCGTGTTCATCTCGGGCGACGAAGAGTATCGCTCCGAGGAGGGGCTGCCCATGCTGGCACAATTGTTGAGCCAGCGTCATGGGTTTCGCACGACCGTGCTATTTGCGGTTGATCCCCAAACGGGGTTGATCGATCCGAATAATAAAGCTTCGTTGCCAGGGGCAGAGGCGCTCGATTCGGCCGATGCGATTGTGATGCTGATTCGCTTTCGGCAATGGCCGGATGAGGTGATGCAGCACTTCGCGAAAGCTTATGAAGCGGGGACGCCGATCATCGGGCTGCGCACGAGCACGCATGCGTTTCAGTTTGCTGACGGAAGCCAATACGTGGCCTACAACAAGTTCGGCAAGAACGTGCTCGGTGAAGAATGGATTAGTCACTGGGGAAAGCATAAGTTTGAGGCCACTCGCGGAGTTGCTGAATCGGATGCAAAAAACAGCCCCATTCTCAATGGTGTCGATGAAATCTTCGGCGATACGGATGTGTATGAGGCATATCCGCCCAAGGATGCGACGATTTTGATGCGGGGAGTGGTGCTCGATGGAATGTCGCCCGAGTCGAAGCCGGCCAAGTATCGGAAAAAGCGAGCTAGCGACGGTGTGGAGCAGGGGGTGAACGAGCCGACGATGCCGATTGCGTGGACGCGGTTATTTAAGAATCCGGCGGGCAACACGAACCGCGTGTTTTGCACGACAATGGGTTCGGCGACGGACTTGAAGAACGAAGATTTGCGTCGGCTTGTTGTGAACGCGGTGTTCTGGGGGCTGGGGTTGGAGGTGCCCGCGAAGGCGGATGTGGATTTTGTTGTGCCCTATGACCCGAGTGCGTATGGGTTCGATGGGTTTAGAAGGGGAGTGCGGCCGGGGGATTTTGCTGTCGCTAAGCCGCAAGCGGCGGGGGAAGGGCGCGTTGAGTTTGCGAAGGGGGAGCGGGTGGTGCTGGTGGGGAATTCGCTGGCGGAGCGGATGAACCTGTTCGGGAATTTCGAGGCATTGCTGCACCAGGGGTTTCCGCAGCACGAGTTGGTGGTTCGCAACTTCGCACGCACTTGCGATGCGGTGGACAATCAACAGCGGCCCACGAGTTATACGGATATCGACGACCCGCTCAAGGTTTTTCAGCCGGATACGTTTGTTTGTTTTTATGGCTTGAATGAGGCGTTCGCTGGCGAAGAAGGGGAATCGCAGTTTCGTGCGGCCTATTTAAAGTATTTAGACGATACGGCGGCCAAGTATCGCCGTGCTGATGGCAGCCCCCCTCGCTTCATTCTTGTGTCTCCCACAGCGTGGGAGCAATTGCCGGGGCGATTTGCACCAAATGCCAAGAGTTACAACGATGTACTGCGTTATTATTCCGAGATCGCTGCTGAAGTTGCTCGTGAGAGAGGGCTGGTTTATATCGATTTGTTCGGCCCGACCGAGGCATTGTTTGCGGCGAAGCACGAGAAGCCCTATACGCAAAACGGTTTTGATTTGAACGCGAACGGCGACCAAGTCGTTGCAGAAATTTTGTATCGACAATTGTTTGGCAAGGAGCCGAATTTTGCGGCGGAAAATTTCGAGAAACTCCGCGAGGTGGTGAACGATAAATCGTGGGTACACGTGCAAGATTACCAGATGCTCAACGGCTGGTACGTGTACGGCGGTCGTCGCACGTTTGATACGGAGACGTTCCCGGCCGAGTACAGGAAGATTCGCGAGATGGTAGCTCTGCGCGATCGTTACATTTGGGATATCGCTCAGGGCAAGTCGCCAGCGCCGGTAGATGACCGAGTGACAAGTGAGTTGGCCGTGCCGCCGACGCGGTTTGGCGTGCCGACGCAGGATTACTCCGAGCCCAAGGAGTTGCGCTATTTGACCCCGGAAGAATCGATTTCCGAGATGCGCGTGCCAGACGGCTACGAAGTGAAGTTATTTGCGAGCGAACGGGAGTTTCCGGAGCTCGCCAAGCCGAATCAAATGGCGTTCGACAACAAGGGGCGATTGTGGGTGCTGTGCATGCCGACGTATCCGCAGTGGAAGCCGGGCGATCCGAAGCCGAACGATCGGTTGTTGATTTTTGAAGATACCGATCAAGACGGCAAAGCCGACAAGTGCATCACTTACTACGACCAGTTGCATTGTCCTACGGGATTTGAATTCTGGGATGGCGGCGTGATTGTCGTGGATCAGCCGCGAATCGTGTTGTTGAAAGACCTCGACGGTGACGATAAGGCCGACGTGAAGACGGATTTGTTCAGCGGTTGGGCGAGCGATGACACGCATCACACGGTTGGCGCGTTCGAGTATTCCAACGGCGGGCGGCTTCACATGCTGGAGGGCATTTCGATGAGTACCACGGTGGAAACGCCGTGGGGGCCGCATCGTCGTAAGGACCAAGCGGGCGCTCATGTGATTGATCCGCGGACGCTGAAGGTAACGCACTTCGATACACCGGGTTACGGAAATCCGTGGTGTTATGTGTTCGATTCTTGGGGCAACGGCATCGTGGGCGACGGCACGACGGCCCAGCAGCATTGGGACGCACCGCTTTCTGGTGCGGAGATCGTTGGCCGGCGCGGCATGGACCCGATTTTCGACACGCAGGGCATGCGGCCTGTGGTTGGTAGCGAGTTTTTATTATCGCGGCATTTGCCAGACGATGTGCAGGGGCAGTTCATTTATGCGTGCGTGATCAACATGAACGGTATTCCGCGATTCCGGTTGCATAATGAGTCGGCCGGTATTCGTGGCGAGCGAGTTATGTTGCCAACGACGAGTGAAGACGGCGGGAAGCCTAAACCCGATGACTTGCTCGCGAGTAGCGACAAGGCGTTTCGACCGGTCGATCCCCAGATTGGCCCGGACGGTGCGCTGTGGTTTGGGGATTGGTGCAATGTCATCATCGGCCATATGCAGTATTCGCAGCGCGATCCGAACCGCGATCACACGCATGGCCGCGTCTTTCGGTTGGTGCATAAAGATCGGCCGTTGTTGAATCCAGTGACCCAATTCGACAAGAGCGAAGCCGAGTTGCTCGAGCAGCTTCGTGAGTATGAGCCACGAACCAGGTACCGTGTTCGACGAGAGCTGTTTGCAAGGCCAACCGAGGCAGTTGTTGCAGCGGTGAAGCAGTGGGTTAGCGGGGTGTCGAAGGATGATCCGGAGTACGACCGTTTGCGTTGCGAAGCGCTTTGGGTGTTACAGAGTCACCATGCGGTCGATGAAGAATTGCTGACGAGTGTGTTGGAAGCGTCCACGCCTGAGGCGCGGGCTGCGGCTACTCGCATTACGGCCGACGAGCGCGAGTATTTGCCGTCGTCGCAGCACCGGTTGGCTAACTTGGTTGCGGATGAACATCCTCGCGTGCGTTTGGAAGCAGTACGCGGGTTGAGTTTCTTTGGGAATATGAAAGCGGTGAGCGCCGCGATGAAAGTGCTGAATAAGCCTATGGATTCGTGGCTGAATTACACGCTCGAACACACATTGGTTGCGCTCGAACCGGTTTGGTCAGGAGCGTATGAGCAAGGCACGCTGGCCGCGGCCGATGAAAAGGGGCATGCGTTTATCGACCAGGTGCTGGCGACCCGTAAGCCTGGCCTTGTGGCGGCAACTCATTTGAAGAAGCTTGCTAATCCGAGCATCAGCGATGCGGCCCGATTGCGCGGTTACATAGGGCTAGAGGAATGCCGTGGGAATGTGGAGAACGGGCAGGCCGTGTTCCGGCGGGTGTGTTCAAGTTGTCATAAGATTGGGGACCTCGGATTCAAGTTTGGTCCCGAGTTGAGTGATGTGGGGAAGCGGCTTTCGCGACGCGACATCATGGAGTCGGTCATTGAGCCGAGCAAGAAGGTCGACCCAAAATACGTGGCGACAACGATCATTACCACGGAAGGAAAGACCGAGATTGGGCTTGTTGTCGAACGATCGGATGAATCGATCACGATCGTTGTGGCAGACGGCAAACAGTTGACGATTCCTATGGAGGAAGTGGACGAGCTGATCGAAACGCAGCAGAGCAGCATGCCGGAAAATTTGACGAGCACGTTAGCGCCGACGGAGTTTCTGGATGTGGTGGAGTTTTTGGTCAACCAGCAAGCGGCTGCCGGGGGTGAGTGACGGCTGCGGGGTTAGCGATGCTTGGTGGGGGATATTTTATGGCCACGAAGAGGCATAAAAAGGCACAAAGCGGAGTATGAATTGTGTGTGAGCGTACTCGATAGAGTGACGCTGGGTGGTGTGTGTTGGGATGATACCGACGTTATTGGTTTTTTTGAGTGGGCCGGGCAGTCTTTGCCTTTGACGGGGCGGGGGACTGCCCGGCTCGTTTTGGTTCTCGTTGACGCGGTTTGTGGAAATGCGTTTTTATGCTGGGGGCGCGTCGGGTTTTTTCATCATGACCCAGTCGTAGTACTCGCGCATCTCGAGTTTGCTGGCGGCAACTTCATCGAGAAAGACGCGGGCGTCGGGGTGCAGTTGCAGGGCGCTGGCCGTGACTTTGGCCGTGACGGGGCCCTCGACCATGGCGGCGCAGGCGTTGGCTTTGTTCGCACCGGTGGCGAGCAGCACTAGCGTTCGTGCTTCGAGAATCGTGCCTACGCCCATCGTGATTGCGTAGGTGGGTACGTCTTCCCGTCGATTGAAGAAGCGAGCGTTATCGTCGATGGTTGGCGGCGCGAGAGTTTTTAGTCGGGTGCGCGAGGTGAGCGAGCTGCCTGGCTCGTTGAAGGCGATATGGCCGTCGGAACCGATGCCGAGAATTTGCACGTCGATTCCACCGCATTCTTTGATTCGCTGCTCGTACCACTCGCAGAACGCACGGTAATTGCTGGTGGTGCCGGAGGGGATGTAAATATTCGTGGGTGCGATGTTCACATGCCGAAAGAAGTTTTCGTGCATGAAGTGATGATAACTTTGCGGATGATTTGACCGCAGGCCGACGTATTCGTCGAGATTGAACGTGGTGACCTGGGCAAAGTCGAGCCCTTCCTCGCGGTGCATTCGCACAAGCTCTTGGTAAACTCCCAGCGGCGTGGAGCCAGTGGCCATGCCAAGGACCGCGTTGGGCTTCTGGTTAAGCGTGTCGGCAATAATGGCTGCGGCGGCGCGACTCATTTCTTCATACGTCCTGAGGACGACGACTTCCATCGAACCAATACTCCTAGCAAATTAAACTTGTTGTTTATGATATGTTTAACTTACTCGAAGCTGGGTTCGGTTTATAGTTGGTGTAAATTGAGTTCGTGTTGTTGGGGGCGGCGTAGAGGTTCCAATGGACGATGCTTGGAGCAAAGTGCCAATAAGCCTGAATGTGGCGTGCGCGGAATGCACGCTTGAGTGCGCAAAAGGTGGAATGAAGATGTTGGAAAGAGCTTGTAGGGTTGTTGTTCTTCTCGCCTTCGTGATTCTTGGGACGGCGCTCGCTTGTGGGGGGCAGGCGGCGCTCGCGGAGGGGGCACGGTATAAGTCGCATCACGATTTATCGGTATATGTGGCAGCTAATGGGCAGGTTAGGCCGATTCGTAGTGCGGCCGATTGGAACGTGCGACGTTTGCATATTCTGGAAGGAATGCAAGAAGCGATGGGCAAGCTGCCGCGGCCAACCCCGCCAGTAGACTTGGATGTTCGAACTCTCGAGCAGCGGACTGAGGCGGGAATCGAGTGGCGTAAATTGTCGTATTGCACCGACCGGGCAGACACACGCGTGCATGCATGGCTGTTGGTGCCCAAGAGTGAGACGAACGCGCCGCAACCGGCCGTTTTGTGTTTGCACCAAACTACGCCGGCTGGCAAAGACTCGCCCGTGGGATTAGCAGGTCGCCCCACATTGCACTATGCGATCGAGTTAGCGCGGCGCGGTTATGTGACGTTGTCACCCGATTATCCGTCGTTCGGAGAACATTCGCACGACTTCGAGAAAGATGACTACGAAAGCGGCTCGATGAAAGCCATTTACGATAACCTGCGTGCCGTTGATTTATTAACCTCGCTGCCCGAGGTCGATAAGAGTCGAATCGGTTGTATTGGTCATTCACTGGGCGGGCACAATAGCCTGTTCACAGCGGCTTTTGATGAGCGAATTAAAGTGGTTGTAACCTCGTGCGGATTTACGCGGTTCAGCCGGTACATGGGAGGCGATTTAACCGGATGGACCAGTTCGCGCTACATGCCACGAATTGCAGCTCGGTTTGGTAAATCGCCAGATGCGATGCCGTTTGATTTTGCCGAAGTGGTGGCCGCAATTGCTCCGCGCGCCGTATTTATCGTTGCGCCCCTGCACGACGACAATTTCGACGTAGCGGGTGTGAAGGAGGTCATCGAGCAGGCGAGGCCCGTGTTTCGCCTCCTTGGAAGCGAAGACAAGCTGCAAGTTGTCTATCCGGATGCGGGGCATGATTTTCCAGATCGGGAGCGTGAGGCGGCTTATGAGTTTATCGATACGCAGCTAAGAGCGAATCGTTCTGAGTAGCAAAGCGGCCAGGGTGCCGTCATCGAACCCTCTCCTAACCCCTCCCTATAACAGCTTTATGCAGGTGCTAGCAGGTACGACGTTCAACAAACGAGTTAAGTACGATTCGCAAGCTATCATAGCACTGCATGCTCGCACTTAAGTCCTTTCCCGAACGCCAAAGTGATAGCAACTGCATAATGCTGTATAAGGGAGGGGGATATCGGAGACTTGCTCGGGGTTGCGATGTTTATGCTGATCGAGCGTGCTATTTCAGCAACTCTTGAGCGGCTCCCATGAGAACGGCTTCGGCGCGCGGCGTGACGCGGGAGACCACGCCTGTTTCGTAGCCGCCTTGGGCGTAGGATTCCGAGGTGCCGATGTATCCGGTGCCGTAATCGCCGTAAGCGGCCATGCACACGAACGACTCGGGGCGTAGTTTTTGAGCCGCCAGTTGATACTCGATGAACAGTTCGCCCGGCATATGAAGAATATCGATGGGCCCCATTCGTAGCCGGCTAATTGTGATGAGATCACCCGCTTGAACGCGTCGTGCCCAGGAAATTGCACGAGCGGATTGGAGGCGTGGCACCATTTGCTGAGTTTCATCACGCATCATTGCCCGGCGTTCAGTTTCGTCGCACCAATCGGCAACGGCGAGCTGCACGTCACGCGTGTCCCACGCGAAATTGAGTTCGGATGTGGGTATTTTGGTGGTGTTCTCCCAGGCGAGCTTCATTCCGGCAGCGAGACGATCGGCGAGAACGGGGCGATTCGCGTGCGAGCCGTCGTTGTATTTGCCCGCGGTAACGTTTCCGCTCGCGCCGTTGAAGTGGATGTGGAGGTCGGTTCCCTCGGCGGCTTGGGCTTGGTCGCGGCCCATGCCCACGAAGTCGGCACTGCAGTTGCCCGTTTGGTAGTAGCTCTGGGGATGTGTGGCGTAATAAGAGAGGACTGCGAGCGGATGGTCCTCGTTCCAGAAGCTCACGAGTCGAACGTTGGGGTCGATGAGTCCCTCAGGAAGCTCGCGCATGAGTGGATTGGAACCGCCCGCCGAGTAACGAACGTGTTGCACTTTGCCATCGGGGCCAAGTATGCGGCGATTGGAAGCGACTTTTTCAACGCGGCCCATTCCGTGGCCGACATGAGTTACGAGGTGAAGGTGTTTTTGAGCTTCGGACGCCGCTGTGGCCACCCGTTCGATGGCTTCGCGTGCGAATTCGACATTGAATAACTTATCGCCGAGTCCGGCTTCGCTGGCGATGCGCGCGGCGTGGAAGTCGCAACCGGGCGCGTCGTGTTGATGGAGCGTGTGGACTGCCACTCGATCGATCGAGGTGTTGCAAGCGGTGGCGATTGCCTCGCGCCAGGCCTTGTTTCCTTCATTGCCGATACCGACCCAATCGACCGCGACGAGGACGACGGGGGCTTGGTCGTCGGCCTTAAGGATGATGCCTCGCGCGCTGAGAGGATCGTTGACACCTTTAGTGGGGGGCACGAGGCCATCGCAAAGCGGTGAGCCGACTGGCGGCGTTACATCGGCCTTGAACGTGGCGATTTTCAAGTCGCCCGCGTTTGCAGAAGCACAGAAAAAGAGCGTGAGAATCCAGCTAAATAGGAACGGCTGCCGGATCGGGACGTTATTCAGAGAAGAAACCAAGGATGGGTTGAGAGCAATCATTGTTGAGGATTTCCTTCCGTAGCGAATTGCTGCAGAAACGTAAGCAGGTCGGCCATGGATTGTTTATCGATCGTGCGTTCGAAGCCCTCGGGCATCAGCGATTTGCCGGTGCTTCGGAAGTCGTCGATGTCCACACGCAGCACGGTGGTGAGGGTGTTGTCGGCGGCACGAAGCGTGACGGCGGTGGAGGTTTTGCCAACTTGAATGCCGGTCAGCACTTGGCCGTCCATCGTGGTGAGTGTGTATTCCAAATAGCGTGGGTCAACTTCGCCGTTGGGGGCCAAAATGTTGAATAACACCGATTCGGCACCACGGCTGATCATGGAAGCAAGGTTCGGGCCAATTTCGTTGCCGAGATCGCCGAGCTTGTGGCAACTTGCACAATTCTTCTCGAATACGATTTTTCCGCGCGAGGCATCGCCGCCCGATAGGGCGATCTCGCGGTAATCGTCGAATACCTGCTGGCGGTCGGCGGCTACGTGTTTGCTACGCATGGAACGCGCCAGCTTTTGCGTTGCAGCATCGGGGTAGTTTTCCAGCCGCGTGACATGCCCCGGGTCGAGCGTGGTGATGGCCAGGCCTTCACTTTGCAAATGCTGCAGGAGAGCGAGCGCCCACGCTTTACGGCGGAGCAGCAGGTCGGTTGCTTTGAGTTTTTCGGCCGGTTCCAGTTGATTCCACAGCGACAAAATGAGTTGCGCCACGGCGGGCGAATCATATTCAGCGCAAGTGGTCAAAACGGCCATGTGGATTGCTTCAGGCTCCTGGGGAGACAGTAGTTCCTCGAACAATGGCTCATGGTTTTCAAAAGAATCGACAGCCAGGGCTTCAATCGCCGCTACGCGAGCTTCGACAGGTTGGTTGGGCTTGTTGAGCACTTGTTGAGCATTGGCAACGAGCGACTTGGCGGCAGCCTTGCGGATTTGGCGTAACTGCGCGAGCCCTGGGGATGTGTCGCCGGCTAGCGCATCGGGCGGCACTTTGCTCAGCGCGCGTATGAGGGCAAGCTTCGCGCTGTTTGAAGTTGAGTCTGCAGGACCGCTGAGAAACTCAACTAGTTTTGAGATGTCATCGTCGCGATGTTGTCGAACGATTTGGCCGACGATTGCCGTAAGAACTGGCGTGGAAGCGGAACTAGAGGTCCAGCTTCGATCGACAAGAACTAATTGAAGCGCCTCGCCTGCTCGCTGGCCGATCGAGGTGAGAGCCGCATCGAGGATATCGCGAGATTGGTGAGGCTTCGTGAGGATTCCTGCGAGCGCGGCGGTTGCTTTGGGACTGGTAGACTCGCCGAGTGACAGAGCGAGTTGAAATTGAACATTGGGGGCGGTGTCACTCTGAAGGCTGAGCACTTTGTGCAACAAAGCGGATGAGGTGTCGAGCGTTGACTCCGACAAAATTAGTGCATGGCAGCGCACGCGTGGGTGGGAGTCGTCGAGAGCGGTGACGAGGTCGTTTGCTTTCAGGTCACCGGCGGTTTTCAACGCATAAAGGATTGCGATGCGGCTTTCGGGACGTTCCGCGGTCTTCAACACGTTGCGTAGTGCGGTTGGTGTAGCCGAATCTTGTCGTTCGTCGAGCAGGCGGAGCGCGGTAGAACGCCGCCAGATGTTAGCGTCGAGCAGTGCTTCGGCAAGTTGTTGGGTTGAGGCTTTTGCGAGTGGTTCAGGACGTACTTGCTTGTAATCGGCCGGCACCACGCGGTAGATGCGGCCACGATTACCGCTTGCAAGGTTGAGCTGTTTCTTCAACTCGGGCGGCAAGCTGGAGGGATGCTCGATGGTTTCGCGATACATGTCTGCAATGTAGAGCGCGCCGTCGGGACCGATTGCCATTTGCACGGGGCGGAACCAGATATCGGTCGAGCGGACAAACTCGCTATTTTCATCAATGCGTTCGCCGAGAAACGTGACGCCGTCGGGGGTGAGCCGTTTGCGATGAACGAGATTGCTGCCGACGTCGGAGACGAATGCCCAGGGCTCGTCGCTTGTATCGAAGAGGCCGCCTTCGTAGATCGTGATGCCTGTCGCGCTGGTGAAGTAACCGGCCGCGCGGCCGCCACCTTCGACGGGGCCGGGGGCGAGGCCTGCAAGCCGCAGCTTAGTTCGAGCAACTCGCCACGCTTCGACAGGACTGGCACGGTAGACGGTGGCTTGCGGACCGTCGGCAGCGATAGAGCGTCTCGCAGAAACGACCGATTGATACGGGTTGCGCGCGAGATAACGTTCCTCAAAAATAACGGCCTGCAGGTGGTCGCTATTTTGACAGACGAAGCGGCCGCCCCAGCGATCGAACGACATACCGTGCTGGGCTCCGCCGGTGGTGGGTTCGAGCTTGAGCGTGCGAGGGTCGAACGTAAAGTCGCGTCCGCTAAGATCAACTGGAGGCAAATCGGTGCCAGGGCGAGTGATTTGTCCGCCGGTGGAACTTGCGCTGCCGTAGATGCGGCCATCGAGGCCCCAGTGAAAGCTGTTGAGAAGACCTTGCACGTTGTTGCGGCCAAAGCCGGTGAACACGACTTGGCGTTCACTGTTATCGACGACTCCGTCGCCGTTTTTATCTTTCAGATAGAGGATTTCTGGCGAGTTGCCGACGAAAACGCCGCCGTCGTAGCAGGCGATGGCTGTTGGCCAAGAAAGGTCGTCTGCATAAACGCGACTTTTTTCGAAGATGCCGTCACCGTCTTCATCGGAAAGGAGTCGAATTCGGCCCAGTCGTTCTTGGTCTTGTTCCGAGTAATCGCGCATTTCGACGACGTACAAATTGCAATTTTCATCGAAGGCCATTGCGACAGGGTCAATGACGTTCGGTTCCGCGGCGACCTGTTCGATGCGAAATCCGTCGGCGACTTCAAGTGTGGCCAAGGCCTTGTCGGCTTCGACGGGAGGAACGCGTTCCAAAGTAATGTCGGTTTCAACCGTAGATTCTTGTTTGGAGTCTGCAAGCAGGCAGTGGGTAAAACCGTAGCAGAGACTGATTGTCGTTAGCAGGAAAAGAACCGTGTAACGGATTGGAAAGCAGCGCATTCTAGAGGACCACTCTTGGGTGAGAGTCGATGTCGATAGCTGGACGGGGAGTCAATCGGGCAGGGCGTTCGAGCCGTTAACTCGTGTTTTGGAGGGCGGCGGCAGGAGTCGCACGGTTGAGACTGGCGTTGGAGAGCCGTGCGGGTAAATCCCCCGGCAAGACTGAACCAACAAACCAGAACTATAGTGTACTCACAAGAGCGGTGCAGTCGCTACATGAACGCGGCTAGCAGGGCAGCGGCGGCTGCGCCTAAAAAAGGCCCCACGACGGGGATCCAGGAGTAGCTCCAGTCGCTATCGCGTTTACCTGGCACGGGTAGCAGAAAATGCGCGATCCGAGGACCCAGATCGCGGGCCGGGTTGATCGCGTAACCGGTGGTTCCGCCAAGGGAGAGACCAATCGAGAGAACGAGAAGACCGGCTGGTAGCGCACCCAACGTTCCGAGGCCGAGTTCCGTGGTTGAGGCAGAATCGTTCGTTGCGAGGCTTGCAAATTTAATCGAGGGAGCAGCCGCAAGGAGCACTGCAAAAACCAGGACCGCGGTGCCGATCACTTCGCTAAGCAGATTATTCCAACCGCTGCGAATGGCGGGCGCTGTGGCAAAGGTAGCGAGCTTGGCGTTGGCATCTTCAGATACGCGGTAGTGGTTGTAATAGAAAAGGAATACGATCGTGGCACCCACTATTGCACCCAGAAGTTGGGCCGCGATGTAGCCCAGTGCGGTGAGCGGGGGAAAGTTTTTTGCAAGCGTGAGCCCCAAGGTGACCGCCGGGTTTATGTGAGCACCGCTGAGCGGTTCTACGCACCAGACTGCTACGAACACAGCCATTCCCCAACCGAAAGCAATGACAACCCAGCCCGAGTTGTTTCCTTTAGTTTGCGGCAACACCACGTTGGCAACGACCCCGTTTCCGAGGAGCACTAGGAGAGCGGTTCCCACGAACTCGGCGAAGTACGGTTGAAGCATGTCAACCTCCGTGTTGGTTTAGCAGGCGGATGAAGGGCGATAGACGTCGGCTACGGCCGCGAATTTTTCGAGTTGATCGGTTTGCCAATCGGCATCGCGGCCGAATTCGTTGGCCAGGATTTTCGCAACGCGTGGTGCCGCAGCAATGGCGGCTTCGGCATCGAGGAAGAGGGCGCGGGTGCGACGCGCGAGAACGTCTTCCACGGAGCGGGCCATTTCGTTACGCGCTGCGAAAAGCGCCTGACCTTCCACATAAGGCAACCGGTCAGCTAGCGGCGAGTTCGCATTGGTAGTTGATGCGATGAGTTGTTCAAGCGGAGCCGCATCGGAACCGTACTCACTGAAACGATCCACACGTTGGTCGCCGGGGTGGCCGTGGATTTTCATGTTTTTCGTAATGCATTCGGCGGTTTTTAATTCGGCAAGTGTAGCTGCTTGATCGACACAGTCTTCGGCCATTTTGCGGTAGGTTGTCCACTTGCCGCCGAGAACCGAGACAAGGCCTGATGAAGAGATGCGAACTTCGTGGTCGCGGCCTAATTTCGAAGTATTACTGGCATCGCCGCCACGTACCAAAGGGCGAATGCCCGCGTAGATCGAGCGGATATCGGAGCGTTGCGGCTGCTTCGACAGGTAGGGGGCAATCGTTTCAAGAATGAAATCGACTTCGCCGGCGAGAGGGCGAGGTTCGAGCGGTATGTCGTTGCGAGGGGTGTCAGTCGTTCCGATAACGGCATGGTTGTGCCATGGCACGGCGAAAATCACACGGCCATCGCGGGTCTTCGGGACGATCAGCGCGTTCGAGGTGGGGAGAAAGTCGCGATCGAATACGAGATGAATTCCCTGGCTTGCCGCGATGACGGACGATGCGCTGGGGTTGTCGAGCTTCAGCACGTTGTCGCTAAAGGGACCGGTTGCGTTGACCACGACGCGAGCATCGACTCGGTAGGTTTTGCCGGATTCGATGTCCTCGAAAACAACGCCACGGACTCGACCGGCTTCTTTGGTTAGCTCACGGACCCGAGCGTAGTTCGCGCAGGCGGCATCATGTTCGATTGCCGTTTGCACGAGATTCACAAGGAGGCGTGTGTCGTCGAATGCGCCATCCAGGTAGCTTGCCCCACCGTAGAGACCGTTGGTGGACAAGGTAGGAATGGCCTGTCGCATTTCGTCGAGGGACAAACTGTGCGAAGGCCCCAGGCTGAGTTTGCCGGAGAGTCGTTCATAGACTTTGAGGCCGATGCCGTAATAAACGGCTTCCCACCACGAATGAAGCGGAACGATTGTTGTGAGCGGATAGACAAGATGGGGTGCATTTTGACGCAGGCGGCCGCGTTCGATAAGGGCATCGCGCACCAGCCGGATGCGACCCTGCTTGAGATAGCGAAGGCCACCGTGGACCAGCTTGGTGCTGCGGCTGGAAGTGCCTTTGCCGAAATCGTATTGCTCGAGTAGAGCAGTGCGGTAGCCGCGCGATGCCGCATCGACGGCCACGCCAACGCCGGTAGCGCCGCCGCCGATGATCAAGATATCCCAAGGTCCGCGGCCGCTCTCCAAGCGCGCGATTTGCGTCTCACGACTGAAACTCGAATTCATTGCAAATAGGGCGCGAAGCGACGAGTGCGTGCTTGTGAAAAGTAATCTCGAAAATTGTACCGTAGTATTTGTGGGCCGCTAGCCGTTGGCCCAATCGAGCGAGCGACTGACGGCCTGTTTCCAGCGATTGCGAATGGATGCTGCCTGATCGGCAGACATTCGTGGCTCGAACCGCTTATCGACTTGCCAATAGCGTGCGATATCGTCCTGGTGTTTCCAAACCCCGGTTGCGAGCCCGGCAAGGTATCCGGCTCCTAGAGCCGTGGTTTCTGTTACCTTGGGACGCACCACCGGAAGCTGCATTATGTCAGCCTGATATTGTAGCAAAGAATCGTTGACGCTGGCTCCGCCATCGACCCGTAATTCGTGAAGTTCGTTGGAGGCGTCGTTACGCATGGCATCGGCCAAGTCGGCCACCTGGAGAGCAATGCTATCGATGGCCGCACGTGCGATATGGGCCGCGGTGGTGCCACGAGTAATGCCGACAATGGTACCGCGTGCGTAGGGATCCCAATGCGGGGCTCCCAAGCCGGCGAAGGCCGGCACGAGAAAAACATCGCCGCTGTCTTGAACTTCCATGGCAAGTTTTTCGACTTCCGAAGAACGCTGGATAATTCCCAGGCCGTCACGCAGCCATTGAACGACCGCACCGCCGACGAAAACGCTTCCTTCGAGCGCGTATGTGGTTTGATCGCCAAGCTTCCAGGCAATGGTGGTTAGCAGTCGGTTTTTAGAATCCTCGGCTTTGCCCGTGTTCATCAGCATGAAACAACCAGTGCCATAAGTGTTTTTGGCTTTGCCGATATCGAAACAGGCTTGGCCGAAAAGTGCCGCTTGCTGGTCTCCGGCGATTCCGGCAATGGGGACTCCGGCTAATTCGGGGATGCTGCTGACTTCCCCGTACACTTCGCTCGAGGAACGAATTTCGGGGAGGATCGATCGGGGGATATCGAGCATTCTCAACAGATCGTCGTCCCAATCGCCCTTGTGAATGTTCATAAGCAATGTGCGCGACGCATTGGAGGCATCGGTAACATGCACTTTGCCCGAGGTGAGACAGTAGATCAGCCAAGAATCGATGGTGCCGAAAGCTAGTTCGCCACGCTCGGCGGCGGCACGGGCACCATCGACATGCTTGAGCAACCAAGCCACTTTCGTGCCGCTGAAGTAGGGGTCGAGAAGCAGCCCGCTGCGTTCACGGACAAGCTCTTCGTGGCCGGCATCGCGAAGGCGGTCGCATTCGGCGGCGGTACGGCGATCTTGCCAGACAATGGCCCGATGAATGGGTTTGCCCGTCGCACGGTTCCAAAGGACGGCCGTTTCGCGCTGGTTCGTAATGCCGATGCCTGCGACATCGGACGGCTTGAGCTTGGTCTTGCGAAGTGCCTCGACGGCCACCTCGCGCTGCGTCGTCCAAATTTCTTCGGCGTCGTGCTCGACCCAACCGGGCTGGGGGAAATGCTGCTTGAACTCGCGTTGGTCGATATCGACGATCGAGCCGCCTGCATCAAAAACAATAGCACGAGAAGAAGTAGTACCTTGATCCAATGCTAATAAATGAGTCACGGCTCCGCCCTCGCAATAGCTTGATTCCTGGCCGATCGCTAGAGCAGTGGGCCAGCGAATGCGTGCCAATCCGATCACGCATCCAAGCCACTATTTTGGCTAAGCATGCGTGGGATGCAAGGCTAGCGCAGTGTGTTCCGGCATTTAATTGGGTGGCTGGGGCATTGTCCCAGCCACCCATCCAACCAAGAGATCGCGGGCCACTCTGAGTCAACGTCAAAGTAGGTTTGCTATTCGCCAATGCAATACAGATGATTTTCACCGCGAATAATGATTTCGTTGCCGACGATTGCGGGAGATGCATCAATGGGCTCATCGAGAAAATTCGTGGCAATGACATCCATTTCGGGACCATGCTTGAGGACATCGGTCGTGCCTTCGCGGCTGCAGAAATATACGTGCCCAGCAGCTCCTACGGGGGAGGCATAGACCGACTCCATGTCGGGCAGCCGCTTTTGATTGATGATCGGTTTTCCGGTTTTGGCATCGATCGACGACATGACTGCGTTGCGAGACTTCACAAAGTACAACGCGCTCTCGTAGAGGAGAGGCGTTGAAACGTAAGGAGTTTTTTCCTCGATTTGCCAGGCGATTTTGTCGGTGCCGGTGACATCGCCGCGAGCGGTTAGGAACACGGCAATACCGGCGGGGTTATGATGACCGCTCATGGCGATTGCGAGTCCATCGGAAACCACAGGGCAAGCAATCGGATTCGAGCCAAGTCCGCCGCATTCCCAAATCAGATCGCCGTTTTTGAGATCGTAGCTGCGAACCCGATTCGAGCCGCTCGTGATGACTTGGACCTGATCGCCTACGGGCACAATGAGCGGTGTTGCCCAGGTGCTTACTTCTTCGCGGGGCTTGCGCCATTTTTCGTCACCGGTTTTGGCGTCGAGGGCAACAATGAACGAATCCTTTTCTTGGTCGCACGTGATGACCAACGTGTTGTTGTACAAAGCAGGAGAGGAACCTTCGCCAAACGCCATGCGCATTTGTAGGTCTCCGATATCTTTACCCCATTTCTGGTTACCATCGAGGTCGTAGCAATAGATGCCACGAGAGCCGAACGATGCGTAAAGATACTCGCCATCGGTAATGGGAGATGCGGAGGCGAATGAGCCCGTTTGATGATGGCCTTCGTGGGGAACGACTTCCGCTGCCGTGTGAGACCAAAGTGTTTTGCCCGACTTTCGATCGAGGCACAAGACGACGAATTGGTGGAGGTTGGTTGGTTTTTCGCCGCGGAAGCCGCGACCGAAACCGCCGCCTGGGCCGAATCCGCCTCGCTCGGGGCGTGGTCCTCGTTCGCCACCGCCGCGTCCACGACGCCCGGACCGTTCTTCGTTTTGTGCGAGCAGCGTCGAATCGTTTTGCCGGGAAACGAGGCGGGCTTTTGGCGATGGGGTTGTCGAGGCGGCTTCTTCGGCATCGCCGACTTCGGTCGTGCGATCGGTTTTAATAGCGGTGAGAATGAATATTTTGTCGCCCCACACGATGGGCGAAGCACTGCCGCGACCAGGGATTGCGACTTTCCATTTAATGTTTTTGGTTTCGCTCCACTCGGTTGGCGGGTTTCCGTGTGGAGCAAAGCCGGTGGCGTGGGGGCCACGCCATTGGTGCCAGTTGTTTGCCCGTTGGCTCTTGAAGTCGTCTGCCAATGCGGGGAGTGCGAGGGAGAGCAGCAAAAAGCAGCAGAAGAGCAATTTCTTCATGGCAGAGACTCCAGTCCGTGAGTAAGGCTTCGCGATGTTTGCGCCTGTAGCAACCTTTGGTTCTATCGAATAAACCACCAAAATACCAACTGCGACCGCAAAAATACGAGAAATGGCCAGATTCGTGACCATTTTCCTGGTCTGTTTTGGGTGGTATGAGGCCAATGCCTATTTGTGGTATTCGCTGCAAGGTTGCATTTTTTCGAGCACCTGGCCGAGGGAGACGGTCGCGAACGTGCTGGCATAGTCGGACATGGCGTAAGGAATAATCAATTCCCCGTTGTGAACCACGCCGCCGCAGCTATAGATGACATTCGGCACGTAGCCTTCGCGCTCGGTTTCGTTCGGTGCAAGCAAAGGTTCGCAGAGTCGGCCGATGACTTGAGTTGGATCGTTGAGATCGAGCAGGATGGCTCCCATGGAGTATTTACGCATGGGGCCAACGCCGTGGGTGAGCACGAGCCAGCCGGCTTCAGTTTCGATGGGAGAGCCGCAGTTTCCGACTTGCACGTATTCCCACGGAAAAGTGGGCTTCGCGATAAGGTGCTTCGTGTACCAGAAGTGGAGCATGTCGGAGTACATGATGTACAGGTTTTCGCCATCTTGGCGGGAAAGCATGGCGTACATGCCGTCGATTTTGCGAGGGAACAGCGCGAGGCCTTTATTCATAACGGCAGGGCCGTTGAGCGTGCTGATTCGAAAGTGCGAAAAATCCTCGGTTTCGAGAAGCTGGGGCAGCACGACTTTGCCATCGTAGGCCGTGTAAGTGGCGTAGTAATGGCGATCACCGGACTCGTCGTGAAACTCGACAAAGCGAGCGTCTTCGATTCCGTTCATCTCTGTCGGCGAGTAAGGAAAGATGGCTCGCTCGGAAAGCGATTGATCGGGAGAGAAGGTAGTTTCGTAATTCGATTTGGCTAGTGCGATGATTCCAGTCGCAATGGGATCGAACTCGGCTGCTTTTTGTCGGTTCTGCCGACGCACGGTTGTGATCGATTGCTCGAGCTCATCGAGCGTGAAGTAATCGGCCAACGGCGATAAAACAAGTTCGGTAAAGCCATCTCCAACGCCAAGCTCCGATAATTTTTTAGCAAACAACGCTTTATCGTATTGGGCATTAGGAACGGGCTCGGGTGCTGTGACAAAACGCGTTGGCGCGTCGAGATGAATGGCATGATTTTTGTCAATCACTCCGCTGCGGAAAGTGATCGACGAGATGTGCCCTTCGCCAACGGCCCGCAAGCTGAGGACGAATCGCTTGGAGCCTTTGGCCAAGTTCGATTGGTCGGGATGCCACACCATAGACGGGTTAAAAAGTGCGGCCGATTCGAGCGCGTATTCCTGGGTGAAATAGGCTCCGAGGAGCATTTGGCGAGATTCACACACTGGCGAGTCGGTAAGCATGACATCGCTGAGGTGCTCGAAGCGTTTTACGAAAAACTGCAACAGTCGTTGGTGCCGACCGTGGAATTCGCTTAAAACGGCGTCAAGAACGCGTTCAACCTCTTCGTCGGAGAGGCTCATCACACGCGCCACGACTCGCATGGCGCGGCTGCGATCGGTCAGTTCAAATGGTCTGAACAAAACACGAGCGTTGTTTGGTTTGAGAATGATGTCGGTGCGCTTCAATTCCACGGCAAGAAAGCCTCATGAGGTTTGCTCGGCCTTATCGACAAAACTATAGGATCGATGGTCGGTTTCGGTCGCCTGCCGAAACGCTGCGAGCGAGTTTTCAAGATAGTGCATTTCGGCTAGCGATAATAGAAAGGCCAGCGTCGATTCGGCTCCCTGGTTTTGATTGACGCGATCCTCGTGCAATCCATCGCGGCACCCGCCCGAGGAAGCATCGTAAAGTGGGAGGCCAAGGTCGTTGCGCCCTAAGAACCAAGCAAACGCGACATGGGCTTGTTCGAGCCAGCAGGGATCGTCCGTGGCACGATAGGCTTCGATGCAGGCGGAAACCATTGCGTGGGCTTCCAGAGGCTGTTGGTCGAACTCGGCCGCCTCTTCGCCGCGTTCGTAAAAACCGTTCGAGCCGATTGGCCGAAAATGCCCAGCAGACGAGCGGTTGATTTCTGTTAACCAGCGGAGAGATTCCAGGCCGACCTCCAGGGCGCGTGGATTGCTGGCCCAGCGACCGCTGAGAATGAGTGCGTGGGAAAGCTTGGCGTTGTCGTACGAAGCTTTCGGCTCGAACCAATGCCAGTCGTCGCTCGAAGAGTTTTCGTACAATTCGATGAGGCGATTGGTGAGCGTTTCACGCCACTGGTTGGCCATGCGATCGCCGCTGAGCCGGCGGAAGTATTCGTGAATGCCGATGACCGCGAAAGCCCAGGCGCGAGGTGAGCTGGTTTCCGCGGCCGCGGTTAGCGCGGCTTCGAATAACCGCACGCCCCAAAATTGCAAGTCGCGTCTGCGAGAGCGACCTACGCAAGTGCCAAGCGCCCAGGTGGCTCGACCAACCGAGTCGTGCGAGCCTGCTTCTTCGAGCCAACGGCGATCGAAGCCAAGAAAATTGCGGAATTGCCGGGTTTGGGTGTCGAATGCGAAATTGATGAATGCCGCATACGTTGTAGCTGCACGGGCGACTTCGGAGGTGTCTTCGTCAATTTCTTCGAGCAATACGGTGAGCACCAGTGCTCGGGCGTTGTCGTCCAGGCAGTAGCCTTCGTGAAAATTCGGAATGTTGTAGGTCGCGTGCTGCAGCAGGCCGGTGCGATCGGTCATGCTTGTCAAGTGGTCGAGCCGCACGTCGGGCAGTTGCAACCGCTCTTCTTCGAGAGTTCGAACCGTCAGACGCTTCGACCACTGATCGAGTCGAGCATGCCGTGCATGGCGGAATGATTCTACATAGCGGTGGGCCACTTGGCTCCAAATCATTTCGCGGCCGACGAGGTACGCACGCTTGCGCATGGCGTTACGGCGGGGCTCGTCGTCGAGCAGGCCATTGATGGCGTTGGCCAGCGCTTCTGGATTAGCGAACGGAACAAGCACGCCGTGGTCGTCGGCCAGTAGCTCCTCGGCATACCAATACGGGGTTGAGACCACGGCTTTGCCGCAGCCGAACGAATAGGCGAGGGTGCCTGAGGTGATTTGTGACGGATTCAAATAGGGAGTGACGTAGATGTCGGCCGCACCAATAAACTCGGTAAGCTCGTTTAGTTCCACGAAGCGGTTGTAGAAGATGACATGTTTTTTGACGCCAAGTTCTTGGGCGAGACGTTCGAGCTGTATGCGGTAGGTTTCGCCTTGGCCGCGGATTAAATTCGGGTGGGTGGCACCAAGAATGATATACACAAAATTGGGGTGCTTTTGCACGATTGCTGGTAAGGCCCGCAGCATGTATTCGATGCCCTTGTTGGGCGAGAGCAAACCAAAAGTAAGCGCGACGGCACGACCCTCCACGCCGAATTGGTCTTTGTAAAACGTGGGGTCGACGAATGGCATGTCGGGGATGCCGTGAGGGATAAAATCAATGCAGCCGTCGTCGAGTCCGTAGATATCCTTGAGGAATTGGTGGCCACGCTGGGACATCACCACGACCCGAGCCGAAAGTTCGGCCAATTGTTGGAGCACCCGATGCTGATCGGCGTTCGGGTTTTCGAGCACGGTATGCAGCGTGGTAACGACGGGGACGCGAAGATCGCGCAAGAGTTTCAGAATGTGACTACCGGCGACTCCTCCAAAGATTCCGTACTCGTGCTGTAAGCAAACGACGTCAACATTCGAGAAGTTGAGGAAGTCGGCGGCTCGCCGATAGGAACTGATATCCTTTTCTTCGATTTCAAAGCGTACTTCGGAAGGGTATTCATAACCGCCGGGAATGTCGTTGACGGGGACGACGACGCACTCCGTTGTGGGGTACTGAGTTGCAATGGCATGGCGAATGTCGTGCGTGAACGTGGCGATGCCGCACTTGCGTGGGAGGTAATCTCCAATAAAAGCGATTTTTCGAATTTCAGCGTTACGGGCCATATGTTCCTGGAGTGGTTTAGATGACTAGCTTTGGTTTCAAAATACCAAATTCATAGCCTGCACGTTCAAAATCGCCGGGAAGCCGGTCTTTTAAAGGGGCAGTTACAACCATGAAACTGGTCCTAATGAAGGCAAAAGCAGTGAAAGTCAGCAAAAATTATTCCAGTACAGCCAAAATGTCCTGCGTTTCTATTTCAACAACGCCCGTGTATTTATCAGAAGCACCGTAGTAGATCAAAAGTCGACCGCCGTGGTCTATAACTGCCGTGGGAAAGACCACGTTTGCCACAAAGCCTTCGCACTCAAAGTCTTCTGTGGGCGTAAGAATCGGTTCACGGCCGGTTGCTACGACTCGCGACGGATCGTGACGGTCAAGCAGCATCGCGCCTCCGAAATAGGCCCCCACTTCGCCGGCAACTCGTGGCCGCAAGTTGCCGTGATACAGTTCGAGCCAGCCGCGATCGACCAGGATAGGTGGAGCGCCGCCACCGATGCGGCCGGACTCCCATTCACGCACGCCCCCGTAAAGATACTGATGCTTGCCCCAGTGGATCAAATCGGGCGACGTGGCGATCCACATTTGTGGGCGAGCGAACAACGTAGCACCCACGGGGCGATGCAAGGCCATGTAATGTTCGTTAATTCGTTCGGGGAATAGGATGACATCCTTATTCTCGGGGCAGAAAATGATTCCGTGGCGTGTATACGTTTGGAAATCGACGGTCGAGGCGAGGGCCGTTGCGGCCCCGAAGCGCGATACGGCCACGTACGTAATATAGTATCGTCCATCAATCAGCGTGATCCGTGGATCCTCGACGCCGTATTCTTCATCGACCGTTTGCGGCAACAAAGCGGGCTGGCCGAGGCGATCAATGGTGATTCCGTCACGGCTGAATGCTGCGAGCAGATAGGAGACGAACGTCAGTCGAACCAAGCCGCTTTCGCGGAGACGGACAACACGCGGGTCGACCAGCTCGAGTTGGTTATTGTCTACCCAGTCGATGGTGAACCCTTCTTCGGGCGACCAGCGGGGTAGGGCGGTCCACCCGCTGCGCTGCTCACGAGGTCGTTCCGCGATTCGCACTAGCAGAATTGTTTCGTTCCCTACTCGGACAGCGCCAGGGTTGAATGCACCAATAACCTCCCATTCGGCGTTTGTGGAGGGGACATCTTCGGGGCGGAGCATCAGGTGTGTTGATAAGCGGCGGACCATATCGCGATTATTTACAAGTCACGTTGAATTCTGCTGCGCGAGGGCGTCTGCGGCACATGCCATGGCGACTGAATCGCGACCATTTTTTTCAGTGACTTTTCGTTCGTGAGAACGGTCGCGAATCCATGCAGCCTGATCGGCCATCATGGATCGAAGCAATTGGCAGTAGAGCGGCAGTTTTTGCTGACCTTCGCCCCACTGTAGCTCGAACTGTTGATAAACTTCGTGCCGCCGACCGTGCGAGTAAAACTCACGATCGCGTGGGCTATAAGTGTTGATCGCATCGATACGCGCGCCAGGAAATAGGTTGTTCAATCGTCGCGTGCTCGCTTCGTCGGCAACGGCAAACACGCGAACATTTGTGGGAACCCAACCTTGCAGGAGCATGTCACCCAGTTCGAATACGAGCCGCAACTCTTGGCGGTCGAGCCGACCTGGTTGATGAAATCCATGGTAGAAGTTGAAATGACTGCCGCTGGGGTATCGCACGGTGCATTGGACCTGGTCTTCGCACCCGTCGCTTCGACGGCTGGCCTGGGCGGCGACGACTTTACCCTCGCCTAGCCAACCGCTTAGCATGTCGAAAAAGTGAACGCCGTGCTCCACAAAAATACCGCCGCTTTTGCTGCGGTCCCAAAACCAATGCTCAGACGGCAGGTTTTCGTCGGAGGCGTAGTTTTCAAAATAGCCGTGCAGAAACTCACCGAGCGGCTGTTGTTCGATAACTTCGGCCACGATGCGGTACAGCGGATTGTAGCGTTGCATCAAATTGGCAACGAGTAAACGATCTGATTTTTGGGCAAGAGCCATTAATTCGTCGGCTTCTTCGACACGTAGAGCGAGGGGCTTTTCGCAGATAACATGCTTGCCTGCTTCCAGGGCACGTTTGGATTGTTCGTAGTGCAGAAACGGCGGCGTGGAAATGTAGATCAGGTCAACGGTTGGTAATTCGAGCAGACGATCGACTTCGACGACATCTTCAAGGCCATATCGTTGGGCGGCTGCAAGTGCTGCGGGGCGAGCGGTACCCGCCATTCCGGCGAGGCGAACTCCCGGCACTTGAGTGAATTGCTGCAGCGCAAAAAGACCGAAGCCGCCACAACCTAGAACGCCGATTTTCAGGGATTCATCGCTCATCATATTGCTGTATCCCCGCCGTGCCTGGATTTGCCGAACGACGCCTTGCGAAATCCTACGCTTTGTTCGGATGATCTTCCAGCCCCAGAAAGCAGAGAAGCATCGTTCATCGTGGTTGCGATTTGTCGTACGATATGTCAGCAGATTATTCGCCCATAGAATCGAGTGCGTTTTTCGAATTACGTTCCGACGATGATCGATGCCAAAACAAAATCTTTAGCGGCGGCGGCCACGCCGTCCAACCAGCGAACGGCATAACAGAACGGTAAACTTAAAAACGCACTACCGGACAAGTGCGACGTGTTGTTGTTGGAGAAGGGCGGCGGTATTTGGAAAGAGCCATGCGTACTCAGGCCGAGTTTGAAATACTCCCGTGTTTTAGTTTGTGCCGATCCAAGCGGCACGCTGCTTATTGACGTACTGGGGACTATATCGGCTAAACTTATGGTTCCACGCTTGCTTTGTTGAAAACATGCCTGATGTAGAGGTGGGAGGCGACGCCGATACCGCTTTCAAGTGGTGAGCATAATCGGCCTCCGAAAGGCCTTCTACAACATGTTTTCAACAAAGCATTCCACGCTTAAATTGTTGTGATTACCGGATTCATCGCGTTCTGTTTGCTCAAAAAGTGGCCGTCGTTTAACGGTCGAAGCCGACGCGCAAGCCGATAAACGGATTTCAAAGCTCGCATCATGGCCCACGACGCCTTGCAACAAGTCCTCAAAACCTATTGGGGATTTGACGCTTATCTGCCGTTGCAGCGCGAGGCGATGCAGTGCGTTCTCGAAAATCGCGATTCTCTCGTGGTGATGCCCACGGGCGGCGGAAAGTCGCTGTGCTATCAAGCGCCTGCTCTGTGTGGCGACGGATTGGCCGTGGTGGTGTCGCCGCTTGTGGCGCTCATGAAAGACCAGGTGGACAGCCTGCAAACGAACGGCATCCCCGCAGCGGCCGTAAATAGCACGGTTACGTCAGAGGCGAAGCGCGAGATCGCGCGGAGCATTGAATCGGGCAAGTTACGGCTGCTATATATGTCGCCCGAGAAGCTGCTGGTTGGCCGAACGCTCGATTTTTTGCAGGGGCAGCGTGTATCGTTCTTCGCAATCGATGAAGCTCATTGCATCAGCAATTGGGGGCACGATTTTCGGCCCGAATATCGCGGGTTGAGCCAACTCAAGGAACGATTTCCCCAGGCGGCCGTGCATGCTTACACGGCGACGGCTACCGAACATGTACGAGCTGACATCGTTCGGCAGCTTAGTTTGAGCGAACCCCGCGTGCTGGTTGGCGATTTTCGACGGACCAACTTGGAATACCATGTGGTGCGACGCGAAAGCGGGCTCGGCCAAATCTGTGCGGTAATGGAGCGGTTCAGCGGGCAGTCGGGCATTGTTTACTGCATTAGCCGTGCAGAGGTCGATCGCACCGCGGCCGCGTTGCAAGAGATGGGCTACTCAGCGTTGCCCTACCATGCCGGCATGAGTGACGAGGATCGAATCCGCCACCAAGAAAAGTTCCTCACGGAGCAGGCCGATACCATCGTGGCCACCGTGGCGTTCGGAATGGGAATCGATAAATCAAATGTTCGTTATGTCATTCACGCGGGCATGCCGAAATCGCTCGAACATTATTTGCAGGAAAGTGGTCGGGCCGGCCGCGACGGCGAAAAATCGGAGTGCTGGCTGCTGCACTCGGGTCGCGACGTGATGACCTGGAAGCGGCTGCTAGACCAAACCACCGGCGATGCTCGCGAGACAGCCAATGCTGCTTTGGAAAAGATTGACAATTACGCCACCTCGGTTCGCTGCCGTCATGCCAGCTTGATCGAGCACTTTGGGCAATCTTGGACATTCGGCCCCTGCAATGCCTGCGATGTGTGTCTCGGCAAACTTGAAACAGTTAGTGATTCGCTGGTAATCGCTCAGAAAATCTTGTCGTGCGTGCTGCGCGTGCGCGAACGCTATGGTGCCGAATACGTGTCGCTCGTGCTCACCGGATCGAAAGATCAGCGAATTTTGGCCGCTGGTCACCACGAGCTTAGCACTTACGGGCTGCTCAAAGAATTTCGAAAGCAAGACGTTCGGCAGTGGGTTGAGCAGCTTGTGGCCCAAGCTTTCTTAAGCAAAGGAGGCGAATACAACGTGCTGCAGTTGACGGACGCTGGCAGGCGGGTGCTCGCTGGAGAGACAATCCCCACGTTGCTCATACCGTCGAAATCGAGTCGGGGTACGAGTTCGACCGCCGACCGAGATTCCTGGGAGGGCGTGGACCACGGCCTGTTCGACACCTTGCGCGATTTGCGTCGGGAAGAAGCCCTGCGTCGTTCGGTGCCCGCATACATTGTTTTTGGGGATGCTACGCTACGCGACATGGCGCGTAAGCGGCCCTCGACGATCGCGGGGCTGCTGGACGTTCATGGCGTGGGCCGGCAGAAGTCGGCCGATTTCGGGGAGGACTTCGTCGCCTGCATCGTCCAATATTGCCGCGAGCACGGCTTGCAGACTGACGTGAGGCCGGTCCAGGAGTCGGGGCCTAAGAAGGTCAGCACGAATCTGCCGGTCGCGGCTGTGAAATCTTTTCCGCTATTCGACGAGCGGCTTGGAGTCGATGAGGTGGCCGAGCGATTGGGGCGGGCCTTATCCACGACTTACGGCTATTTAGAAGCCTACGTTCGACACCGGCGGATCGTCGATCCGGTGCCTTGGGTTACACCTAGCGACTTCGCCGAAATTGCTGCTGCTGCAGAGGAAGTCGGCGAGAATCGCTTGAGGCCGATCTATGAAGCGCTTAACGGGCGGATCGCCTATGAACGCATCCGCATAGCCATCGCGTGTTTGGAAAACCAATAGCCGAGGGGGTAGGTCAGGCTTTCCAGCCTGACAACAGAAGTAGCGTGGGTGGTTCTGTCGGCGAAGTAGGGTTCGCGAAACTACAAGGCACCGCCGCCGACAGGTTCACCCACCTTTGCGGCTAAGGTAACCCCCACCGCTGCGACCTCGGAACGCCCAAGGCGTTCCACTCCATAGCCCAAGGTCGCGGCATAGAGCTTACCCAGAGTGCGCCGCGAGCGCGGCGACTCTGGGCTTTGGAGTCGAACCGCTTCGCGGTAAGCCGCAATTCGTGGGTGCGGAAGCACCCACGCTGTGGTGAGTTGGAGGGCGGTTACTTTTGACCATCTTTCGCCAATTTTACGAATTGGTTGGTAACCTGCTTCCACAACCGGGCCATTTCCTCTACCCGCTGACCATTTTCGGCGGACAAATCGTGGTTTTCCGGACGATCTTCGGCCAAATTGTAGAGTTCCCAGGGGGCACCACCGGGGGAGACGATTTTCCAATCGCCGACGCGGAGGGCACGGTTTCTTTGGTGGAACCACCATAGATAGTCGCGAGCCGGGTTGATGTCTTCCTTAAAGGTGGAGACGAGGCTTTTCCCCGGTAGAGCAGGCCGAGGCTGCCCCACACATTCCGTTGGAACTTGGCCGCCCGCCAGTTCGACGATCGTGGGCACGAAGTCGATCATGTGTCCCACGGCGTGTCGGACTACGCCACGATCGGCGATCCCGGCAGGCCAGTGAACGATCAGCGGAGTGGAGATACCCCCTTCATGCGTCCACATTTTATGACGGCGGAACGGGGTGTTCGCTGCCCGCGAGAAACCGGGGCCCAGGCAAAGGAAGGCATCGGCAGAGCCGGGTGCCGCCTGGGGATCGTAGCCGTCGCCTCGGATCATGATCTCGGCACTGGCACCGTTGTCGGCACAGAAGAAAATCACCGTGTTTTCCAGCACGCCCATCCGCTTGAGCTGATCGATCACGCGGCCAATTTCCTGGTCCATGCGGTCGACCATCGCGGCATGCACGGCCATTTTCGAGGCCTGGAACGCCTGCTGCTCCGGGGTTAATTCGGCCCAAGGCGTTTCTTTGTAGACCTCCCGCGGGCCAAGTTGCTGATGGTAGCGCTCAAAAGCGTGCGACGGACCGACAGCAGGCTCCAGGTCTGAAAGCTGGCCGGGAATCCGTAGCTTTTGCTCGATACGGGCCCAGCGTTCGTTGCGGATTTGATCCCACCCTGCCAAGTATTTTTCTTGGTATCGGGCAATGTCTTCTGGAGGTGCATGCAACGGGAAATGGGGAGAAGTGAACGCGACGTACTCAAAGAACGGCTCTTCGGAGTGTTCGGCCTTGTGCTGTTGCAAGAATTCGATGGCTCGGTTGGCGATTTCCGTGGTGGCGTAATAGCCGGTTTTACGGTCGATGGGCGACAGGGGCTGGTCGTCGAGTGTGTGTTTTTCCGGGGAAAAGAAGCGGTCTTGATCGTTTAAGGAGTACGAGCGGTCGAATCCGGCTGCTACAGGGCCGCCGTCTAAATGCCATTTGCCGGCATGATAGGAGCGATACCCGAGCGGTTTGAGGTAGGTTGGCAGCAGGGGGGCCCAAACGGGTCGCTGGCGGCTTCCGGGGATATTCGGCAGACCATCAAAACCGACTTGTTGAGCGTAATAACCGGTAAGTAGCGCAGCCCGCGTGGGCCAACAGCGAGATGTGTTGTAAAACTGTGTATATCGCAAACCGCCTTCTGCGAGGGAATTCAAGTTTGGAGTGGCGATTTCGCCGCCGTAGCAGCCTAAATCGGAGTATCCGAGGTCGTCGGCCAGTATAACCACGACATTTGGCCGCTTCGGCATATCCGCCCGAGCAGAAGCCACAAAAACCACTAGCCAGCAGCAAGCTATAAAGTACGCTCTCATAGATGCAAACCCCTGGGAAACAAACGCTCGCATAATCACCATCTAACTTACCAGGAACTCCGGCGATAGGTCCCTCGCGCCGGCGACAAGTTGGATTATAGTGGTTATGAGGGCGGCGTTCCTTGCTCCCACCTGCCGCCGACTTCTGAGATCGGCCCCCCCGTTGGACAATGTCAAAACTTGGCGATCAAACTACCGACCCACAGCGCGAGCTCAATAGTCAGAGCCTTGCATTCGCTGACCAAATGTACGCGCAGTACTCGGAAGACCCGACGAGTGTCTCCGATGATTGGCGCGATTATTTTGTTTCACTCAACAACGGTACGCCGCCTGTTGAGAAGCCGCGCGCGCGTCGCCCCGATGTGGCGCGACCGTCGTTGAACTACCCGGCACCCGCTCATACCACGAATGGCAACGGCAAGCCTCTATCTGCCGAACTCGATACCGCCGCGAAACAAGAGCGCATCGATCAAATGATTCGTAACTTTCGGGTGCGCGGGCATATTTGCGCCGACCTCGATCCGCTCGATCGCTTGCGCCCCAGCCCTCCGGAACTCGATCCGAGTTTCTATGGATTCACGGAGGCCGACTACGATCGCGTGTTTGTCACGCGTTCGCAACGCGGCGTGAAGAAACGCACACTTCGAGAAATTCTCACGTGGCTGCGTAACACGTATTGCCGCGCAATCGGCGTGCAGTTCATGCACATCGACGACCTGGTGGTTCGCGAATGGTTGCAAAACCGCATGGAGGAGACCGAGAACCGCATTACGCTCGATCGTGACGAACAGTTGCGGATTCTCGAACGTCTTACCGCGGCATCGGTTTTCGAGACGTTCCTGGAAACAAAATTCACTGGCGCGAAGAGTTTCTCGCTGGCAGGTTCCGAAAGCTTGATCCCGCTACTCGACTTGGCGATCGAGCAAGCCGGGGCCGACGGCGTGGAGGAAGTCGTGCTGGCCATGGCCCACCGTGGCCGGCTCAACGTGCTGGCGAACGTCATCGGTAAGAGTCCGCGCGAGATCTTCCGCGAATTTCAAGACCTCGAATCCCCCGGACGCACTGGCCCTGGCGACGTGAAGTATCACCTGGGATACTCGAGTGATTGGATAACAGCCGGTGGCCAAAAGGTGCATCTATCGCTCAGCTTCAACCCCAGCCATTTGGAATATGTCAACCCGGTGGCAATGGGGCGCATGCGAGCCAAGCAGGACCGTTATGGTGACACCGACCGCACGCGTGGCTTGGTGATCATGATCCACGGCGATGCGGCATTCGCTGGCGAGGGCGTTGTTCAAGAATTGCTGAACTTGAGCGAGCTTCCCGGTTATCGCGTTGGCGGCACGCTGCATGTGATTGTGAACAATCAAATCGGCTTCACGACAAACCCCGATGAATCGCGTTCGAGCATTTACTCGACCGACGTCGCCAAGATGTTGCAGGTGCCGATCTTCCATGTGAACGGTGAGGATCCCGAGGCTGTTGCCCAAACCGTGCGGCTTGGCCTGGAGTTCCGCAGGCAGTTCCAGCGCGACGTTATTATCGACATGTATGCGTACCGGCTTCGTGGCCACAACGAAGGCGATGACCCATCGTACACACAGCCGCTCTTGTACAAAACGATTGCCAAGCAATCGTCTGTTCGCGAAGGTTATTTGCGACGACTACTCACCCTGAACGAGGTAACCAACGAAGAAGCCAAGCAAATCAAGTCGCAAGCTCGTGCTCGTTTAGACAAAGAATTCGAAGCTGCTCGTAGCAAGGACTACCAGCTTTCGAATCCCACGCCGACGAGTTGCTGGGCCGGCTTCCATGGCGGGCCGGCCGATGAGGCTGAGGACGCGGATACCGGCATCAGCAGCGAGCGAGTGAAGTCGTTGCTGAAAACTCAAACAGTGGTTCCAGAAGGTTTCCATCTTCATCCGAAGCTGATTCGTGCGATCGATCGGCGTCGCGAAATGGCTGCCGGGAAGAGGCCGCTCGACTGGGCTGCCGCCGAGGCCGTCGCGCTCGCCTCGCTGGCAGACGAAGGATATCGCGTGCGAATCAGCGGTCAGGATTCGGAACGCGGCACGTTCAGCCAGCGGCACGCTGTGTTGCACGACTACGCAACGGGGCGAACCTTCACGCCGCTAAAGCATGTGTCGCGCGAGCAGGCACCAGTGGAAGTCATCAATAGCCCGCTCTCGGAAGTGGCCGTTCTTGGCTACGAATACGGCTACAGCCTCGACTGCCCCGAGGGGTTGATTGCCTGGGAAGCGCAGTTTGGCGATTTCGTAAACGCTGCCCAGGTAGTGATCGACCAGTTCATTGCCAGTGCCGAAGCCAAGTGGCGTCGGCTCAGCGGCGTGGTGTTGCTGCTGCCTCACGGTTTCGAGGGGCAGGGCCCTGAGCACTCGAGCGCCCGATTGGAGCGATTTCTTTCCATCGCGGCGGATGACAACATTCAGGTGGTTTATCCGACCACTCCGGCTCAGTATTTCCACTGTTTGCGTCGGCAAGTATTGCGACGTTGGCGAAAGCCGCTCGTGGTGATGACGCCGAAGAGCTTGCTGCGGCATCGCGAATGCGAATCAGTGCTCGATGATTTCGAGTCGGGCCGGTTCCAGCCGGTCATCTTCGGCAACGAAAAGGAAAGCTGCAAAAAGGCTGGCCGGGTGATCCTCTGCTCGGGCAAAATCTATTACGAATTGCTCGAACGCCGACGTGAGCTGGAAGGACCGATGCCCGCTTTGATTCGGCTTGAGCAATTCTACCCCCTGCCCGTTGAAGAGCTTCGTAACGCTTTTTCCAAATGTGCGCCCGGTGCCAAGGTAGTATGGGTGCAGGAAGAACCTGAAAATATGGGAGCTTGGAGGTTCCTACGCGTCCATTGGGACCGATACTTTAGCGACATCCCGCTGGGATGCGTTTCGCGTCCTGCGTCGGCCAGCCCGGCGACCGGTTCGAAAACCGCACACGAACGCGAACAAAAACTGATTATTGAACGAGCCCTCGGGCGAGATTGACACCGCGAAGATTTTGATTGGATAGAGGCAATAAGATGGCCGTCGACCTGAAAGTGCCCGAAATGGGTGAATCGGTGACCGAGGTGTATATCGGTCAGTGGCAGAAGAAAGAAGGCGATCGTGTCGAGCAAGACGACACGCTGGTCGAAATCGAGTCGGAGAAGGCCACGCTGGACCTTCGCGCACCGGCTGCCGGCATTCTCACGAAGATCATCAAGACCTCGGGCGACGCGGCTGAAGTCGGCGAAGTAATCGGCCAGATCGATGAAGCTGGCTCTAGCAGTGCGCCAGCCGAGAAAACTCAAACGCCTGCCTCCGAGGCCAAGGCTCCCGCCGAAACGAAAGCACCGGCCGAGGAAAAGCCCCGGGAACGACCCCGGCCAATTATCTACGAGGAAAACCCCAAGGTCGAGGCAAAGCCCGAGCCGGTAGTAGAACAGAAGCCTGTGGTAACCGAGGCTCCGCCGGCAGCCGCTCCTGCAAAGCCTGCCGAACCCCAAGCCGAGAAGGCCGCAAGCAAGCCCGCCGAGCCAGCCAAGAAGCCGACCTCGCAAGGCAATCGTGCCGAAGATCGCGTGCCAATGACGCCGATCCGCCGCCGTATTGCCATGCGGTTGGTCGAGGCCCAAAAGAACGCGGCATTGCTCACCACGTTCAACGAAATCGATATGTCGGCCGTAAAGCAACTACGCGCTCAGTACGGCGAAGCGTTCGAGCGCCGCCACAAAGTGCGTCTTGGTTTCATGTCGTTCTTCGTGAAGGCATCGATCGAAGCCCTTCGCCAGTGTCCTGAGTTGAACGCGATGATCGACGGCGACGACATTGTTTATCGCCGCTATTACGACGTCGGCGTAGCGATCAGCAGCGACAAAGGTTTGGTGGTGCCGGTGCTCCGCAATGCCGAGCAAATGAGCTTCGCCAAGATCGAGCAATCGATCGAAGATTTGTCGAAGCGGGCCCGCGGCGGCGAGCTGAAAGTGGATGAACTACAAGGCGGCACGTTTACGATCACCAACGGCGGCGTGTTCGGTTCGCTGCTATCAACACCAATCGTGAATCCGCCGCAATGCGGGGTGTTGGGAATGCACGCCATTCAAAACCGCCCCATTGCCGTGGGCGACCAAGTGGTGATTCGCCCCATGATGTACGTGGCACTTACCTACGATCATCGCCTTGTGGACGGAAAGGAAGCAGTCACCTTCTTGCGGCGCATCAAGGAAATGGTCGAAGACCCAAGCCGACTGTTGATCGAAGCATAAACCAATCGAGCCTGATAAAACTAAAACGCTCCGAGAGCCGCCCTGTGGTTTCGGAGCGTTTTTTATTGGGTCGATCACTCCATCGGCAGGCCTTCGCCGCGCCAGCCTTTAATGCCGCCGATCATTGAAGCGACATTGGTGTAACCCATTTTCTGCAGGTTGTCGGCAGCAAGTGCGGAACGCATTCCTCCGCCGCAATAGCAAATTATGGGGGTGCTGACATCGGGAGCCACGGCCTCGATTTTTAGCTCGATCAATCCCTTGCTGAGATGGATCGCACCTTTCGCATGCCCTAGGGCAAATTCCTCGTTTTCCCGCACGTCGATCAGCAGGGCCCCTTGGGATTGTTCCTCGCTCGCTTGGGCCGGCGTGACCTCGCGGATACGCGTTTTGGCGTCTTCCGTAAACTGAATGAATCGGGACGGCTGATCCATGGAAAACCTCCTCGGGGTGCAAGCATGCAACTGGTCTTTGCCGTGGCTTGCTTAAGATGTAATTTGTACGGTTGGCATGGAAGCCAATTAATTCCGACCCACCCATCATCTGGTTCAACTCCAGACGCTGCAAGGTGCTTCACGATGAAGCGAATATTGTTCCTTTGTACTGGCAATTATTACCGTAGCCGTTTCGCCGAAATTTATTTCAATTGGCACGCGGAATACCGCGGATTGCCATGGCGAGCCGAGTCGCGAGGCCTGGCGCTCGATGCGAGGAACAGCGGGCCATTGTCTTGCCACACATCGGCACGCCTGGCGGCTATCGGCATCTCGTGGGCCGAGTACCTTCGCAAACCCATGTCCGTGGCCGAGATCGATTTTGCGGGAGCCGATCGAGTAATCGCCGTAAAAGAGACCGAACATCGGCCGATTGTCGAAGCCAACTTTCCGACGTGGCAACATCGCGTTGAGTATTGGCATGTGCATGATTTAGACTGCGCAACGCCTCCGCAAACATTTGCCCATCTCGAACAAGAGGTGGGGCAGCTTCTAGTCTCGTTATCTGCCATCGCCCCACCGCTCGCGGCTTAGCGCAATTTTCCCAGTGGCCGAAAATAAGGTCTTGAAAACGGCCATCAAAAGTGTATGTTAGTACACATGCGAAATGGCCGCCCGGCTTGTTGCTGCCTATCCGCCCTTTAGCGGCGGCGGCCACGCCGTCCAACCACAGCACGGCATCCAATAAACCCACCAACACACCTACTCCGCATCCCCAACCGCTTGCGGCTTAGCGCCTCCGTCGCATCCATAAGGAAACCACCCCAGCCCCCAAACACTTCCAACCACAATCAGTTGTGAGTCAGCGACACGGAATTTAGTTCCAAAACCTCTTCAAGCAATAACATCCTAGGCAGGTACCGAATATGTCATCCGAAGTAATCCAAAAATTTTTATCCGGAAAAA
>CAZTWS010000031.1:0-39672 GCA_964618225.1 uncultured Planctomycetaceae bacterium
ATTACGGAGGCGCTTTCAAATTTGAACGCGACCTAAGAAGGAAATTCAGCAACTGAGGCTTGACCAACGGTTGCTGAAAGCGTTTCCAGCGTCGGCATTCGCTGCTGTAACTGATTTCAATTTGACGTCGCAACCGCGCCCAACCCACCGTCGAAGGCATCCCAAGTTGCGACAGCAAACGCCCCACCCGTCGCAACTGATCCGAAATTCCAAGCCATTGCGGTATGGCGACATTTTGTGCTGCGCGGTCAAGATCGCACGAGGTTTGCGTCTGTCGGAAGAAAACGGACGGGCTGGTGCTTTGTGCGACAAGGCAGAAAGACGCGACACGGCCCCACGTCGTAGTCGACGAGCGCGGAAATGAACGAGGCTCCGAGTTTACCGCTAGACTAGCAGTGACGATGCTGGATGAGAATTCACCCGCTCGATCCGTGCTTAACCGGCCGAGGTCTGAGCAGAGCACGCACTCGAAGTCAGATTGACCTTTGAAAGGCACCGGCACCTCGCGAAAAACATTGTCGCGCGTCACTTGCTTCTGCCTCTCTTCTTAGGTTTTGAAAGTTCGCTTGGCGTGTAGCGATCGCCCGAGATCCGGCACACCACAACATATCGCGGCTGGGTTTCGCCCTTTCAGGAACCCCAAAAACGGTACACTACCGTTTTTCAGGAACCATTGGGCCGCACTGCCGACCATCGGCAGGTAACGTAAGTCGTTTCGGCGTTTAACTTTAGTAAAGCTCCCCGAAGGGAACCCTCCTCGTAACAATACTCTCTTTTGCGATTCCTGTAAATGTTTGCCGTACAACGGGTTGCCGAGTTCGAGACCCTTTCGGTGGCCTGGTAGAACACAACCCGTTACGAACTTCGGGCGATAGAGTTAACAGCAGTCGCGCTTCTATTTTGCGATGTCGCGTTTTGCCTAACCGCTACGACCGGCCCTACAGTCCCTCCAATCGATTTGGCCGGTCATATCATTTGCAGGCAAAGATCGGGGTGTGCCGAAAAAATGGATGGTTCCGCGCTCATTTTGCGCCCTGATCGAGCGGGGCGCGTTGACGGATGCAGAGCTCGCGGCGTATCGCCGCTGCGGGCTAGAGGGTCGCGATCATGGTCAGAGTCATCGGAAGAACTAGCCAGACTGCATTGGCATTTGCGACGGCGCTGTTGATTGGCTGTCAGACTGCCAAGCAATACCACGCGCCGTCTGCCGACCCTACACCAGCTTCCGTTGACGTAAATAACACCGCTGGGAACGAGGTAGCGGACTCGACTGTAATACTGACGTCCCTTCGTCAGACGGCCGAAGCCGCGGATCTGCCATCACCTGAGTCCGAAATCGTCGAGTCTCAAGCTTCCGTATTGCCGACTGTCGGTGAATCACTGGCAGACTTGGAAACCTGGGCGATCGCGAACAACCCGACGCTCAGGCGCATGCAGCAGGAAGCGTCGGCGGAATGGGCCAAAACTGGTTATATCAGCAAGCTTCCCGATCCAACCGTAGGGGCGATGGCATATACGCCGCCAATGCACTATGACCCCGATCGGCAGCTGGCAGAAGTCCAGATCATGCAGATGGTCCCCTGGCTCGGTCGCCTTCAAGCGGAGCAGCGCCGCGCTCAGTTAGAGGCACTTGCGGCTGTCAATGTATACCAGGCCGAACGGCTGCGCGTGATCGGTGACATTCGTGCGACGTGGTTCCGGCTGTACGTCCTTCAAAAGCAAGTTGAAACGACCGAAGCAGACAACGAGCAACTTCAGTCACTGCTCAACACGGCTAACGCCAGAGTGAGGACGGGCGCCGCGCAGCCCGGCGATGTTTTGATGGCGACGTTAGAATTGAGTAGCCTCCAGGAGCAACTTTTAACCTACCGCCAACAAATCGCATCCTCGATGGCGGAGCTTAATCGCCTTGTTGGTCGTGACGCTCACACCCCGGTTGCCGTTCCCGAATCCATTTCTGTGGAGTTTCCCTCTTGGAATCACGAATTGTTGCGTGAGACCGCGTTTAGTCGTCAGCCGGAACTCAATGCGGCCCGCTTGCGAACGGCTGCCACGCGTTGGGGCATCGAGGTCGCTCGGCTGAAGCGCCGGCCCGATCTGACATTTGGTGTCGGCTGGATGATTATGGACGCTCCGGGCGCACCGGATGCTGGCCAAGATTCGTGGACACTGGGAGTGACGGCCAGCGTCCCTATCTGGCACCGGAAATATGACGCGATTTCTTCGGAGGCTTCACGTGAGCACTTTGCGGCGCACGCGTCAGAAGAAGAGGTTGTGTTAAAGCTCGACGCCCTCCTACGTGACCTCTGGGAACAAGCAATTGCCAGCCACAAAACGGTTGAGTTGTATGAGAAAACGATCATCCCTCAAGCACGGCAGACATTTGAGGCCGACCAAGCTTCCCTTATGAACAATGCGGTAACCTTCGATCGTGTCATCAGGGACTATCGCACGCTGCTCAATTTGGAACTGGGCTATCACCGGGCACTCGGGCAGCTGGCCACAGCGATGGCCCGTATTCGACAAGCTGTAGGCGAAGATCTCACGGCAAATTCGCAGCCCTAATAAACAACGGTCGGTCTGGACAGCATCTTCTTCGGGGCGGACAATGAGTATAGGCACCTCGTTGAGGCAGGGTCATGTACTCGTGGCGAAAAAACATAAAGGCTGCACTTAGCCTGCTGTTGGCAATATCGATCGCTACGAGCGGGCTCGCTCAATTAAGCCATGCCCGCGCTTGCTCTACCTTGGCAAGCGCTAAGACCGCCTCTCATTGCAGCGCAGCTCGATGCTGTTGCTGCCGCGAGCCATCCGAAACCACGGTGTGCCGTTGCGGGTCCCAAGAGGTGCCGCAGTCTCCTGCTTCGACGTCTAACGAACGTGAGCAGAATTTCAAATGGCTATCCTGGGCCGAGCAACCGAGTGCAGCAGTTACCACTGCGGATTTTCAACACGGCTCACACCCAAATAGCGATCTCTCGCATTCGCCAGTTCGGCCAGCCTTGCATTTATTGCTCTGCATCTGGCGCATCTGATCTTCTTCTGGCTACCGCTGCGCGCCGACCGGCCCGGAATATCGAAGCGGTAACGAAATCTGTTTATTAAAGCTACGCTTTGCGCTTAATTGCCGCGACGCGTTGGCCGGGTGTCGTGGGCATCTCCAAAGGCATTTGAGAAGGTTCGAACGATGGCATCTACACATACGCCACCCGTCCCACCGCAGGACCGAACGCATAAGCCAATTCAACCCAGGCGACTTGCCTGGCTTTTAGAAAGGTTGCTGCCGCTAGGATTGTTTCTAGCCGTGGGCGTGGTGCTCATCGTGCTCGTGGGAATCGGGCAGCGGCTTAACTGGATACAGGCCCCCTCTGGCACGACTTCGGCGGTTAACGATTCCAAGGACGGAACTATCTACACATGTCCGATGCACCCCAACATCCGTCAACCAAGTCCTGGGCGCTGCCCAATCTGCGGCATGGAACTAGTGCCCGCGTCGAGCGCCAGCGCAGGGTCGCTCGACGAGTTTGCTGTGCATATCGAGCCCGCACAAAGGCGGCTGGCCAACATTGAGACGGCAGAGGTCAAAAGCGGTCCCGTCGAGGCGACCCTGCAAACCGTCGGGGCTATTGCGATTGATGAGAGCCGTCAGGCAACGATCGCCGCTTACGTGGACGGACGGCTCGAACGGCTATTCGCAGATTACACGGGCGTCCATATCAACAAGGGCGATCATCTTGCCGTGATCTACAGCCCCCAGCTATTCAGCGCACAAGTCGAATACCTCGAAGCACGGCGGGCGGCCAATGCGGCAAGCGGACTACCTGCCGTGCGACAAGCGCAAGAGGCCCTTGCGTCCAACACATTCCAGCGGTTGCGCGAATTCGGAATGACTGACGATCAGTTACGCAATCTTGAACGTGAAGGCAAAGCCGAATCGCGGCTCACCATCTACGCCCCGCAAGGAGGGACGGTCGTGGAGAAGTTAGCGGTGGAAGGCAATTATGTGAAGGCGGGCGATCCCATCTACCGAATCGCTGAGCTTTCCACCGTCTGGCTAATGCTCAAGCTGTTTCCTGAGGACGCGGCCCGAATTCGCTTTGGCCAGCGTGTTGAAGCCACCGTTCAATCCCTCCCAGGACAGACCTATATAGGACGGGTCGGATTCATCGACCCGACCGTTGATGCAGAAAACCGTACCGTTGATGTACGGGTGGAACTCTCTAATGAAGAGAAGCGACTTCGGCCGGGCGACTATGCCGCAGCACGCATCCAGTTACCCATCGGTCCGCAGGGCGATGTGTTTGATGCAGATCTTGCAGGTAAATGGATCAGTCCCATGCATCCGCAGATCGTCCGTGATCAGCCCGGACAATGTCCGATCTGTGGAATGGACCTCGTGTCCACGTCGGAATACGGCTATTCGAAGGAGCCCGTTCCCCAGCCAAGTTCCCTTCACGTTCCACGCTCGGCTGTGCTATTGGCCGGTGGCAACAGCGTTGTTTATGTCGAGACCGAGCCGGGCCGGTTTGAAATCCGTCCCGTTACGATCGGCCCGATATTGCAGGACAAAATCGTCATTCTTGACGGGCTTAAGGAAGGTGAAAGGGTCGCGACCGCGGGAAACTTCCTGATTGATTCGCAAATGCAATTGGCCGGGAAGCCAAGTTTAATTGATCCAATGCGAGCAATTGCCAAGAAAGAGCAAAAAGGACCACTCGCTTTCAAGGAGGTGGCTGTGATGCCGATCGGCGGCGAGATCGGACAAAGATTGGAAGCGTTGTACGCCGCCTACTTTGAGGTCCAAAAGGCGCTGGCTGCTGACCAGACGCCGCCGGCCGAGGCGGCCCAGGCGCTCGCAAGCACAGCTCGTTTGCTAAGTGGCGACAACACGATACCTGAGTCTTCGCGGAAACTTATTCAGGAAATCGCAACCCAAGCCGAACATTTGCATCACATGGATCTGGCCGGTGCTCGCAAAGCGTTCAAACCGATTAGCCACGCCGTCGTCACGCTGGCCACACAGATTCGCAGCGAACAAGCGCAGCAGCCGTTTACTCACTTCTATTGCCCGATGGTCCCCGGCGGAGGCGGCGATTGGCTCCAGCCGGGAGGAGATCTGCTCAATCCCTATTTCGGGAGTCAAATGCTCAAGTGCGGCGAGAAAGTAGCTGAGTATCCGCCAAGTTCTAAAGCAGCGCCCGAGACAGACTCCCACGAGCAGCATAATGCCGTGCCCAACGAGAGCAAGGCGACTTAACCATGCTGCGAACCGCTATTGAATTCTGTGTTCGCCAGCCGCTGCTCACACTGCTGGGCTTTATTGTGATTGCGCTCGTCGGTGCCTATTCGGCGACGGTCGTTCCGATCGATGCCATTCCCAACGTGGGCGAAAACCAAGTTATCGTCTTTACCGAGTGGCCCGGAAGGTCGCCCAAAGATGTGGAAGATCAGGTCACTTACCCTCTGTCGGTCGCCCTCCTCACAGTGCCTCATGCCGAGAGCGTGCGCGGGAAGAGCATGTTCGGTTACAGCTTCGTGCAAGTCACATTCGCCGACGGCACGGACTTCTATTGGGCTCGCTCCCGCGTGCTCGAGCGGCTGGGGACCGCCGTCAGTTCGCTGCCTGACGGAGTAACCCCCACGCTCGGTCCCGACGCGACGGCGCTGGGCCAGGTTTTCTATTACGTTTTGCAAGGCCCGCCGGAAATGAATCTCTCGGAGCTGCGGACCTTGCAAGACTATGTCATCCGGTACGAGCTCCAGTCGGTGCCAGGTGTGAGTGAGGTTGCGAGTGTCGGTGGCTATGTGCGGCAATATCAAATCGAAATTGATCCCGATGCGCTGCGCTTTCACGATGTCCCATTGGAACGACTCATTGCGGCCGTGAAGGAATCAAATATCGACGTGGGAGCCAAGACGGTCGAGTCTGGCGGAATGGAATACGTCGTTCGCGGCCGAGGTTTCATTGGCCAAGGGAAGAACATTGAGCAAACTCTTTCTGACATAGAAAAGACGGTGGTACTTTCGCGAGACGGCGTCCCGGTGCGCATCCGCGACCTGGGCCAAGTGCAATTGGGCCCTGATTTTCGCAGTGGCGCAATTGATCTCAACGGGACGGAGGCTGTGGGCGGCATCGTGGTCATGCGATTCGGCGAGAACCCGAGGGCCGTGATCGAACGGGTACGCGAAAAGATTGAACAAATCGAGCCAAGCCTCGAAGGCGTGAAAGTTCTGCCCGTTTATGACCGGACGGGATTGATCGACGAAACAGTGGCCACGTTGACCGAGTCGCTGCGCGAAGAGCTCGTTATTACCGCAGTTATTATCGTGATATTCCTGTTGCATGTCCGGGCCAGTCTTATAGTGGCCACTACTTTGCCTTTGGCCGTGCTGATGGCGTTCATCGGCATGAAGTGGCTCGGTATCGATGCCAACATCATGTCACTGGCCGGGATCGCCATCGCCATTGGAGAAGTCGCCGACCTGGGAATCATCATCTCGGAGAACGTCTACCAACATCTGAATGCTTGGGAGGAAAGCCATTCGAAAGACGCCCTGGCCGAGCCGGACAAACGTAGTCGAACCGACGTGATTATCGATGCGACCTACGAGGTTGCACCGGCGGTCCTCACGGGCGTCTCGACGACGATCGTAAGCTTCCTGCCCGTGTTTTTCTTAACGGGTCGCGACCACAAGCTTTTTTCGCCCCTGGCGTGGACCAAGTCATTTGCCATGTTTGCCGCCTTATTGGTGGCCGTCTTTCTGGTGCCGGCCTTGTGTCGACTACTGCTACACAGCGCTCGGTGGCCGTGGCGCCGGGGGCTTATTGTCTCCGGCTTGGCAGGAATCGCGGGTGTCGTGGCAACGCGTCTCTTTTGGAATCCGTGGCTTAGTGAGGCATCACCGCTCTCATTGTGGACGACGGCTGCAGGATTTGGGCTGTTTGTATTCGTCGTCACCTTGTTAATGACCCGCGAACGCTTGCGCCCTGTCGAGGACAATCCGACGAGCCGATTGATTCTCGCAATTTATGAACCAACGCTCCGCTTTCTGCTGTCCCATAAATTTACATTTATGGCCGCACCGGTGTTGATCATTCTTCTCGGCGCGGGTGCATGGTTTGGACTCCCGACGATTCTCCATCCGATGGAACAGTTCGGACGCCTCTTGGGCGCAGAGCCGAACGACCTACCCGGTTACGTGGATCTGAAACACCGATTTCCTGGGTTAAGAACAGACGATTGGATTGCGCTCGACGAGGGCACTTGGTTCTACATGCCGACTCTCTACCCGGCTGGAAGCTTTTCGCAAGGCATGGAAGTGTTGCAGACTCAGGACGCACTGATTTCGAAGATTCCTGAAGTCGCAAATGTTCTGGGAAAGCTGGGGAGAGCCGAATCGGCCCTTGATCCGGCGCCAGGCGTCATGATTGAAACCTATGTGATGCTCAAGCCCGAGTCGGAGTGGCGCGAAGGTATCACTATCGATGCCATTTGGAACCAGATCAATCAACTGGCGACCCTACCGGGCATTACGCCGGCCTCGCCGCTGCAACCGATCGAAGGCCGTGTCGTGATGCTGCAAAGCGGTATCAAGGCGCCAATGGCGATTCGCGTTTACGGCGATACGCTCGACGGCTTGGCCAAGGCGGCGCGCGACGTGGCGGATCGACTGAGACAGATTCCCCAGGTCGACGCGGCCACGGTCAATCCTGACATCGTGCTCGGCGTGCCCTATGTGGAGTTTGAAGTGGATCGCGAGACAGCTGCCCGTTACGGCATGACGACAATGTCCGTCAATCAAATCATCGAAACGGCGCTTGGCGGAATGAACCTCACACAAACCGTCGAGGGAAGAGAGCGATATCCGATTCGCATTCGTTATCAACGCGACGTGCGCGAAAGAATTGATGATCTGCCGCAACTTCCAGTGGTCACCGGAACAGGTGAAGTCGTGCCCCTAAAAACACTAACCAAGATGAATACGACCTGGGGCCCTGGCATGATCAGCAGTGAGGATGCGCGCTTGGTGGCCCATATCGCGTTTGCGCCTTCGGGTATGGCGGGCGACCTAGAAACGGTGGAAGCCGTCACTCAGCAATTGCGAAAAGATCAAGCGGACGGATCGCTGACGATGCCCACGGGTTATGCCCTGCTCCCTGTCGGGTCATTCCAAAACCAAATCGAGGCCAATCGCCGCCTGATGGTCATCATTCCCATCGTCATTCTTGTAGACCTACTCATCATCTACCTCAACTTCAGAAATCTTCCGCTCACCTTAATCATCTTCTCGCAAATACCGATCGCCGTTTTCGGCGGAATGATCGGTCTGGGGATTTTTGGTGTGGAGATGAACACCGCGATTTGGATTGGCATCATTGCACTAATCGGCATTGCGGAAGATGACGGCGTCGTGATTGCCACCTATATGGAGCAGTTATTTGCTCGCAGCCGGCTGAAGACCGTCCAGGACATACGCGAGGCCACGGTCCAGGCCGGGCGGCGGCGCATTCGTCCGGCTCTGATGACGGCGTTTACGACGTTTGCAGCACTGCTTCCGGTCATGCTCGCGACCGGGCGCGGTGCCGATGTGGCGCGTGCGATGGCCCTGCCGGTATTCTTCGGGATGTTCATTGAACTTGTGTCGTTGTTCGTGGTGCCCGTGCTGTATTGCGGTTACATGGAGTTCAAGCTGCGGATGGAACTAGAGGATTCCCATTGGACCGCGGAACCAAGCGGCGGCGCGTACAACGTTGCGACTACGTGAAGTCACTATTACTGTTTTCTCATTTAGCATGAAGGAGTTTTGACGATGAGTCGTTCTATATCGTTCTGCACGGGGTCCGTTGCAGTTGCCCTGGTGACGTTGATGCTGGGCTGCAGCGGCGGCGATCCGGCCAAACCAACGACAACCACTGCGACAGAACCCGCCCAAACCTCAACTGAGGAGGACACAAAAGTGAATGAAGCAATGGCAAAACTGTCACCCGAGGACCGCGCCAAGGCTGAGGCACAAAAGATGTGTCCCGTGAGTAATGAGCCCTTGGGCAGCATGGGGACGCCGGTCAAGGTCACTGTTGACGGTCGCGATGTGTTTGTCTGCTGCGACGGCTGTGTCGATGAGCTGAAGGCCAACTTCGCGAAGTACGCAGACCAATTGGAAAACAAGTCCTAATGCGACTGGGTTACCGGTGGCGTTGCGCCCGTGGGCGTGACGCCACCGGTTGGTTTTCGCACGTCGAAGAGGGTGACATTACGATGGATGAGAAACGCAGCTCCTTGCCAATCCTGGGTCCGGAAGGCGACGATACGGCGCTCGATCTAGTCTGCGGCATGACCGTTAAGAAGCCGGCCGCCAAGCACACCCTGGATCACGACGGAACGCGCTATTATTTTTGCAGTGGCTCCTGCAAAGAGAAATTTGCAGCCGCGCCGTCAGCATATCTCAATAATCCGTCGCGACCTCACGCCGGCTCCGCTCCGCGTATGGCTGCTCACGCAGCGGCGTCGCCAGAGTCTTTTTACATTTGCCCTATGCACCCGGAGGTCCGCCAAAAAGGCCCCGGGAGTTGCCCCAAGTGCGGCATGGCGCTGGAACCCGAGTCACCCCTACCGCTTGCTGAGCGCGTTGAATACACCTGCCCGATGCATCCGGAGATTGTACAGGACAAGCCGGGGAATTGCCCAAAGTGCGGCATGGCGCTTGAGCCACGTACGGTGACGGCTGAAGAGGCGAATCCGGAACTCGTTGACATGTCGCGGCGCTTCTGGGTTAGCCTCGTGCTCACCATCCCGTTGTTCTTACTGGCGATGTCACGGATGTTCGTCGCTGAGCAGATCGCGGCTTGGGTTTCTAGCAAGACGCTTGCCTATCTCGAGCTTGTCTTGGCGACGCCCGTGGTGCTCTGGGGTGGCTGGCCGTTCTTTGTTCGCATGTGGCAGTCGTTTGTAAATCGATCACTGAATATGTTTACGCTGATCGGCATAGGCACGGGCACCGCCTACATTTACAGCGCGATCGCGGCCTTAGCACCCAATGTGTTTCCGGCATCGTTCCGTTCGGCGCACGGTGGAGTCGATCTGTACTTTGAAGCGGCGGCCGTCATTGTGACATTGGTTCTATTGGGCCAGGTACTTGAGTTACGCGCACGAAGTCAAACAGGTGCGGCGATTCGGGCCCTACTGGGTCTGGCGCCCAAAACGGCGCGGCAAATAATGCCCGACGGGACCGAAGAGGATGTATTGCTTGACCGGGTCCACCGCGGCGACAAACTTCGTGTTCGCCCCGGTGAGAAAGTGCCGGTCGACGGTACGGTGGTCGAGGGAAGTAGCTTCGTGGACGAATCGATGATTTCCGGAGAGCCGGTTCCTGTGGAGAAAAAAGTTGGCGATCACGTAGTCGGTGCAACCGTTAATGGAACGGGTGGATTTGTGATGCAGGCCGAGCGAGTCGGCAGCGAGACCGTGTTATCCCAAATTGTGCGGATGGTGGCCGAAGCGCAGCGCAGCCGCGCACCGATTCAGCGTTTGGCCGACACCGTTTCAGGATACTTCGTGCCGATCGTGCTGCTGGTTGCCGTTTTATCGTTCATTGCCTGGGCAACCTACGGTCCTGAGCCTCGTTACGCTTACGCGCTTATTAACGCGGTGGCCGTGCTGATCATCGCCTGTCCCTGTGCGCTGGGCTTAGCGACGCCCATGTCGATCATGGTAGGAGTCGGCCGCGGAGCGTCGGCAGGCGTCCTCGTAAAGAACGCCGAAGTACTGGAGATTATGGAAAAAGTCGACACGCTGGTCGTCGATAAAACGGGCACGCTGACGGAAGGAAAGCCGCGACTCGTGTCCGTCGTGCCAACGGCAGGGCACAGCGAAGAGGATCTTCTGCGACTCGCCGGCAGTCTGGAACAGTCCAGCGAACACCCTTTGGCTGCTGCCATTGCGCGTGGCGCGCAGGACCGCGGAATCAGGTTTGTAACCGTGAGTGAATTCCAATCGATCACCGGAAAAGGGGTCGAAGGTCGCATTGACGGCAAGACAGTTGCCGTGGGAAATCGCCGGCTGTTGGAAGACCGAGGCGTCAAGCTCGGGGAAATAGTCGAGCAGGCGGAACGACTGCGCAGTGAGGGACAAACAATCATGTTTGTCTCGGTTGACGGTGCGCCAGCTGGTCTATTGGGTGTGGCAGATCCCATCAAAGAGTCAACACCCGAAGCTCTGCGATTGCTTCGCGAAGAAGGACTTCAGGTCGTGATGCTAACGGGCGACAGCCGCACTACAGCGAAGGCAGTGGCCAACAAGTTGGGCATCGAGAATGTCGAGGCCGAGGTGTTGCCGCAACAAAAGGTCGAAGTAGTAAAACGATTGAAAGCCGAGGGGCGAATCGTCGCAATGGCTGGCGACGGAATCAATGACGCTCCCGCCTTGGCAGAGGCTCACGTTGGTATTGCTATGGGCACCGGTACCGACGTGGCAATGGAAAGCGCCGGCGTGACGCTCGTAAAGGGCGATCTAAGAGCAATCGCCCGGAGCCGGCGACTTAGCGAAGCGACGATGAGCAACATTCGGCAGAACCTATTTTTCGCCTTCCTATACAACGCCCTGGGCGTACCCGTGGCGGCCGGCGTTTTGTATCCGTTTGTAGGTCTCTTGCTCAACCCGATGATTGCTGCCGCGGCAATGAGCCTGAGTTCGGTAAGCGTGATCGTAAATTCCCTTCGCCTGCGGCATTTAAAGCTGTAGTGCGTCGACAGGCAAGCTCACGCTGGCCCTCACGTAGATGATGTCTGGCTCATAATTCGCCGGCTTCGGCTAGCTATCACCGGTTAACTTTCACCGCAGTCATGCTGGCGTGCCTGAAGGATTCTGTCAAAACGCTGCGGTTGCAGAGTTTCTCTAATTTGACTAATCCATAAAGCCGATTCCGTTTATCACACGCCCACCTGCTGCGGCCAAAAGATTTGCCAGTGTCGATTGTTGGGCGCCATGCTACGGTTCGCGCTTACAAATCCAATTAATACGCCTCTCTACGAATCCACGATGGGCAAGAGTTTTCACAGCATTTTGAGACTCACACTCGCTGCCATGATGGCCCTGTCCGGCGGCGTCGTTTTCACGCGGCCCTGTTGCTGCGGTCAGAACAAGACAGCGCAACTGTCCAGTTGCTGCGCGGCGAAGCATCAGCGCACTTGCCCGAACTCGAATCCGGAGCGATCGTGCGCCTGTCACCATGCGTGTAAATGCGGCTGTGGGCCGGTGCCGCATGCGCCAATGGACCGCACGACGATTCCCATCGAGCGCGCCGACGATGAAGGAACTGCGGTCTTAAGTCTTTCCAACTGGTCGATTACTGGCGGCATTGCAAACTCGGATTTCCCGACGCTAGTGCCAGGCCAGAACTACTCAATACGTCCACCACTGAGAGTTCTCTATTGCACATGGTTGAACTGATTCGCACCTGGAAGCCGTCTTCTTTAGTGATCAATCAGTAGGTTCATCGATCGCGACGGTACGAAACCGTTCGGTCTCACTTCAATCATGGAAGGTTTAACAATGCAACGTTATTCGATAATCGGCTTGAGTTTGCTCACAGTAGCCGGCTTAGCATGGAGCTTCGCGATCGCGCAGGATACCCCAAAGGTAACCGGTTGCCGTTGTGTCGATTGCGCATGCCCGGACTGTAACGGCGAGTTTTGCACCTGCGACGTGTGCAAATGCGGAAGTTGCGGGTGCCGCAAGGCGTCTGATGCAGGGGCAGCGGCGCCGGCGGCTTGCTGTGAAACGTCCTGCTGCGCAAAGTCGAAGTGCGAATCTACAAACGACCAAGCGTCGCAAGCTTGTTCGTGCCCCGGCTGCGACGGGGAGATTTGCACGTGCGATGTATGCGAGTGCGAGAACTGCTCTTGTGGCAGCTAGTCGCTAACTAACTGCTGTAAAGTACGTGAGAGAGGGCGTCCCAGCGGACGCCCTCTCCATTTAGAACGCTCTCATGCGGCTGCGCCTGCCATGCTCCGGCATTCCTCAGCGCATCGTTCACATTCGTCAGCGCAGTGCTGGCAGTGATCCGCTTGGTGCTTCCGGCACTCAGCGCCACAAGCGTCGCAGATTTCAGCGCAAAGTCCGCAGAGTTGCTGCACGAAGTGTGAGCCGCGGCTCATGAATGCGGCCGCCGAAAAGCAGATTTCGGCGCAATCGCGATCGAGACGGATGCATTCTGCCATCTTGGCTACGTCACGTTCGCCTAAGCAGGCGTCCGCGCAATGCTCGCACTCCTGGGCACATCGCAGACAAGCGTCAATGCAGGCTTGGTTTTCTTGATGGGACATTACTTTTTCTCCTTCGATTCAGGTTCGAAATGAGGGCGCGCAGCCTGACTGGCAAATTCGTCGCAAAAGCCATACCTCACAGCATGGCCTGGAACCGAACCGAATAAAGGTGATGTATTGCCGCAGGCTATTGCCAAGCAAACCGCCGACGATGGCCCTAGTCGAACCACTACGGTGGTCGCAATTTGGCCTATCGAGCTGTTTGGCAGTCACGGAACGGCTCTCACGTTACGCGAAACCACGGTCGAGTATCGGCCTCGTGGGAACTATTGAAAATCAAAATCCCTGGCCCAGCGTAAGCTGGACCAGGGATGTGTCTGGTCAGGCTAATATGCATCGCTCACTATCTGTTCCGATAGTTGTTGCGATCCGACTTTGACCCCGACTGCCAAGACCACGACCCGGAAGATCGCATTCTTGGAGCCGAATAGCTACGTGGGGCGGCGGACGACTCGTTAATCGAAGGCTCATAAGAGTAGCTTCGACGGGTTTCCGTCGACCGTTGCGCTGCTGCAGGTGCGCGCTCATAAATGACGGCGCCATTGCAACCGCCATTCACAGTGCTTCGTTGCGACGGCTCATAGGAATAGCTTCGCCGCTCAGTCGGCGCCTGGGCCACGGAACTTGGAGCTGTCTCCGTCCGCACAATCACCGGCGCGGTGCCACGATACATTGGCCGAGAGCGAGTCACTGACCGAGATGCGCGCTGATTCGAAGATCCGTAGTATGGTTTTCCCGGTGGGAATCCGAGTGATGGTCCCGCTGCAGAGACACTACCAGCGAAAACCTGAATCGTCAGCAGGGCGGCAATAGCAACAGCCGCTAACAACAACTTTTTGAAGTACGGGTTCATTTTCTTCCGCCTTTCATGTAAGGACAATTGCTGCCGGTCCACCGTAGACCGGCCTAAACCAACGGACGACATCAGAGGCACGATTCGCGTGGTATTGCGTGCGCAAGAAACCACCGACGGCGCCAGAATTGCTTCCACCACAATCGACAAGCGCTACAAAGTCGCTGGTCGATGGCCATGAAGCGCAGTGAACAACTGCGCTGAAAAGAATCAAATAACTAGACGGTGCAGCGTGACAACTAAGTCCTTCGGTGGATGTCCCGTTAATGTCAGGCTTGCGTCACTTGTGCTGGGCTGCCCGCAGATGATTGGCAGATCGATCGTGTCGGAATCGAGCGCCGATGCGGTTAGTTCGTCCGCATGGACAACACTAACTACCGTCGCCGGGATGATCTTGTGAACGGCTATCACCTTGCAAGGAGATCCAGCGAGGGAAGTTCCCTCAGAATGGCCACACTCCACTGCTGCCGCCTTTTCTACATTGGTGCAGCATGGGCAGGCCGAACTACTGCCTTTTGCACATCGAACGCAGGTATGGCTACGGGCAAGATTCTGTGAATCCGAGCACGTGCAGTGGCAAGCGGATTCAAAGCGACCTGAACAGCCGCAGCCCAGAACAGTCCGACTGTTGAGAATGGCCAGCGGCAACATCGCCCAAATTGCGATTGTCCGCCAGCGTTTGCGAGCAGCTCGTTTGAAACGAATGCCAACCATAATTGCGTCCCGTCCCTTAAGTTTAGGGAGGGGCAAAACGCACGTCAAATCGGCCTGCGTCACGCCCCGCACGTTTCATTGGGCATCTTCTGTGCCACTGGCTACCACCGGCCGACAAGCGATTCAGACACTTGGGCGGAAATGTGTCCTAACTATTTTACGGCAGCCTACTTCCGATCGGATTACTCCCTACCATTTTGGGTTTTTTGTGGTGTGGCGAGGCGATTTGTCCTCTCCACACTTGTGCTAAGCGATCTGTGGGCACATCGAACGTGCGTTTCTGCGCGCTCGACCGCACACGTCCAGACGGAGAATGCTGCCAGCCATCCTGGACTTAACCTCCCACATGAGACGAATCTACGAATTCGAGATGCTGCCGCCACTGGCGATCCAGTTCGCCAATGCCGTCGATTTCGTAGTACTGCTGTAATGCAGCATCATATCCGTCGCGTCTCGCGCACGTCATGAAGGCCAAAAAATGGGCCGGGCTTTCGCGCTCCACCAGAAACTCCGTGAGCGAGGCACTCTGTCCATAAAATGCGCCAAACCGCTCCGGGCGTGGATACTCTTCGATCGCAAGCAGCGCTGCCGCATGAAAGGTCGTCCCGTCTAAGACGGCTACATGCAGATCGTTCTGATGTCGTCGTTGTTTGGTTTGCGGGTCGGCCAATATCGCGATTCCTTCGTCAGCCCAACGCGGCAATGGGTTGGTGAGAAACCGATCGTTGACGACGACATGGGTCAGCTCGTGAGGTAGCGCCGCCTTCAAGAAATCCGTATCGGCCTCCAGCAGATCAATGCACCGCGCGACGATCCGGCCGTTGCTGGACTTCACGGAGGATGAACCGACGGTCCGCTCGCCGCCACGCCCTACCGCCTGGTTGTAACTACGCCGGCTGAGGTGCAGAATGATTTGGCATTTTGGATTCCAGCGCGCAGGTGCGTCGTTTCCCAGCCATTTGGCGCTCAAGGTAGTCCGCAGCGTTTCCGCATGACGCGCGAGGTGCTTGGCCGCCGCTTCCGATCGTTCGCAGCAAACTTGAAAGTTTGCCGTTTCCAAAATGAACCACCGACCTTGTCGATGGACCGGTTTGGCGCTCGGGCATTCTGGGCAGCGGCAAACCGTCCCGCTAGTACACTGGGCATGAACTGATGACGGCGCGACGGTGAAACAGACAATGATGAGCGCAAGGGCTACTGTCGGTCCGATCTGGTTCCGCATTCCTATTCCGCCGCACCGCCTGTAGGTGGGACGGACGGCAAATTGCAACCATCGTGCCGACGAAGCGATACGTGCGACGAGCGTACCACGGCTACCGGTGCAACCACTGTCTAGTTCAAGACTTATGAAACAACTGTGCTGCGGCGAGTCGAGCTTTTAGTTGCCGGTGGGGAGCTGGGCGTGCTTAAGAATCGGGCGTTTCGTGCGCCTAAACGTTGCTAAACACTACCAGAAACGGAACATTCGGATGACGGATCGGCCCCAACGATTAAGCGTCTTTTCGCGCCTCCCGCAACCGCAGCTCGACTTCTGTTTGATGCCGATTTTCTTTAGTACGTTTGCCACGAGTGTACCGAGCTTGAACGATCGGCTACTCTTCGTTGGTCGCTGAGACCCGTACCGGCGCTTTGCGACTGATTTCTGAGTTGCCTTGGGCGCGTTGTTTGTCCGTGACTCTGCACCGCCGCAGCGGGCATGGTACTTTTCAGGCGGTAGCGACGGATCGGTGATTCTCATTCGCCAGCCACAAACCCGGCAGACCATGAAGTCCTCGTCTCGCTGGAACTGGCACCGCGAGCTCTGGCGCGGGGCGGCCGGCTCGGGCGCAGGAACGGACAAAAGGTCCACATCCTCACTCACAAATGCACTGACGCGGCCGATTGAATTGCCGAGCGTGCTTTCGAGTCCAACGTGCTGTAGCAGACTCGGATAGTGAACGAGCTCCTTGTATCCGAGCGACTTAAGCGTCGCGATGACGATGGCATCGGACATGGTCTCGCCATTTTCCGGGCCTCGCACAAACCGCTCCATGCGTAGCAAGCAATCGACGGTGGAGCGGTCGAAAACTAGACCGCAAGCGCTGCGGCCCAGCTGGTTTGATTCATGCCAGCCGGGAACGTCGTTGGTAAACGCGCGATTTTCGTCGAGCGTGATAAGGTTCCAATACGCTTTGCCGGCCGGGAAGCGCTCCAGGTATTCCCGCAGTTGTCGACACGCAATTACGTCGTCCTCGAAGATCGCGTAGCGGTCAGCATTCCGTGTTGTGAACAGGTAGAACAGCGCGTGCATCCAGTTGCGAAGCTGGCCAACCCGCGGATGACAGACCACTTCATGGTCGTCGTACCCCGTAGTCTGTCCATCGACGAATAGCACAGGTCGGTCGAAGCCGGCCGCTGCCAATGATGCAAGCGTCTGCGGCAGCAGAGTGCCGATGCGCTCAGGAACAGTCGTGACGCCGTATGCCCACTTCATAGTTGTTAGCAGGATAGGTGCGCTGAGAGTTGGCCAATGATGGGGTCATCGCAAGGGAACGAAAACGCACACGGGTATTCCGGGTACGGAGTCGGCCGAGACCATAACAGCTCACGGTGCATACTTTGCATGGTGCAGGGAACGGCCGTCTGGATGTGGTCCCGCAGCTCGCACACAAACGCCCAAGGCCAGCCCGGATAGTCGAGCAGCAGTCCGCACGACCATTCACTCCAAGTAAAAGGCGGCGGTCCCACGATGTGCTGCTCGCAACTACAGAAGGAGAACCCGATGCTGCTGATGCGCATCTGGTTTTCGGTGCATTCGAGGCACACTCGAATACTGCTGACATACACCTCCGAACGATTGTGTAACTCGTAGCCGCCACTCTCATCTGTGCAGCACCCGAACTCGTTGTCCTCGATGAGAATTGCATCGCCATCGCGTGCCTCAGCACAGTCCAATATGAAGTCGAGCTTGAAACACGTGCTGTAAGGACCGTCCTGTTCGAGCTGGTAACTGGAGTTCAGGTTGTCCCACAGGATGCGTCGCTTATCGTGTTCGGTTTCAGGACAATCGCACGTCCCCTCGTCGCCCGGCGCGCCGGAAATCGTGATGTTGAGCTTCATCGGCACCCAAGTGTCGTCGTCGCACGACAGACAGTTGGGAAAGTCGTTGCAGGTGCCGCAGCAACATGGGCTTTGCACCGTGTCGTCCACGACCAGCTTCCCATCCTTGATAATGAGCTTGCCGCCTTGTGCGAGAAGTGCCATTACGTCGCGTCCTCGCAGTCCAGCACCTCAACACTGCACTCTTCGACCTGATTCACGGCGCCCGCTTCCGCGCAGATATTGAATACGTCGTAGGTCAGCTTGAGCTTAAGCTCGCCGCCTTCGATCACCAGTTCGCACTCTTTGATGCTGCGGATGGTAACTGGATCGCCCTTGAGCTTGAGTCCCGAGGTGCCGTGGCACTCAATGCATCCGGCCGGATCGACCTTTACCTGCACGGCGTCGCCAGCGATTTCGAGTCCGCAGCCTGTATTGACCTTCAGGCCGCAAATGCCGTCCGGCGCCAGTCCCGCGCCGGCGAGATCAGCGTTTTTGACGCGCACTTGATCGCCGGCGACTTCCAATCCACAGCCGACGTTCACGGCGAGCGAACATAGACCTTCCACGATAAGGCCGCTGCCGGCCACGGTCGGTGCATCGAAGAAGATCGTGTCGCCAAGAAAATCCAATCCGCAGCCAACGCCGATATTGGTCGCCAAGCCTTCCGCCGTGCAAATCAGCCCGCCGCTCGGCTTGAGTTTCACTTGCACCGCATCGCTGACGATTTCCAGGCCGCAGCCGACGTTTACTTTCAGTGCGCAGATGCTTTCTACGCCAAGGCCAGCTCCGGCGAGGTCGGTGTTCTTGACGCGCACCGCTCCGCTCGAAAGCTCGAGGCCGCAGCCAGTCTTGACCTGCATAGCACACTGGCCACTGCCGCCGACCGTTTCGAGGCCGTCGCCGACAAGGTCTGCAGTCTTAACCTGCACGACGTCGGAAACAATTTCCAAACCACAGCCAACGTTTACCTTGAGGCCGCACACACCTTCGACGCCGAGCCCGTTGCCGGCGAGATCAGCGTTCTTCACGCGCACTGCATCGGCGACGATCTCCAGACCGCAACCTGTGTTGACGGCGAGACCACAGACGCCTTCGGGCACCAGACCATTCCCGGCCAAATCGGTGTTCTTCACATACAGAACGCCAGCCGTGGTCGTAAGGCCGCAGCCGTAGTTGACGCTCACGGTGCAGGCGGCGATGACGATGCCAGGGCCAGGGACGTAGGTCGCCTTGAGTCCGTCCTCGCCACACTCCAAACAGCCCTCTGGGTCGATGATGATTTTGAGACCGTCGCCTTCTACCGGGCAGGCGATGCATCCATCGGGATCGAGTTCGACCTTCAGACCGTCTTCGCCGCATTCGAGGCAGCCATCGGGATCGACCTTTACTTTGAGTCCGTTCTCCTCGTCGCATTCCAGGCAACCGTCCGGGTCAACCTTGACCTTGAGACCGCCTTCCGTTGATGTATCGCAGGTCAAACAGCCGTTGTCGGCGAGCTTTACTTTGAGTCCGGCTTCGGCACCGCAGTCGAGACAGCCATCGGGATCAAGTTTGATCTTTAGTCCAGTGGTCGGGTCGCACAAAATACAACCATAAGGATCGACTAAGACTTCAATGAAGCCGGCCACGAGTTGGTCGGCGTCGATGCCACAGCCCGCGTTGTAGTCGCCGCTTCCGCCCGTGCCTTTATCGGTAAACGCCCGCACCAGCGCGCGAGGGACCGGCGGGCCATGAGTGACGAGATCAGCGGCAAAGACTTCGAAGTAGACGGGCTGATGATACGTCGGGTTGAACGCGTTGTGCCCCCACAGCTTGTAGTAAAGCGTTTCGGGGAACGTGTCGCCCGCCGTGGCGTAGACACGCCCGTAGTACGGCTCGTTGATCCAATCGCCGTTGGCGAGCTCAATGGCGACGACGTATTCGCCCAGCGCATAACCAACACCAAACCAGTTCTGAACCGTGAGCGGTGCCGCGGGGATGGTCCCCGCGATCGCGGCCAGGTTCTCGATCTCGAATTCGCTGGCCGTGTTGAGCACGACCGCGTTGGTTGTGCCGGCGACGATTCGCACCTGCCGTTCGGTCCCTAGTCGCACGAGCGCCCACAGCGTCACGTTCGGCGGTTCGGTGCTTTCGGGAAAATCTTCGTGCCAGAGAATCCGTGCGTTGCCGGTCGCCGCACTTTTCAGCCTGGTCGCATCGCCGTTTTTGATCACCGCGTAGTTGTGGTCATCGGCCGTAAAATGTACCCGCACAGGCACGACGCCGGCCACAGCCGCTGCGCCGATCTTGTTCACGGCCAGAGGCTCGAGCAGAACGGCAAAGCGGTGTTCGTAGCCGCTCGCTGGCATAACGCCGTCGAACGTCGTCTGCCGCAAGAACTCCGCTAAGTTGTCGGCCGGCGCGATGATGGGCTGACTCAGCCCCACGATGGAAAACCGCTCGCGATTGGAACCGGTGAGATTGCGAACCTTGGCGAGCGTCGTCTGCCGCGCAAATGCGTCGGCCTCGGCACCCAGCGCCTGTTGCCCGCGCGTCGCCCGCACCGCATCGAGGAAGGCGTTGTACGCCTCCGCGGGAATGTTGAGCTGGTCGCCAGACTGGACCTTTTTGAGGGGATCGCCCGCCATGCGCTACACTCCGATCCCCAGCGTTGAGAAGTTGCCCAGCTCATAGACCTGCTCGACGTAGGCGGCGATCGGCTGTTTCACCAGGACGTTCTGGTCCTCGGCATCGGCGTAACGCACCCACAAGTACTCCCAGCCCTTCTTGTTGATGCCGGTAATGGGACCGACCGCGAGGCCCGTCACATTGGGACTGGCAGCGAAGCGATATGTGATTTCCCAGTCGTCGGCGCCGCGCTGCGAGCCGCTTGCGCCGAGGAACAGGACTTCGCCGGTCGCGAACCCTTTGAACGTCGCGTTGTTGACGCGGCCGGTGAGATAGAAGAGCGCCGCTTTGTAGGCGCCAGTTACCGTGGCGATTGGTAGGTAATGTGTTTCTGTGAAGTTGTAGACCGGAACGGTGATGTCGGTGCCTTCGACCGAATCGCTGGTAACGCCGATCGCTCCCTGGCAATCGGGAGCAGTACCGGTAGGCGCGTGGCGACTGATCGTGGCCAGCGACTGCGTGATATGGGCTGTGACGCCGCCCGTGTCGAACGAGAACGAAGACTCGCCCGTTTCTTTGGGCTCTTTCTTGCCGTAGCGGACCGAGACCTCCCAGATACCTCCCCCTTCGTGGGTGATATGGTAGGTCTGGAACAGTAATCCCGCGTAAACCAGGGGAATCGTGGCCTCGACGAGCGCCCGTACGGCCGCATCGTCCTCGGTTCCCTCGACTATATATATGAGGTCTACCGAGGGACTTTCGATGCCCTCGGTTGCCTCGCGGCTGTCATAGCGTTCGCGGATCGTGGCCACGGCCTGCTCCTTACGCGAAAACCAGTCCGCCGTGCTGCGCTTCCCGCACCAGCTGCTTGGTATTGGCCGCCACTTGCTCGGTCGCCTTGGCCGTCCGCTCCGACAATGAGTCCGCGCCGAGGCCGCGAGCGGCGAGCGGATTGAACGAGCCCACGACGTCGATCTTGCGCCGCGTGTCGGTAATCAGCTCATCGAGACCGTCGGCCGTCGGCAACTCGGCTGTGGGACGCTTCGTGCGAGCTGGTCCGTTGGCGTCTGCTTCGGCCCGTTTGTCGGCCGCGCTTTTTAGGGCGTCTTGCCACTCGCGACGGGCTTTCGCCAGCTCGCCTTCCGATTCCTTCAGTGCCGCCTGATGCTTGGCCTCGCGCCGGCGCTGCTCCTCGGCCTGCATGTCGTCGAGTGCGCCTTGAGCGCCGACGCGGTCTTGCTCGATGCGCTCGCGCTGTTGTTGGCGGGCCTTCTCGCGCTCAGCCAGCTTGGCATCACGCTGGGCATTGATGGCCTCATCCTGTTGCGCAACCTCGGCATTGATGCGATCAATCTCCTCGTCGGCGTTCGTTTCGGTGAACAATCCTTTGATGCGTGCCCACACTTTTTGGAAGAAACCGGCGAAGTGGTTCCAGCCCTTCTTCAAGAGGCCAATGAAGTTAGTCCAGGCATTGGCGAGCACAGTCGTCGTTTCGAGCCACGCGACCTGGATGCCAGCCCAGGCATCAGTCATGAAGCTGGCGATGCCGAACACGGCACTCTGCCAGACGCTGACAAAGAAACCTTTAAACGCGAGCCACTTCTGCTCGAGGAAGTTGATGCCCCGCTGCCACTCCATTTTGAGCGTGAGCCAGACGATTCGTGCCGCAAGCGCGAGGTCGCCTGCGGCCATTGCGTCGCCAATTCCCTGCCAGGCCGCGAGTGCTGTGTCCTTTAAGACGCCGAATTGATCGCCGAGCCAAGACAGCGCATCACCACCGGCACCGGTCGCATAGAGGATGTACGCGGCTAGTGCGCCCAAGCCACCGATCACGAGACCGATGGGCGATAGCAAGGACGCGAGAATTGTTCCGAGCATGCCGATCGCAGCGCCGGCTGCCGTGATGAGCGTGGCAATTCCGCCCAGCACCACACCGACTCCGCTGATCGCTCCGCCCAGCACGACGAGCGCCGCACCGCCGGCGAGGATTGCTGCCCCGACTTTGAAGATGGTCACGACGAGGCCTTTGTTGCGGCCGATCCAGTCGCTCGTGGTTTTTGCGGCCCGCATGATGGCGTCGGCAACTTGGGTCAATAACGGCGCGAGCGTCGCCCCGACCGTGAAAGCCGTTCGCTTGAGTACTTTCCATAAGGCGTCGAGCTTGTCACCAAACTCCTCGGCTGCCTGCGCATCCTCAGTGCTCATCGTGAGCCCCAGGTCGCGAGCCTGCTGGCGCAGTTCCTCGATGCCCTTCGCTCCTCCCTGCATCAATGGCAATAGCTTGGCCCCCGACTTGCCGAAGATCTGCATCGCCATCGCGGTGCGAAGCGCCGGGTTCTCGATCTGGCTGAGCCGATCAGCAATGAGTGAGAACTGATCCTCGGGCGCAAGCCGTCCCAGGTCATCCATCGACAGACCCAGCTGCGCTAGCGCATCGTTCGCTCCCTGCGACCCTTCCGCCGCGGTCACCAAGAACTTCTGCATCTTGTTGAGCGAACCTGCCAGCGTCGCGACGTCACTGCCGGATTGCTCGGCCGCAAAACCCAACTCCGAGAGTGCTTCGACACTCGTGCCGGTCCGCTGGCTCATGTCCACCAGATCGCTGCCCATGTCGGCAAACAGTTTGGCCGCGCCGAGGAAGGGCGCGACGAGCCCAGCCCCCAGCCCGGCCAGCCGCGTGCCGATCGATGTGATTCCCGCGCCAAACGCCTTGAGGCGCGCAGCGGCCCGATTGAGTCCTTTCACCAAGCGGTTGTCCTTGGCATAGAGCTCGATGTAGGCCGCGCCGGCACGGATGTTGGACGAACTGGGCACGCTGCTTAGGCTCCTGTCTTGCGATCGACGAATACTTGCTTCAGCACGTTGATGCCAACTTTGGTGATGGTGGGTTTGTCATGGCGACGATGCGGATGAAAATCGGCCGGCCGTAGGGCGCGCGTCTTCTTCGCATCGCGATGAACGTTCGCGAGCATCGCCAGGATCGCCGACGTATGGTTCCACGCCTGGCGACTCTTGGCTTCGGCCATCACGACGAGTTGGCGGAGCGTGAAAGGTCCGGGGTCGATGCCGACGATGCCTGCGAGTTCGTCCACGAACTGATCAATGCGGTCGCACACTCGTCCGGATTGAGCGACTCGAGCATCGTCTCCGCATGCGTGAGCAGCTTCGTCCGCACCTCGCGGCCCGCCGCAATTACCCGGCGGAGCGCTGCTCGACTCCGCTCGTCGGGGAAAAAATCGATCAGTTCCTCCACCAGCGCCTCGGCCGCGGATGTGATGGCATCGCCAGCCAGTGCCCGACCAAAATCCTCGTCGCTGATGTTCTTGGCCTCGGCGTCGTCCTTGCAGAGCACGTACAGCACATCAGCCAGCCGCACCGGATCGGCCACGAGTCGGCCCAGCGCCTGCATCCCGTCATCGACGAGTTGGTAAAGATCGACGTCCAGTACAGCCCGCACGCGGCGGATCGTTGTCACGTTGACGGCCACATACCACGTGCGGCCCAAGTTGTCGGAAAAAGTGTGCATAGGATTTCTGTTCCTCAGTCATTACGCGTCAAATTCGATCGGCCCCACGAGCCATTCGGGCGGACTAAGCGTGTATGTGGGTTTGGCCGTGACGCTCACCGTGATCGCCTCTTCAAGCGCTTCGGACCGGGTGAAGTTAATAATCCGGCAGACGGCCCGCAGTCCTTGCGCGCCGGCCTCCGACATGTCGCCGTCGGCAATCAAGAGCTCGATGGGCGTTCCATTGAAAAAGGCATCTTTCAACACGGTGAAGTTGAAGTCCTCCGTGTCCCAAACCATCTCAAACTCAATCGAGGCGTCTTTGAGTGTGCCGATGGTCGCACGCCAGCCCGCATTGCCGCGGGTCGTGACGTCCGCCTCGCCCGTTTCCAGGTTCAGCGTCACATCGCGGACGTTGTCGATGACCGACCACAACGAGCTACCAATGGTGCCCGTGTTGCGATACAGCTTGGCGTCGAGCCCGAGTCGGATGGCCATCGTCGTGTTCCGTTGCTTGTATTAGCTAACCGGTCCGGACACCCATTGCGGAGGAGTGGCTGCATAGGTCGGCTTCGCGGTGACGCTTACCGTGATCGCCTCTTCGAGTGGCTCGCTGCGGGTGAAGCTGATAATGCGGCAGGTCGCTCTGAGACCTTGGTTGCCCTCCGTCCCCCGGTCGCCATCCATAACCAACAGCTCAACTGTGGTCCCGCTCATGAACGCGCTTAAGAACGCCGAGAAGTTCTCGTCTTCCGTGTCCCATACCATCTCAAATTCAATCGAGGCGTCCTTGAGCGTTCCTACTGTGGCCCGCCAACCGTCGTTGCCACGGGTGGTGACGTCTGCTTCGCCCGTTTCCAGGTTGAGAGTGACGTCACGGACGTTGGCGACAACGTCCCACGTTGCGCCGTCCTTGCGATAAAGCTTGGCGTCAAGCCCGAGGCGTAGTGCCATGTGACTGTTCCTTCTTTAGCGAACCGAGCTTGACCAAAATTCGGGCAAGCGGTCCTGGAGTTTTTCGAGAGCAGGCCCCATGTAGGGCCGCTTCGGGTAGCGTTCGCGGCGATAACGACCGCCAAACTCGTGCGCCGATCCGCTCGTGCCGACCGCGTCCCGTTCGGGACCAATCACGACCACTTGGCGCTGTTTGTCGACCGAGTACGCGATCGCGCGGCGGAGTTGGCCACGGCGGCTGTGCGGCGGCATGCCTTCGGGCGACGGCGTTTGGCGCGTGCGAATGCTGCGGCGAGCCGTCAGCCGTAGCGCGGCGCCGGCATGGCCGAGGTTCTTGAAGTTCGCCTGCTTGGACTTTGCCAAGAGCTTTTGCTTGTCGAACTTCGTTTTGGCTCGCATTGCAATCATCGCCACACCTTGAATGTGAGGGTGAGGACGCTGGTGAACTGACCGAGTTCCGTGAGGTGCTCAGGCAAATACACCGGCTCGTTTTTCACTTCGGTACAACGCGCATTCGGAAAACTGGCGAGCGCCGCGGCTCGAAAGTGGTCGGCGATCTCCTCCACCAGACCCATCAACACGTCGAGCGGCGGATTCGCCTGATCAACCTTCTGTTGCACGGCCACGTCGACCATGTACTCAAACGTGTCGCGCGTGCGATCCAGGGATTTCGAAGCGAGGCCCTTCGGCACGACCGACACATGCAGCGTCCCCATCTGGCCAATCTCGAACTGCGGCGCGTAGTGCCGCGCTGCCGTGACCGGCTGACTGAACGTCGTCGCATTGATTTCCGCGACGACCGAATCGGCGATGTCGATGATCGTGGCCACTTAGGATTTCGCCCCCCATTGCAGAATCGTGCCGTCGGGCATTGCCTGCGCTTCGGCAGTCTCTTGGCCGACGAATTTGAGCCAACGCGCGGCAATACGGGCTTTCCAGGACCGTATGTATCCTTGGTCCACGAACACCCCCGGCGAATACATGTAGTAGGTGTCGCCATCGAAGCTCGCGTACACACTCATGCCGCCAGCGAACGGCGATCCCACAGCAACTGCAGTGTACGGCTCGATCCACAAGGGCTCGGCCGTGGAAAGTTCGTCGCCAACGCGGACCGTTCCGGAGTCGAACGCGGCTATTGATGGTCGATTCAACATGGTCCTCCGCTCAAAGCGAGTTAGGCCCGCGAATGGAGCAGGCAGCCGGCTTGCGCCGAACCACCGTCTCCATTCCCGCGCCTAGGCCTCGGTTGCGATCTGCTTGGTGTGGATGCGAAACATCTGGCGATGCGGATCGGCCCACCGCCACGGCGGTTCTTCGCCGGGGGCCAAGACCTCGTACACGAGCGTCTGGGCCCCCACAACTTCTCGAATCTGGTCGCCGCGCTGCGGTTGTACCGGGTTCCCACCGAGTACCAGGTCCGCAGCGCGAATTAAAAAATCTCGGTCGGTCCAAACCATCCGCACGCCGCCGTACCCGTCGTCGAGTTTCAGGAGCGTGCGGCCGATCGTGGCTCGCACGGTCGCCTCGTCTGTGCCGCGCCGATACGTCACCTGTGTGGCCACCTGCTCGTGGAGCTGGTCGGCCAACCAGGCTTGTCCGGCTTGCAGCAGGTCTTGCATGGCTTACTGGCTCAGTCGAACGCGAACCGTGGTGTCGGCGCTAGCCGCCGCGCGGACGACCTTGCCGATGAGCTTGTTGCCCGTGGCAGTCGTCGTTACGACATTGGCCGTATCGTCCCAATACAACAGTTGGCCCACCGTGTACGCGACGCCCGTGTTCTTGGCGAAATCAAACACGCCATCGACGGCCAGCGCTCCCGGCTTGCCCGATTTGATTTCGAGTTTGGCGACGCCGACCAGATCGCCCTGGACGACGACATCACCGGCCGCAATGTCGGCGCCGGGCGTGTAGTCGATGCTTAACCCGTCGTGAACGAATGTAGTTTGTGGCATGTATCATGCTCCTTATTGGCAATGCTGAATGGTTTCAAGCGAAGGCGTCGCCTAGACTTCACCCTTGCTCTTCACGCCGCCGCGCGGGTCTTGCAGCGCTACGCCAAAGTCGTGGTAGCCGCGCATCTGCACGCCCAGGACGTTGAAATCCGCCTCGGCCGACTCGATCGTGGGCGACTCTTGGCCATTGAGAAACGCGACCTCGATCACCGGCAGGTCGCTCGGCTCGGCCAACAGATACCACGCTTTGGCGGAGTTGCCCGTGTACACGGCGTTGGCCAAGTAGCGGCTGACCTCGACCCGGAACTTCCCTTGGTGCGGGTTGGCCACGGGATACTTGGTGCTGGCCGTCGTGTCGCGCAGTTCGAGCGATTTGTAGAGCTGCGTTCCACTGACCGAGAGCGCCGTCGGGACGAGCATGATCGCCGGCATGATGCCGATCGGTTTGCCGTCGCTATCGACCTGGTCCATGAAGGCGACTTCCGCCTTGGTGAGCCCATCGATCGCGAGTGCCGTGTCGGCGCCGGACAAGAAGTTCTTGTTGCCGACCGTGAAGAAGCCGCTATTGGCCAAGAACGTCGTCCAGAAGACGTCGTTGATCTTGAGACCACTGCCGCGACCCAGCTTGCGAGGCACGGTTGTGATCGCGCCGAGATCGTCGTTGATGACGTCGCGGCGGTCGATCGAGAGGACTAAGCCGTAGGTGTCCGCTTTGTTGGCGTACTGCTCGTTGCCGAGCGTCCCGTGCTTGAGCTCACCTCCGGGTGCGACCAGTTCGTACTGATCCTTGCCGATCAGTCGGTAGCTAGTGACCGTTTTGAAGTCACTCACGTTGCGGACCGCGCAGATATTGCGCCAGGTCCGCTCCACGCTAAAGAACCCTTCAAGCAAGAACTTGTTAGCAACGTTCGACAGGATGCCGCCGATGTCGATCGAGGAGAAACTGGCTTCGATGCCGCGACCGAAGGCGGCTCGCAAAACGGCACGACTGTCGCGGAAGTTGCGACCCGAGTAGCCGTTGGCCCAGGCCGCTTCCAAGAGCAGTTCCTGCAAACCAATCCCGCCCCGATAGCGCTGGTGCGCCAGATCAAGCGTCTGCGGATCATAGTTGGACTCGACCTCCTGCAGTCCAGCCGTCAGCATGCACGCGGCTTCGAGAACCTGGCCAGTGACCGTTTGCTGCACCGCATGGACGGCCGGGGCGGCTGGTCGAGCACTGCGCAGGATCTCCAGTTCCGTCCGCTGCAAATCCCATCCGTCACGGATTGCCTGGGCTTCGATACGTGGTTGCCGACCGGCGCATAGCCGCCGAATCGCCTCGAGGCGTTCGGTTTCGGCTGCGAATTCCTGGCGAAGATCCAAGATGGGTTGCGCCGCCACGACGGGCGCCGCGCCACTCGGATTAGTGGATGGCGCGGGAATCGGTGGCGAAACTTGGGTCGCGGCAACCAGCGATTCCACGGAGGTTTCCGGTTCGTCCTCAACTTGTTGCGATGCGGCCACGCTCGCGCTCGTAGCGCCATCCGCGCCGAGATCGACGAAACTGATTTCACCCAGCGTGGCCTTGCGAACCACATTTACGGGACCACTGTGTTGACGTCCGTTGGCCATGACCTTCTGTCCTTCCTTGACGAATTCGAATTCTTCCACGCTGGTGCCCACGGAGGCCTGCCAGGGAAAACCGTTCTTGGAACTGACGACGACCTCGCGGGCCGCCGACGTATCTCGTGAAACAACGCCCGTGGCGGTGAGCTGCCCTTGATCAATGCGGATCGAATCCGTGTGACCGACGCCCGACAGCGGGTCATGCCCAAAGCGGATCGGTCGGGACTGAGCAGGAATATTGAGTCCGGCCAGGTCCAGGATGACGGGATAGCGCCAACCGGCGATCCGCATCGGGCCACCCGTATAGGCAACCATCTTGAAACGTGGCAGTGGCGCTGGTGTCACGCCGTCACCGGCCGCTTCCGCATCGATCACTGCGGTGGCCGTGAGGCAGAGCGTGTGCGGTAGCGCCGGGCATTCAGGCGGCGTAGCTGGCCGTTTCTTCGTCGACGGCATCGTTCTCATTCTCCGTGTCCGTGGGTTGGGGAGCTGTGGCTGCGGACAACAGCCCCAGTTCACTCATGAGTGCGAGTTCCTTGGCGCGCTGTCGTAACTGGGTTTCCCAATCGAGACCGCGCCGCGCGAATTCGTCCGCGAGTGTGGTCGTGTGATTGGCGAGACGCGTGGCCTGCGCGGTGGCTTCCTTGGCCGGATCGACGTGCTCGTGGCCGTCCCAGAACCACTGATGCGGCCACTCAGCGATGGGACCAAGGCCCGCCGGCAAGAAGTCAGGCAGCAACGCCGCTTCGTCGAACCAGGCGGCCAGAATGCGATCGAGCACGACGCACTCGAGGTGTGACTGCTCGACGCGGATCGCTTTGAAGTAGGTTTGGTGATCGAGCCGACCGGAGGCGTAGTTGTAGCCCGACGAATTCGCGGCGGCCACGTTGTACGGCATGTTCAGGCAGCGGGCGATCTCGTTGAGAATCTCGTGCTTGAACTCCGCGTAGGTGGTGGCCGGTTGCTGCGCCTCCATCTGGCTCATCTTCCAACCGCCCGGCATCGTCAAGAGAGCGCGTTTCTCCAGTTCGATCGGCTCAAACGGTTCGGCTGCGTCGGCCTCGCCATTGGCCGGCGCATCGGTGTAGAGGATGCCGGCGAAGTCAGCGGCTGTTTCGGCGGCGGCTAAAACAGCGAGTGTGAAGCGACGCAGCTGTGCAAAGAGCGGCAGCGCCGGCATGATGTCCGGAATGCCGCGCGTTTGGCCGGGACGGTCCGCTCGGAACCAGTGCACCACCGACGCCGCGGGCACGCGATCGTAATCATGCAGCATCGCGCTAGCGCTATCGCCGGGATGGCTGCGAAGCACGTGGTATTCGATGGGGTTCCCCGCGCCATCGAAAACAATGCCGTCGACCGCACGGGACGACAGCCGATCGAGGTCAGGCGTCGTAACCTGGTCCGCTTCCACGAGTCGCAAGTCGAGCTGAACATCGGTCGGCAGGATCGGGCTGTTGGTTAGAATCGCGAACGATTCGCCGTCGGTGGCCCGCGCCATGCGCATCGTGCGGAGTTTTTCGGCGAGGCCGACCGCCTTGGCCCAAAGCATGAATGCCTGCTCGATGCGCCGATTCGCTTCAGGGTCCTCGGTGAGTAGTTGCAAACGAGGTCCGGTTCCGACGACATCGTGCGCCAGCGTCAGCACAATGCCCCGCGCATAACTGTTGTTGGCGACCTCGTAGCGCGAGCGGTTGCGGAGCACACGACGCACCTCGGCGCTGTTGGCAGCATTGGCCGAGAGGCCGTCGGCGTTGGCCCAGTGGCGGCGGTTATCCTCGTTGCTCACCGCCGCGTCGTAGCGGGCGCGCAAGAACCGCAAGGCGTGGGCATCCGTTCCCACGCGTGGCTTAGCGGTGATCAGCTTGGACAACCAATTCAGCACTTTAGTCGGCACCAGGGGGAACGAGTTTGTTGAATACGAGTCCGCGACGCTTCGACGTTGCCGCCAGCTTGGAGGCGAGGTATTTGTCCGCTTCGATCTGGTCGGTGAGCTTGTGCTGCTCCACCGAACCCGCATCACCGGCCGCTTTAGCAGGACCGGACGCGTTCTGGCGGATCGTGTCGTCGAGATCGTCGGCCATCGGAAGTTGCTCCAACCGGGCGCGAACGACGCCCACCTATTTGGAGACCTACCCGGTGGCGATTGAAACTGACGAAGAAACCACGTGATGTTCAGAAATCATTACACCGGTAGACATGCTGCTACCGTGCTGCGTCGCTGAACAGCCAAAGAAAATGGCCGGGAGCGTTAGGATTTGCGGAAGAGCTTGATACCGGCTTCGGTTTCAAACGCTCGGCAGATGAGACGGAGCCGCGCATTGCAGAACTGCTTGAATGCTCGCTGGACCCCCTTGGTAAACAGACCGCTGTCGGCATCGTAGGGGATCAAGTGGCTGCGCATCGCCCGCGCGAAATGCCGTTTCGTCCGGAACTCGTCCAGATAGGTACTCGGTCGCCTCATGCCGAATTGCTGATTCTCTTCGGCAACGACAAAGCAAATGTTGCAGAGACTGTTGTACTGCGATTGCCGAAAGCCATAGCTATTCAACATCCCCTTCGGAAATATGTGATGACGGTCGCTGCGATTTGCTCGGCTCGCATAGTGCATGGGTGGAACCGGCTGGCCGTTGGTGATATAAGTGGGCTTTCGCCCCGCCAATAGGCAATAGAAGGCGCTCGTTAGTGCGGCGCGCTTCGTGTATTCGGTACGCATAATCTCGTGCGGATCAATACGATCGTGATATGAAAACGAGATTCTTTTCTTGGTTGCCAAGCGAGTGAACAATTTAACGTCCTGGGTGACGTTGGTACGAAAGCCTCGACCGCTATAACGTTGGCCGACGCCAGTTGCCCAGAACCGTTTGCGGATTTCTTTGCGTTGCTTGGGGTCGGGCATCGCTGGGTGGTGATAAAAGAACACCGCCAATGTAGCGGCCATGTACGTTGACGGCAGAAGCGCGCTGTTGAGGACGTTGAAGGTCGTGCTCAAGTAGTCGACAGCCTTGCCAAAAGCTTTTCGGTAGTCGCGCCAGCGCTTGTAGAATTGACTTTCCTGGCCGTCCACCTCAATCCGCTTTTCCCACCAACGAATCGTCGCCTCGAGCGCCCGTTGCCCTAGATCAATTTCTCGTTCAGAAGTAACAAATGCAAAACCCTGCAGGATCACGTTGAAGTCGAGATCCTGAAATCCAGGATGGATTCCGGCGCGTAATTCGTGGGCAAGATCGCGTAGGTCAACTCGCGAAGCGCGCGCGAAGGCCCGGTCGGCAGCACTGATCTTCATGCCCAGAGAGTTGATCCGCAGAAAGATCTCGCGAACTTCCTCCAATTGCTCTGAGTGCGTGAATACGACCGGAACCCGGTATTTGAGGACATGCACTCGGCACTTGCCGATCCGCTTGATCAAGTGTTGAGGATAGCCGGATAGGCGACGACGCCAGTTGGAACTGAGGATATCTCGTAGCGGCACGAACTGCCGAGGGACGGGCTTACGATAGGCGAAGGTCTGGTTGTCGTCTTCGTCCGGCTCCACGACAAAGCAAATCCTGCCGAAGTCAATCTCCGTGCCGGAAGAGTTGACTCGCAGGCCCCCTTCGAACGCCTCATGAATCACGGACAGCCGCTGCTGACCGTCGACCAAGAACCAGCCGACCGGATTGTCGGTGTTAAACGGCGGTAAGATGTTTAGCTTCTGCCGCAACAGGTCGTAATGCTTTCGCTTCGTCTCCCAAACTAGGATCATGCCGATCGGCATGTTCTTGAGAATGCTATCGAATAACATCGCCGCCTTACGACCATCCCAAACAAATTCTCGTTGCAACTTGGGAACTGCGAAGATGCGTTCGGTTAATCGCTGATGCAGTCGCTGAATCGAAAGGTGCTTGATTTGCGGCGGCTTCATTTTCGACCGTCACACTTGCGGCTGGTAAGGAAGGCAACGTAATTCTTGAGTATAATTGGGTTTACTTGAGTATCTACTACGAAACTGTCATCACGTAGCGGTATCGCCAACAGGCTTTTCTCGCGTGGTTATACGCCGACCGCAGTGCCGGCATTCGCGACGACGCATAATGCTGCCCTCACGTAACCGCGTGTAGACGACGTAAAAATGTCGGCAACCACACCGCGGACATTCGATGCCACGGTGGGAAGCGTCGCCGTTATCGCTCATCGACGCTGCCTCCGCTGCATCTCCGAAAAACTGACTCGCTCGCGTCGCGCGGCCACGACGCCTTCGGCGCCCGGCAGCGCGCAGCCCTGCATCGATGCCCCCACGGCGCAGCCCACGAGCCCGTCGAACCAGTGATTGTCGGCCCGTTCGGGACGGAGTTTCCATTCGTCGACCGTGCGCCCGCGCCCTTCGGTCTTCACGCGATATTCGCTGGTGAGGTGTTCTGCCAGGAGCCGGTGCTGATTGGCGCTGTCGCCGAAGAAGGACAGACAGCCCCGATCCCCCATCGCCACGGCCAGCCGCGCATGCACGAAGGATTTCCAGAAGTTCGTGTCGAAGATTGTATGCCGCACGGCCCGCTTGCCGTGGACGTTGGGCATTCGCCAGTTGTGACCGATGCGATCACCGGGCCGCCGCTTGTATTCGCTGAATGGTTGGCTTGATGCGCCAACAAACCGACCGTGGCTCGGCATGACAATGCCGGCGTGCGCCGACTGCCGGCAGAACTGGTAGATGACATCTGTCGAGGAACCCCAGTTGGCGTCCACGAGGCACCGCTCGATCCGGATCATGGCCCCGTCATCGCGACGCCACTCCCGTGACAGCAGTTCTCCGGTTAGCGCTTCGAGCCCCTGGTAGATCGAACCTTCGAGACCACTGGCCTTGGTGACTACCGCCAACGTCTGCCTGGCATCCCGCAACGTAAAGTACGGCCGTTTCTGATCCGGGTAGGCCCCGTAGTCCACGACGTATCCGGTGAAGTCGTCTTCCCACGCGGCCACAACGTAGAACAAGAGCGTCGCCTGGACGTCGACGAACATGGTGAGCCGATTGCAGCCGATAGGAATGTCGCCGCGAGCGAAGCGATTGACCTTCTCGGCGATCTGGTCGGCCTTGAGCTCATCATCGGTGCCCGCATCCTCCGGCAGCGGCTCGTTCTGATATTCGGCGAAAAACGCGGCTTCATCCTGCAGCTTCAGGTTCATCGCATGCTGGATGGCCGAAAGTTCGTCGTGGTTGAAACGTTCGGGCCATGCGATGACGGCGCCGGCATCCATTGCCTCACGGTTAGCACCGTAAAACTCGGTCGCCTCCTCACCGGCTTGGCCGCTCCGCATACTTTCGGCCCGCAACTCGGCGTAACGCTGCCACAATTTCTCGTCTGTGGGAAACGAATAGACCATCTTGGTCCGTTCGCCGTTCCACTCTGGGTGCTTGTCGCGCGACAAGATGTTGTCGGCCATGTCGTTGGGCCGGATCACCGTGCAAGGCATAATGCCGGAGATCTTCTTGCCGGGGCCAGCAAGACCCAGCACAGCTCCCGCCAAAATGCTCTCACGCGTAGCGCATTGCGACAGCGAGCGGGCCGATTCGTCCGTCTGCGGATCGTCGAGGACCACCAGGGTCGGCCGCACCGTCTGGCCGTCGGCCCGCTTATACTTCATGCCCCGGATACGTCCGGTGATGCCAGCGACCTTGATGATCGCGCCACTAGCCACGCTGCCGGGCATTGTCGGCAGCACGATCTCCCGCGCTGTCCAACCGATGTGCGTTCGCTCGCCTTGGTAGAGTTGACCGTTGCAGCGGTTAGCAATGCCATCGAGAGCCTGAATGGGGAACACGACTTCAGGGTAGTCCGCCAAGAGCAGCTCGTTGCCATCAAGTTCCATCTTGATCGACTCGAGCATGTCCATCGCATGCCCTTCATCGGAGCCAATGAGACAGACGAATTCTCGATGACCGTTGAGCACGGCCCAGATGCAGGCGCACTCACAGATGGTCGTCTTCCCCGATCCGCGTGGCATGGCCATCGCAAACAGTCCGCCACGCAAAACGGCTTGCTCGATACGGCCGATGACCTTCAGGTGGTCCGGCGACCACGGTAAGTGAAACGTGAGTGGGAAGTACGACTCGCAGAAGAACTGAAAGTCGGACGCTGCGCGAGTCTTGCGATCGGGATTCGCCACCTCAGACAGTTCGCCGATGTCGCGACCCGCGATCGCGAGCGCCACGTTCCGGGCGCGGGCCCGCTCCTTCATCCGCTCATAGGTGTCGCCTTCGGACTCGCGGCGTGGCGCATGGCGGACTTCGATGAGCCATGCCACGTAGCGCAGTAAGTCAACGAACCGACCATCGCCGATCCGCAGTCCGGCCCGTGTGCGGTGGCGATGCAATTGCCGTTCATTGATGACTTCGCCCAGCGGCGTGGAGTTCAACAGGCGACACAGTTCGCTCGGTCGAAGTTTTCGCGGGTCAGTCGGCACGCCCCATCTCCTTTACGATCCACGCGCCGTAGTGCACGAGATTGATCGTGCCGTCCGCATTCTGCGGAGCGCCGGCCTCGAGGTCCGCGGCGATTTGTTCCGTCGGAACGCGAATCTTGGCCGCTGCCGACAGCAGTTTGGCGGCTTGCTCAGGTGTGAGCCGGTTCGGGTCGAGCGGTGCATTTTCGGTCGTCATTCGTTCGTCCTATTTCCCCGGTTCCCCGACACGCGGCCCACGGCGCGAACTGGGGCGAATTGCCCCCAGCCCCGCGTCATTTGGCGCCGAGTTTGGCGACGCCACACGGGCCAAATCCGTGGCCCACGGGGCCTCGCCAAAAACATGCGAAATCCAGCCAAAAAGCTGCTTTTCCTGGCTTGAGGTTCCGCGCGGCGCATGGCTCATGTGTGACACAGAACGCCAAACCAATAGCGAGAACCAAAAGATGAACGCCAACCAAATCGCCTTCGGAATCGAATTCGAGACGACCCTCCCCGCGAGCGATACGACGCCGATCGGACCGTACCACCACGGATACCAGGTGCCTTGGTTGCCCGAAGGCTGGCGCGCGGAAAAGGACAGCAGCATCCAGACGACCCCCGATCGCAAGGCCTGCGAGTTCGTGAGTCCGAAACTGCGCGGACCAGAAGGCCTCGCGCAGGTCGAGGTCGCGATCGACGCGATCACGGCGCACGGCGCTCGGGTCAACCCGAGTTGCGGGTTGCACGTCACGATCGAATGGAATGGCGACGCGGCCGCCTTGGCCCGGTTGATTTCGCTGGTCGGGAACCACGAACGGGCGATCTTCGCCAGCACGGGCACACGCCGCCGCGAACTGACGGTCTACACCAAACAGATCAAACAATACGGAGACAAAGACCAGGCCAAAACCAAATGCGAAGCCGATCGCTACCACCTCTTGAACCTCACACACTTGGCACGCGGTAAGAACCGCATCGAGTTCCGGGCCTTCGCCGGTTCGCTCAACAAGACCAAGGTGTTCGGCTACCTGATGATGTGCCTGGGGTTGGTCGAGCTCGCGCTCAACACGAAACGCTGCGCGGATTGGGACTACGAGAAACGCGAAGGGACGCGGAGCTGTTGGGATCGACCGGGCGCCGGCCAGGGCGAGACGGAACTCAACCGCCTCTTCTACCGCCTGGGTTGGACCAAAGGCTGGTACAAGAACGAACTGCGCAACAAGACCTTTGGCGAGATCACGAGCACGACCGCAAAGCCGGATTGGAAAGCCATCAAGACGACGCTCATCGACTTGGCACGCAAGTACGACCGGGCGGCATGAGGCCGCACCGGATGACTCCCAATGATCGCGAACCGTGGCCATCTTCATGCCGCACCAAAAAACTTTGGAATTCTTTCGCTGCTTGGCTGGATGTTGTTCGGAACCTGAGGTAACTGTCGTGTCATGCGTAATGTACGCATGAACATTATTCGTACCGGAGGCAAACAAATGAACTACCGCATCGAAATGGTTGAGGAATTGATGACCGTCGCGGACGACGACGGCAACGGACACGATGCCCATGAGGTTGACCCCGATTGCCCGTGGGACGCGGTCGAAGTCCTGGCCAAGTGGGGACGCGAGTATTCGCTCGACGCCATCGAATCGATTGGCATCTTGCGCCGCTATTTGAAGGACTGCCGCTGACCATATCACGCCGCCGCTCATCATGTGCGAGCAGTGGCAACAACGACCACGAATCGGAGCACCACCATGTCCAAACGTAAACGCAAGCGACGCGAACCGATGAGTGGCGCTGTTGACCAGGAGGCGTTCGAGAAGGTGATTCGTGACAATCTCTCGCCCGAGGGCATCGCCACGATTGCCGCATTCCTGCAGCCCGCCGCGTTCTACAAGCCGGCCAACGAGGATGCCTTGCAGGCGCTGCGGCAGGTCGAATGGTTCGCTGACACGCTCACCGCGATGCTCGGTGTGGAGGAGCACAACCGGTTGATTGAAGATCTGGGTTTGTAAGCCGAAACGCGCTCCGGGCGTATTCGCCCGCGCGTCGCGGCGGGTGGTTCCCGCCGCCTGATGATGGCAGCCAATCCATCCATTTTGAATCGAAGGAGAAGTACCATGCCGACCAAAACCCGCACCACCACCAAGCGCAAGACAGCCAAGGCCAAGCCGAGCCGCACCAAGGCGGCGGCCACCAACGGCGCCAAGAAGCAGGCGGACAAAAACCTTAGCGCGCTCGACGCGGCCGCCAAGGTCTTGCACGACGCTAAGAAGTCGCTGACGACCAAGGAGATGGTCGACGCCATGAAGACGAAGAAACTGTGGACCAGCCCCGGCGGTAAGACGCCGCACGCGACGCTGTACAGCGCGATCCTGCGGGAGATCAACGCCAAGGGAAACGAGGCCCGGTTCAAAAAGACTGAGCGAGGCAAGTTCACCAGCAACTCCTGAGACCAATGCCGTGTGCAACGGCCACCGGTAACGGTGGCCGTTTTCGTTTACATTGAAGCCACAGCAACGTGCGAGTAAGGTACGACCCGATGAACTGTAGCCTTTGTCACCAACCTGCGCCCGCCGATATAGAGACGACGATCGAGGAGGGATGGATTCCGAGTTACTACAGCGGCCAGCAGCAGATGCCCGGTCCGGTGTGTCCCGCATGCTGCAAGAAGCATCTCCGCATCGACAAGGAGGGCGATTGGGAGACGGTTGCCCCGCCCGCAGACTCGTATCGCTGGAACTAGCGCTCCACGTGTAACCCGCGCCCAACAACGCCCCCGCGTGGGGCGTTTTCTGGTGGGGCGGAGCGTTGGCCAACCCTGGCCATTGACCGCCACACGGGCCAACGCGGGCGAAACTACGGCGCGACTGGCCGCAACCCCGCTGTGCTCGCATTCCGCAATGGCTCGTGAACAGGTCGACATTACGCGGCAAGGAATAATCTTTCGTGGTGGCCAACGGGCGCTTGATGTTTCGCCAAACTGATGGCTCAATGTGGCTGTCACGGCGAACGCCAAATAACCAATAGGAGACCGACGCATGTCCGAAGTGATCAACATCCAAGCGATCGAATGCGAATCCAACACCGACGCCCTGCAAGAAGCCGACGCCAGCGGTCACGGCGAGGCGGTCCTGATCAACGGCAAGCCGATGGTCGTGCCGCAGGACGACTGCCATCGGCTCGAAGCGGCTGGTGTTGAATTCGCCTACCTTCACAACCACCAGATGCCCGACGGCTCGTACCGCATCGTCACCGTACCCGTCAACTAAAACAGGAGAACGAACATGACACGATTCGGCGCACTCGAACAGGTTTTGACCGCGGCAGAGGCCGTACTCAGCGCGAGGGAAGACCAAATGCTCACCCACGTGGAATGGGATGCTCTGAACGACGCTGTGCGAAACGCACGTGGAATGACCACCTACCTTGTCGCCACGCTCGCTCGCTACGTCCTCGTCGATGCCGCCAACGAAGACGAAGCCCGCGCGTTGGGGCAAGTCGCCTTGCACGATTTGTATGCTGACGTTCGCGAGCGGATCGGCAAAGACGTGCCGATCAATATCCTCACGGTCCGCCCGGCCACCGATTCTGAAATCGAACTGCAGCGCTTCCACGACGAAATGATGGCCCGCGACCGGGTTGCGACCCAGAGCCGGTCGTAGTGTTACAATCAAACGCCGTTCATACGCCCGGTTCCTCGGGCGTTTTCTACTTGCTTGTTGGTCACTTTGGATTGCCGCGACATGAACTCGCCCACCTTCAATTTGTTTCGGGTTCTGGGGCTCAACTACGAGGTGTTCCACACGCGGATGCTGCATTGGCTGTGGACCCCGAACGCAGATCATGGTGCCGGCGGGCGCTTTCTGGCACCATTCCTGGGTGCGATCGGTGTCGACGTGGCCAGCGACGTCGCGCTCGACATTGAATGCGAGATCGACGTTCCCGGACGACCCTGCTTGCGGATTGCCGACATTCTCGTTCGCACGCCAACGCACCTCATCCTGGTGGAGAACAAAGTCGATCGATACTACCAGGACGTCGCCCAACTGCGCGATGAAATCACTGGCGGCAGAGCGCTGGCAGACGGCGAAGGTCGAAAGTTTACTTTGGTTCTTGTTGCACCCGGTCCAATCTCTCCGGCCGTCGAAGCGGTACTGCATACGACCGGAATGTTTGTAAGTTGGCAGAAGGTCGTCGAGTTGATTACCTCCGCGAACACGGACGATCTTGATCCGTTCGTGCGAACCGTCATTCAGCAATATGCCGATTTTATGCTTCGGCCCTCTGCTGGGACACAAACCGACCCCATTCTCGCGGATTGCGAAAACGGTGTTCGCCAACTCATTGAGGAGTTGCCTCCCAGCACTGTGACTTCCGCTGAGGAGGTGTGGGCAGTATTTACTCAGCGTTATCCCGATCATGTCACCGCCCTGAATGAACGGTACGCCGATTCGTCGAACTACTCGGCGAAGTCCTGGTTCAGCGCAAAGCTGCAGCGAATGGCGGCCAATCGTGACGGGCTCGAAGACACCGGCGATTGGCGCAAAGCGGATGTGTCTTGGGGTTACCCCAAGGTGCGGGTCTATCGTCGCGTTGGCCTGTGAATTGTTAATCATTGTTCGTCAGCCACTGCGGCCAACTGCTCGTTCGTGATGCGTTCTGC
>CAZTWS010000032.1:0-39493 GCA_964618225.1 uncultured Planctomycetaceae bacterium
GGCATGTCTGGTTCTTCCGGTGGTGTTTGGCCCAGGTGTTCGTATGCTTTCGATGTTAACTTGCGGCCGCGTGGAGTGCGAACCACGAGCTCGGAGCGGAGCAGGAATGGCTCGACCTCGTCGACGAGGGTATCGAGGGCGGCGTTCATGGTGTGGGCGATGGCTTCGATGCCGGCTGGGCCCCCGTGGAAAACGCGGGCGACGGTTTCCAGATACCGGCGGTCTTGCGGATCGAGGCCTAGCTCGTCGATGCCGAGCATTTGCAGGGCGGCATCGGCGATGCCTAAGGTTATGTGCCCGCTGGCCTTGCTGGTGGAATAGTCGCGCACCCAGCGGAGGCGATTGTTGGCGATGCGCGGCGTGCCTCGGCTGCAGTCGGAGATTTTCGTAGCGGCTGCCGATTCGATATCGACTCGGAGCTTGGCCGCGTTGCGGCATATGATTTCCGTGAGTTCCTCGATGCTATAGAAATCGAGATGCTCGCGAATTTGGAAGCGATCTCGAAGCGGTGCCGAGAGCATGCCGCTACGGGTTGTGGCACCGATAATTGTGAACGGCTGGAGCTTCATGTTCACGGTGCGAGCGCCCACGCCTTCGCCGATGACGATATCGACGCGGAAGTCTTCCATGGCGGGATACATGAACTCCTCGACGGCTTTCGGCAGTCGGTGGATTTCATCAATGAACAACACGGAGCCTTCCTCGGCATTGCTCAAGTATTGGAGCAAATCCTTGGGGGCGGCGAGAGCGGCACCACTGGCGATTTGTAGCGGCACGCCGAGGTCGCGCGGGATGCACGTGGCGAAGGTGGTTTTGCCGAGCCCTGGCGGGCCATCGAGAAGAATGTGGCCAAGCGGCTCTTTGCGCTTTTGGGCGGCATCGACGGCGATGGCGAGGCGCTCGGCCACTTTGCGTTGGCCGACCATTTCGTTCATATGCCGCGGGCGAAGTGCGATTTCATCGTCGCGCAGCTTGGCCAGCGTTTCGCGGGTGACGGGGTCGGACTGCTGCGCTTCGCGCAGGCTTTCGGCAGAGAGGATCGGTTCGCGCGGCATGGCCGCAGTGTATCATGACCTTAGGTTAAAAGACAGCGCGCCAGGCGCTAGCACTCCGGGCGAATTGTTTGCGGGGATGGCTGTTAGGTGCTCCCCGCGGTGGTTCGAGCGTTTTGGGGTTTATGGTTCTGCTATGCCGTTAGCTGGTAGGACGGCGTGGCCGCCGCCGCTAAAGGTGTCACCCTTTGTCGTATTCAAGTTAGCGGCGTCGTGTTGAAAAATACTTACGACACCAGTTGGCGTTTGCGTTCGCGGACGGGCAGCGGCAGCGGGCGGGATTGCTGATCGACGCGATCGAGGAATTCGCCGAGGGCCGCGTAGTAGGCGGGGGGATGCGTGTCGTTGTGGCGACCGCAATGCACCTCGTAGAACTCTTTCATGGTGCTGGGCGAAGTATTGAATAACTTGCGAGCCAGCTTGATCGGTACCACTTCATCGCTGGTGCCATGGCATTGGAACAGCGGGCCGCTGTATTTTTTGATCCGCTTTAGGGAATTGTAGCGGTTCGACATGACGAGCCGCACGGGTAGCCAGGGGTACATGGCTGCCGCGGCATCGACCATTCGTGAGAACGTGGCTTCGAGCACGAGGGCGCGAGCCCCTTGTTCGCCGGCCATGGCGACACCCACGCCGCCGCCGACTGAACGGCCCATGATGACGATGTCTTCGGTATCGACGCCTTCTCGCTCGGCAAGCCAGCGTTGGGCGGCCATTCCGTCGGCGATGCAGCCTCGCTCGTGCGGTTTGCCGCGGCTACGGCCGTAACCCCGGTAGTCGAATACCAGAATGGTGGCCGAGAGGTACGATTGCAGGCGGAACATGAGGTTGGCCTGGTCGGCCACGTGCTCGCCATTGGCATGGCAGTAAACGATCAAACGCCGAGCATCGGGGTTGTGGATATACCAACCGTGGAGCTTGGTATCGTCGGCTGAGCGAAACCATACATTTTGAGGCTGCAACCACTTGGGTCGCCAATCGCCCCGCTCGCGGGAGGGGCGAGGGTATACCAACGACCGCTCAATGAGTTTGATCAACATGGGTGAGCGATATGTCCTAGGTGGGTCTCGGCAGGTGATTTTACGACCAGAGCGGTAGGATTATCTATTGATCGCCCGCAGTGGATGGAGGTTTGGTAAACTCTGCCGATTTGGTGGATTGGGAAATCACAGGATAGCTAGCACGCGAGTCCGTGGGAAGCCACTAAATGGACCGCGAGCCGGGCAACCATTCGATCACAACATTAGGTGGGGACACGGCTAGCCAGGTCATTAAGCGAGATCGAATCGCGTATCCATGGCAGCCGGGCCTGAAGTGGGGAGGGTACGGTGCGGCTCGATCTTCCGCACCTTTCTTTCATCGGCACTGTTGCAGTGCTTGCCTTATCCTACCTATTTTCGGGCCGTTTGGGCAGTACTGTGTCGGAAATGTCGGCTGTGTATCCGCTAAGGCCGCTAAAGCACCTATTTCTCCATTTTTTCGACGAGTTCGGCCAGGTTTTCGTAATAGTTCTCCGGCCAAGGGCTGTTATGGTCCAAGTCGGGGAACCCCAACCAAGCCTTATGGGGGGTGGGTGCCGCGTCGAACAGTTGCCGGGCCATCGCAACAGGAACCAGGGAATCCTCCAGGCCATGGCTTTGGATGTACGGACCATGATATTGCTTGATCCGCGACAGAGAGTCGTAACGGTTCTTCATCACCCAGCGGACCGGCAGCCAGGGGTAGAGGGCGGCGGCCACGTCTGGCATGGTGGTGAAAGAGTTTTCGGCGATCAGTAGCTTCGCTCCGTTTTTTGCGGCTAACGCGATGGCCACCGCTCCGCCGAGGGAACGCCCCATGAGAATGACTTCATCGGGTTTGATTTGCATTCGATTTGCCAGCCAGTGCTGGGCGGCGTCTCCATCGGCAATGCAGCCTGCTTCGTCTGGTTTGCCTTCGCTGCGACCATACCCGCGGTAGTCGAACATGAAGACCGAGGCTTGAAGAGCGTCGCGTAACGTAGCGGCCAATTCGGCATTGAAGGCGAGGTGCTCGCCATTGCCGTGGCAGTAAAGGATGGTTCGTTTTGGATTGGTGTGTGGAATGAACCAACCATGGAGGCGGGTGCCGTCGGCCGATTGAAACCAAACGTCTTCATGCGGAAGCCATGTGGCCTTCCAGTCGCCAAGTGTAGCTGGCGGGGCGGGGTAAACGAGCCAGCGTTCAAGGAACATCATGCCGAGAAGGATTATGAGGTAGGCTACGAACAGCGGTCGAAGGATGCGCCATGTTCGGCGAATTATGGAAGGCCGGCTCGTGCTGGGTGCGGGACTATCCACGAAGCAGTCGGCATTTGTTGACGCCGCTCGATTTCACGATGATGGAAATTCATCTCGCGGAGCGAGATGGCTACATTACCGTAACCTAGCCGCCAGTGCGATGCCTAGTGCGGCTAGGATGAAAACACCGGTGCAAGGCTCGGGGACTTGGGTGGTGTGGCTGCCTGTGCCGCTGTTGTTGGTTGCACCGAAGTTGTTGCGCCAATCGGTGTAGCCTTGCGCGTGGCCGCCCGTTTTGCGCCACAGCACGTAGTCGGCAGCGTCGACGACACCGTCGGAGTTGTGATCTCCCGGGATGGCTGCCGCGACCAGGTTCAGCACGACGTCGTTTCCGTCGCCGCCCGCGTAGCTGATGTTTACCGTGCCATTGAAGCCGGTGCCTGAGATCGTGGCACCTTCTGCGAAGAGATTTTTCGTTGTGCCATCTTCGAAGAAACCATGGGTGGAGTCTGTAGTGAGATTGTTAATGAGCGTGAGCGATGTGCTGCCGGTGATTGCTGAAAGGTCGAGTTCCAGCGCCGTGCCGTCGCCAGTGAGGGTGCTGCCCGAGCCGGTGTTGGCCGCTAGCTCGGCGGGGCTTTGAAGTCGCACGCGATTCGAAGTGAGCGTACCGGTGCCGCTAATAACAATCGGCGTGATGCCGTTGGCGTCGGCCACCCAGCGAATGGTTTCGTTCATGCCGTTGGAGCCGCCGGTGGCGTTATCGAGCTGGCCGATTTGGACGGTTGCCTGGCTGCCGGTGATTTCGATACGGCCGGTGGAGCCGGTGTTCGGCTCGGTGGCGATGAAAAGCTCGGCACCGTGAGAGACGCTGGCGGTGCCCGAGATGCGAAGCGTACCGGTGGCACCGGAGCGTGCGATTTGGAATGTGCCGCTGCCGTCGGTGGCAGTTGTAAGAGCGCCGCCGCTGATTGCGTAGAGGCCGACACCATTGACGCTACCGCCGATGCGAACGGTGCTGTCGCTGGTGACGGTGCCGCCGGTTTGGGTAACGGTGCCGATGCCGTTCTCGCCGATGACGAATTCGGCACTGTTGGAAGAGGTGCGAAGCTCGATGCGGCCATCGCTACGAACATTCACAGTTCCGGTGCCGCCGCCGCGGCCGACGATAAGGTCGTCGTTGGATTCAAGCACGGCCGTGTTTGCGCCCCCCACATCGTTGCCGACGTTCAATGCGCCGGTGGCGTTGTTGTCGCCGACTAAGGTTTGTCGGAACTGAGTGCCGTTGAAACCGCCGCTGGGTCGCAGGATGCCACCGTCCAGGTTGTAGGTACCGTTACTTCCTGGGTCGACACCGATGCCGATGAATCGAAGGCTGCCTGCGGTGTTGCCGGCGATCACAATGCCGTTCGATTGGTTGAACGTGCCGGTACCGCTTTGACCGACCCGCAATCGGCCCTGAATTTCGAGCGTGCCGGAACTGTTCCAATTCATCGTGCCGGAGAAGCCGCCTTCTCCTACGATCAGGTCGCCAGAGCTATCGATCGAACTGCTGACCAGCAGTCCCATGGTTCCGCTCGTGGTAACGATTCCGTCGCCATTGCGGCCCGAGATGATCGAGTTGGCCTGATTCGTACCGATGCGCATCGAGCCGATGGTTCGTGAAGTGGCTCCGCTGAGAGAAGCATTGCCGTTGTAACCCACCATGAGATTCTGGCGGCCGTTGTTGAACTTTGCATTCCAGGGGCTTGCCGGAGAGCTATCGATGCCTTGGTTTCCGTTGCCGGTTGCGAAGCCGTTGGTAAACGCAACGGTAGAGCCTGAGTTATCGTTCCAAACCAGGGCCGACCCTGGCCAAACGTTTGGCAGTTCGAGTACGGCCAAAAGCGGATAATGATCGGAAGCCACATCGGTCGTTGAATTACGAATGAATTGGCCCGCAGTCGCAACATTCCACTGAGATGTGGAACGGTAGAAGACGTAATCGATTTGATTCGAGCGATTGATGCCGGGGTTGGCAATGTTAGTGGCGTCAGTCCACTGGTTGCTGGTGATGTTGAACGCTGTGGAACCGGGATTGAAATTCATGTCGCCCGCGAGAATGGACGGAACGGTGGATGATGCGACCAGACTGTTGATGTATTGAGCAGATTGCTGGCGGCCGGCAGGGCTGTCGTGGGCGAAATGCGTGGCGAAGAAGTTGAACTCGGCTGTAGAAGAATTGGAATCGAGCGAGAGACCAAGTTGGGCCACGGCGCGAGGCTCGGTGTTGTTGGGATTCGGCAGTGCGAAGTTTTGGGTGCTCACGATATCAATGCCTTGGCGGACGAGAACGCCGTTGCCGTAGGCACCGCCGTTGAGGTCGCGAGCCTTGCCGAAATACCATTGCATTCCGGTTAGCTCTGCCAGCCGGGCGACTTGATTCACGTTATTGCTACGCGGTACGCCGTTATCGACTTCCTGGAGCGAGACGATATCCGCTCCCGAGTCTGCGATAACACTGGCGATGCGGCTCAGGTTGAGCGAATTATCTCGGCCCACGCCATGATGAATGTTGTAGGTGAGAACCCGTAGCGTGGCGGCCGACGCGCTCATCGCGGCAAAAAAGAAAGCGACCGCGAGGACCGCACGAGAAATCGGGGTCGATTTGAGCATCTCTGTTCCGTCTGTTGGCCAACCAATGAATCATAATTAGTTTGCGGAAAGGGTTCAAAGGTTGCGCGGGATATTCGGGCAGAGCCGCTTATTTAGGGATTTTTTTGTTGGTGCAACCGCTGATAGTGCCGAGAATCGCTGCCAGGTGGCTTTCGGCTGGGCCGGGGCGGATGAGCTTTGCCTAAAAATACCCGCTAAGCCGCAAGCGATTGCGATTGCATTGTCTCGTGGGAGTCCTGACGCAATCGTGAAAGCCGGGCGGATCGGGGCGGCATCTCGCGGAGCGAGATGGCTCCATGGGGCTAGGAGGCGTGGGATTTTTCGTAGACGGCGCGGAGCAGGGCGTCTACATCCTTATATTTGGTTTTTTTGTCGAGGGCCGTATCGAGTAGCCGGCGGGCTTCGCTTTCGTTGTGCCCCAGGACGCATAGCACCTCGTAGGCTTCGCTGAGGATGTCGCGCTCGATGTCGATTCCCGGCGCTGCTGCGAATTCACTGGCCACCAGGAGTGCAAACTTTGGCACCTTGCGACGCAGTTTGGCGATGATGCGTTCGGCCGTGGCGGGGCCAATGCCGGGGAGGGTGGCAAGGCCCTTGGCATCTTGCTCTTCGATCATGCTGGCGACATCTTGCACTGGTCGAACCATCGCACGGAGCGCTTTTTTTACGCCCACGCCGTCGACCTCGCAGAACATCTCGAAGAACTCGCGTTCGATGGGGTTTAGGAAGCCGACGAGCCGAGGAATAAGGCGGCCCTGCATGGGGTTGCCTTCCAGGTACTCGACCGTGTGCAATTGGACGTCGTGGCCGAGCCGTTCTTGCAAATTGCGGCGTGCAAATTCAGGGATGAGAATTTCGTACTCGAACGCTCCGACGGCAAGGGTGAGCGTATCGGCGGCGACCGCGACAGGAGTGCCAGTGACTTTGGTGATCATGGGAAGGTTGAGAGGGGAGGGTCGAGAGTGGAGAGCCAGAGGGATGGCGAAATGATACTGTCTGTGGCCCCCAGTCCCTAGTGCTTTTTCGGGTTTACTGTTCTGTTATGCCGTTAGCTGGTTGGACGGCGTGGCCGCCGCCGCTAAGAACTTTGTTTTGGTGTCGATAACTATCGGAACGCAAACTCGGAAAATGCGTTGGCCCCTAGCCTCCGGTTTCATGCGTTGGCTAAGGGATGGCGGCTTAGGTAGCAATGGCATAGTGCAATGGCGAGCGCGTCGGCAACGTCGGGTGGTTCTGGCGTGGCGGGTAGATTCAGTTCTCGACGGATGGCTTCCTGCATTTGCCACTTCGCAGCATGACCGTTGCCGGTGATCGTTTTCTTGATTTGGGTCGCAGGGTAGGGCACGACTTTGAGGCCTGCTTGGGCCGCGGCCAGGGCGATGACGCCGCGTGCGTGGCCCATGAGAATCGCGGTAGTTGGGCGGTCGTAATGAGAATAGAGTTCTTCAATCGCGAGCACTTGCGGTTTGAGCGAAGCAATGACATCGGCAACGCCGTCGTGAATTTCCTTGATGCGTTCGGCAAGGGTGGCTGCGCCACTGGATTTGCTGCGGACGACGCCGGCTTCGATGAGGCGGGGTTGCCGATTCGCAAAGTCAACGACGCCGTAGCCGGTTGTGTTCAGGCCAGGATCGATGCCGAGGATTCGCATGAACCTTAGTTTATTGTTTGAGGCGGAAATCGGCGATCCGGATTTTGGGTATTAGTTAGTGAAAGCAATCTAATAATAAAGACTCATAACATTTTGCCACCGCCGGTCGCCTGCTAAAGCTGCTTCAACAGCCGTTCGTAGTCTTTGTGATTGCCGATCCAGAACCAAATGATGGTGTCGTTATCCAAGACGCCAAGAGCACGATAGTCGTCGCTAATGCGTGCTGAATACACCGGCTTAATAGAGTGAACTTTCTTAAATTGCAACCCAGGGTGTTGAGGATTGGATAGAAATCGACGATATGCCGCACGAGAGCGTTTCTGGATCGCTACAGGCAATTGCGATAGAACGTTGCGAAACGATTGAGTCGTATGAGATTTCATTAATTGTCGACATCGATCGGCAAGGTTTTGCCAGCTCGATGCTCGGCAATCGCATCGCCTGCAAGCTTAGCGAGTACGTCTGAAGAACAAGCAAGAAGTTCACTCCATCGTTCCTCGGAGTTCAACTCCTCCAATAACCACGCACCGAAGCGATCCTGTTCTTCCGCAGGTAGCTGTGCTGCTTTTTCAAACGCTTTTTTTAGTAGACTGGTCATGGTCTGGTTCACCCGGAGCAAAAAACTCAATAGCTATTCTACTCTCGCGGGTGTGAGGAGGCGAATGGAAACGCGCGCAGTCACCGATTGTGAATTTTAGCTGTGCGTCCACTCCGTGCCGCCGGCGCGGTCTTCGAGGGTGATGCCGATTTCGGTGAGTCGGTTGCGGATGGTGTCAGCGGTGGCGAAATCTTTGGCGGCGCGAGCGTCGGCGCGGAGTTGGATTAGGAGTTGCATGATGGCGTTGGAGCGGTCGCCGGGGTTACTGGTCGCTGAAGCGACCAGTCCGTCGGTGGGGAGGGGGGCTGAAGCGGGGAGTTCGTTGGAGAGAGTTGTTGCAGTGGCAGTCCATTCGGTGGTGCCGGCGCGGTCTTCGAGCACGATGCCGATGGGGCCGAGCGCGTCGCGAATTTTATCGGCAACGGCGAAATTCTTGTTCTTTCTTGCGCTGGAACGGAGTTCGATAACAAGCGGCATGAGTTGTTCGAGCAGTTCGTCGGTGCCGCCGGCTTCCGCCCGCGGCTGTTTGGTGAACAGGCCGAGGATATTGGAGAGTTCTTTGAAGGTGGTGAGGAGCGCGGTGAAGGTTGCCACGGCGGCGGTGTTCGATTTGCCGGTGTCTTCGAGGTCGTTGTCGTCGCAGAACTTGTTGGTGATTTTGGCCAGTTCGAATAACTCGCCGATGGCACCGCCCGTGTTGAAATCGTCATCCATGGCGGTGAGGAACCGTGTGCGGCATGTGGCGGCTGCTTGGAGGGCGGGGTCGGTACTGGTCGCTGAAGCGGCCAGTGCGTTGGCGGTTTCGCGGGTGGTGGGGGCTTGGAGGTCGTAGAAATCTTTGCCGGTGACGCGTGTGTAGCGTTTGAGCAGGCGGTTGAAGGCTTCGAGGCCTTTGCCGGCTTCTTCGATTTCGGGCTCGTTGAACAGCACCGTGCTGCGGTAGTGGGTGCGAAGAAGGAAGAAGCGGATGCGCTCGCCGCCTTGGCGTTGGATAAGCGTGGCGAGGCCGCCGGCACCTTTGGAGCGGCTCATTTTGCCGGAGACTTGGTCGCCGCTGGCTTCCGCCTGCGGCTGCTTGGAAGTGCCGTCGGCGGGCTTCTCGGTGCGGCCGCCGATTTTGGCGCTGCTCGTGCCGGCGCGGAGCAGGCCGTTGTGGCACCAGTAGAGCACCATAGGTTTGTGATGGCAGCACTCGCTTTGGGCGATTTCGTTTTCGTGGTGCGGAAACACCAGGTCGAGTCCTCCGCCGTGAATGTCGAATGTTTCGCCGAGCAGTTTTTTGCTCATGGCGGAGCACTCGATGTGCCAGCCGGGGCGGCCTTTGCCCCAAGGGCTGTCCCAGGAGGGTTCGCCCGGTTTGGCCGATTTCCAAAGCGCGAAGTCGGCCACGTTGCGTTTGCGTTCGCCGGTGGTGCCACCATCGCCCTGGACCGATTCGATGGAGCGGTTCGAGAGTTTTCCGTACTCGTTATCTTTGGTGACATCGAAATACACGTCGCCGTCGGATTCGTAGGCGAAGCCGCGATCGACGAGCGAAGCGATGAAGTCGATGATGTCGCCCATGCAATCTGTCGCGCGGGGGAAGTGGTCGATTTGATCGACACCGAGCGCGGTGAGATTGCTGTTGTAGTCGGCGATGTTTTCATCGGCCACTTCGAGCATCGAGATGCCGCGTTCGTTGGCTTTTTTGATGAGCTTGTCGTCGACGTCGGTAATGTTGACGACCCAGGTGACGTCGTAGCCGCAGTATTCGAGGTAGCGTTTGACGCAATCGAAAATCACAGGGCCGACCATATGGCCGATGTGTGCCTTATCGTAAACGGTCGGTCCGCACAGGTAGATGCCGACCTTGCCGGGCTGCACTGTTGCAAACGGTTCCTTGCGCTTGGTGAGCGTGTTGTAGATGCGCAGCGTGGGGTGCGGCGGGGAAAGTTTATCGGCAGATGGTGCGGTGCAGGTGGAAGCGGTCATGTCTATTAAGGTCGATTTCTTCGAGTTTTTTATTAACCACGGAGACACGGAGGGCACAGAGGTTCGGATGAGTGGTTTTGAACCACAAAGACACAAAGGCACGAAGAAATTGAACTGAGAACAAAGTGATCATGTATCACAAAGATCGTTATTTTGTTGTAACCGATCTTGAAACAGAACTTTGTGACTTAGTGTCTTAGTGGTTCTTAAAAAGATTTATCTCCGTGTTCTCCGTGTCTCTGTGGTTAAAACAAAATTGATTAAGGAACTCTAACAAAACCGGCGGGGACTGTCCCGATTTTGCGGAGTCTTCGCAGCAAAATGGGACTGTCTCCCTCTCTCAGACGGTTTTGTTAGAGTTCCTTGCGAATTGTTTCGAGCAGCGCGATGCAGCGTGCTTCGATGATTTCCTGGTTGCCGACGGGGCCGACGCCTTCGCCTGTTTTGGCTTTCATTCCGATTTGGTGCGGGTTAAGTCGGAGGATGCCTGCGATGCGGTGGCGGATGGCGTCGTGGTAGTCGACTAGTTTGGGGCGTTCGGCATGCACCACGCAATCGAGGTTGACGATGCGGAAACCGGCTTCGGCAATCTTTGCGGCAGCGATGGCCAGCATAGGGGCCGAGTCGCGGCCCCGGTTCTCTTCGGCCGTGTTCGGGAACAGGCGTCCGATATCGGGCAGTGCCGCCGCGCCAAGGATTGCATCGGTAACGGCATGGAGCAACACATCGGCGTCGCTGTGACCGACAAGCTGCCGATCGTGCGGGACGTCGATGCCTCCGATTCGCAACGGACCGCCGGGTGCGGTGCGGTGCGAGTCTTCGCCGAGACCAATACGCAGGTTACTCGTGGTGAAATCTCCTCGTTACGGGGTGAATGCTACCGCGCGGATTATAGCGGGATAGAAAAAATGCGACAACGCGAGAGGCGGGGCAGCGTGGGGCCCTAATCGCGATGGAAGTCCTAATCCCCCATGCCATTTTGAGGACTCAGGGGGCCACCCAACGCCGTTACCCCTTTTCAATTCACAGATGACGCAGATTATCGCAGATTTTGTAATTCCCAGAGAACGACACTGATCGAAAAACGCTGGTAGTTAGCTGATCTATCTGCGAACATCTGCGCCATCTGCGGACAAAAAAGGGTTCACGGCGTAAGGTGCCACCCTGGAATTGTGGTGTCGTACCCCGCAGGAACCGCGGCTAAGAGTTCATTTCATCTGCGTCGCTTGCTAGAAATTCGATTGCGATGTGTGTTGGTTCTTCGACCGGTTGGGAAAGGCGTACTTCCAGTTGACAGCCGTTGTGAAGCAGTTGAGTCACTTTGACCGACGCGCCGGATTCGTCCATGGCTTCGGCCTCAACGCTTGGAAGTTGTTCGAACGGCGGGCAGAAGGCGACTACCAATGTCGTCGTTCGATCTTTCGGTTGGAACTCGGCCAGCAGCATGCCGTGGATTGCCTCGCTGCCATCGGTATGCCGGTAGCGGGTGAGTTGCTGAGTGACGATGCTTTCTCCTTCCCGATCTGGCTCGCAACACTCGCAATCGTCTTCGTGATCGCACTCCCCAGCCTCCTCTGCTGGCGGCCCGGGCATTGGCGGCGCGTCGTCTGCGGTTGCGATCGACTTGGCGTGGCGCAGCAGCCGCGGCGCGAGTGCGATGCTTGCGCCGATCGTTGCCCAGGCGAGTCGGCGTAGGAGGTGGTTTGGCATAGGGGTGCGCGCAATGAAGCGCTAAGCCGCAAGCGGCGGAGTGGGCATATGACGGGAAAGGTGTGGGGGTTAGCCGACGGTGGCCGTGAGGTTGGCTGCTGCGGCGAGCTGGTCGGCCGTGTCGGTTTTTTCCCAAGTGAATTCGGGCTCGTTGCGACCGAAGTGGCCTCCGGCTGCCGTTTTGCGGTAGATCGGGCGGCGCAGGTCGAGGTGCTTGATGATGCCTGCTGGAGTGAGCGGGAACATTTCGCGAACCAACTCGCAAATGCGTGCATCATCCACGCGGCCCGTGCCGTCGGTATCGATGCTGATGCTGACCGGTTCAGAAACGCCGATGGCATAAGCGAGCTGCACTTCGCAACGTTCGGCAAGTCCGGAGGCCACGATATTCTTGGCAACGTAGCGAGCCATGTAGGCAGCGCTGCGATCGACCTTGGTGGGGTCTTTGCCGCTGAAAGCGCCCCCGCCGTGTCGGCCCCAACCACCGTAGGTATCGACGATGATCTTTCGGCCGGTAAGGCCGCAGTCGCCGTGAGGACCGCCCGTGATGAACTGGCCAGTGGGGTTGATGTGGTACTTCACCTTGCCATCGATCAGGTCGGTTGGCAAAAGCGGTTCGATGATTTCGCTGATGATGTAGTCTTTGATTTCAGCGTGCTTTACATCGGGAGCGTGTTGAGTGCTGACCACCACCGTGTCGATACGAACCGGCGTGGTGCCGTCGAATTCGACAGTGACTTGGCTTTTGCTATCGGGACGGAGCCAATTCACTTCGTTTTTGAGTCGGGCATCGGTAAGGCGGTTGATGATGCGATGCGACAGCGCGATCGGCAGCGGCATTAACTCTTCGGTGTGGTCGCAAGCGTAGCCGAACATGAGGCCTTGGTCGCCGGCACCGATGTCTTTGCCTTTGGCGGCATCGTCGTTGACGCCCATCGCGATATCGGGGCTTTGTTCGCCAATGGCAACAAGCACAGCGCAGTGATCGGCGCTGATGCCCATCGAGGAGTCAGTATAGCCAACGTCTTTGATTACCTCGCGGACGATCTTCTGCATGTCCACGTAGGCCTTGGTGGTGATTTCGCCGGCGATGACGGCGAGGCCGGTGGTGACCATCGTTTCGCAAGCCACACGGCTCATGGAGTCTTGCTTGAGGAGGGCGTCGAGTACACCGTCGGAAATCTGGTCGGCCAACTTATCTGGGTGGCCCATACTGACGGATTCGCTGGTGAATAGATGTTTGCCGACTCCCACGGATGCACTCCTGCTTGGCGTTTGGTTGGTAATTGCAAAACTCCAGTATAAATACTGTGTGGCTGATGCGGCAACGGGCCGGGGTTGCCCGGATTAGGACGCCAGGGAGTTTTTTTGCGTGAGTCGCCTCCTTTGCGGTGGTTTTTCCGCAAGAATGATAGGACATTCCATCCCCGCTTGTGTCGGCACCCTTCCTCTTCGGTAGTGTGGACACTCGCATTCGGATATAACTCGGCTTCGCTGAGAGAATTATAGATGGCACGTTGGCCCCGACATGTTTGGACGTCGATTTTCACCTACTCCACGGTGTTCGTGTTGTTTCCGCTGCTGTGCGTGTTGGCCTACGCTTGGGTTCGCGGATGGCTCTTTTGACGGTCAACCAGGCGGTCTAGCCAGCATCCATGCAGGATTGAGCAATTTCCTTGTTGGATAACGCGAGAGAAATGAGTAAGTCGTTGGTAAATGACGGAGACAGAGATCGGGAGCGATTAGAAGCCAAACTGCGACCGAGTGGCCAGGAGCACGTGCTGCAGTTTTGGGCAGAATTGGATGATGCCGGTCGGCAGCGTCTGGCGAATCAAATCGATTCAATCGACCTGAGTCAAATAACGTCGCTGTATAAGCATCAAGGTGCGACGCACGATTGGGCCGCTATGGCGCGGCGTGCATTGCCAGCCCAGGCCAAAAGGATTTCGGAGCGTAGCGGCGAGAAGGCGGCTGAGGCGAAACGCGTTGGCGGTGAGGTGCTTGCGGCGGGGAAAATCGGGGTGGTGATCGTTGCGGGAGGGCAGGGGAGCCGGCTCGGGTTCGACCACGCGAAGGGCTTGTATGAGATTGGGCCCGTGTCGGGCGCGTCGTTACTGCAAATTCATTTTGAAAAAGTGCTCGCCGTCGTACGCCGTTTTGGTGCGTCGGTGCCTATCTACTTGATGACAAGCCCGGTAACGCACGAAGAACAAGTCGAGTATCTAAGAGAAAAGAACTACTTCGGGGTGCCAGCCGAGGATGTGACCTTGTTTTGCCAGGGCACCATGCCGGCGGTGGATGCGGCTACGGGGAAGCTGTTGCTCGAACAGAAGGATTCGCTGTTTCTCAGCCCTGACGGCCACGGGGGGATGGTATTGGCCCTTGCCGCAAGTGGTGTCATTGAAGACATGCGGCGGCGTGGCATCGAGCATTTGTTTTATTTGCAGGTCGATAACCCGCTAACGCCAATTTGCGATCCCGAGTTCATTGGTGAGCATATTCTTTCGGAATCTGATTACTCGTCGATGGCCTGTGCAAAGCAGACGCCGCAGGACCGGCTTGGTAACTTCGCGGTCATCGACGAAAAAGTAATGATGATCGAGTACAGCGACTTGCCCGATGAAGTAGCGGAGCGTCGCGACGCGGAGGGACGCTTGGTTTTTTGGGCCGGAAGCGTTGCCATCCACGCTTTTCGAGTTGCGTTCCTTGAAAAGATGCTGGCCCTTAAGGATACCCTGCCGTTTCATATCGCTCGCAAGAAAGTGCCGTATCTGAACGAAGCCGGTGAGCTAGTGGAACTGAAGGAGCCGAACGCGCTGAAGTTCGAGCGGTTTATTTTCGATCTGTTGCCACAGTCTCGAAATCCGCTGGTAGTGGAATATCCGGAATCCCAGGTATTCGCTCCGGTAAAGAACGCACCGGGTGCAAGTCGTGATACGCCCGAGTATGTTCAGCGCTTGATGAGCGCGCTGTATCGCAAGTGGCTCGAATCGGCGGGCACGAAAGTGGCTGAGGGGGCTGTGGTGGAGATCAGTCCGCTGTGGGCATTCGATGCCGAGAGAGTCGCAGAACGAAAAGATAGGCCGAAGCAAATCGATTCATCCGTTTACTTGAGAGTTTAACCGGGACGTTCCACCAGTCTTGTGGGTCGCTGGATAGGCAATTTTTGACTGGTGACCTGTGCAATCATGCGATTAGAAGTTGAGCAAAAGCACCGAGTTGCCGATGCGGCCGCGTTAGAAGCCGTGCTCAATGGCCGCGGCGTAGTGCTTGGTCCACCGATGGAACAGGTCGATCAGTACTTTGCTCATCCATCGCGCGATTTTGCCAAGACGGATGAGGCGCTCCGGATTCGCACTTTCGCTGGCGGGAGCTATGTTACCTACAAAGGGCCGAAGCTCGATACGCAGACAAAGACGCGGCGCGAGTTGGAGCTGCCGCTAGAGAAAACCGATGTTGAGGGAACTCGGTTCGGCGAGCTGTTGATCGCGTTAGGATTTCGGCCGGTAGCCACGGTGCGAAAAAAACGGCGTCACTTTACGATTCATCATGCGGGCCGCGATGTGGATGGTGCGGTGGACGATGTCGAAGGGTTGGGCACGTTTATCGAGCTTGAATTGCTTGCGGATGACAGCACCCTTGAGAAGGCTTGCGAAGTTATTTTGTCTTTAGAGGCGGACTTGAATTTGGGCGAATCCGAACGCCGCAGCTATCTTGAAATGCTTCTCTCTCGCTCTGTATAACGCCGAATTGAGCTTTTCCCGTTTTGCGCATTTTGACATACTCCCGCGCTGCCGTAGGTCGGCCTTTCTAGGTTGACGCTACGTTTGCGTTTAGGAAAGTGGAACGGGGTGCGTCAGGCTAGAAAGCCTGACCTACTTGGGTGAGTCATGAAGATTTTCTTCTCGGTCGGTGAACCAAGTGGCGATTTGCACGGAGCGAATTTGATTCGCGAGTTGCGAAAGCGACGGTCCGATTGCGAATTCGTTGGTTACGGCGGCCCGCGGATGGAGGCCGTCGGATGCGAGCTGCATGAAGACCTCACGAAACTGGCCGTGATGTGGTTCGCACGCGTGCTGATCAATATCCATAAGTTTTGGAACCTGGTTTGCCGTGCGGATCGTTATTTCCGCCACCACAAGCCGGATGCGGTGGTTTTGATTGACTATCCGGGGTTCAACTGGTGGATCGCGCGGCGTGCTAAGGCCCACCGCGTACCGGTTTTTTATTACGGCACGCCGCAACTTTGGGCTTGGGGCGGGTGGCGCATTTCGAAAATGCGCCGGTTTATAGATCATGTGCTTTGCAAGTTGCCGTTCGAGGAGTCTTGGTATCGCGAACGAGGTTGCAACGCCACCTTTGTCGGCCATCCGTATTTCGACCAGCTTCGTGCTGAAAAGCTCGACCACGAATTTATCGATCGGTTGCGTTCGAAGCCGGGGCCTTTGGTAGCCATTTTGCCGGGTTCACGCACGCAGGAGGTAAAAAGCAACTTTGGTTACTTTTTGAAAGCCGTCAGGCTCGTGCATACTCGCATTCCGAATGCCCGCTTTGCGGTTGCCTCGTTCAAAGAGAGCCAGGCCGAGATGGTCCGGCAGGCCTCGGCAGGGTGTGGATTGCCGCTCGAGATTCACGTGGGCCGCACGGCCGACATTATCGAAGCAGCCGACTGCGCCATGGCCGTCTCGGGCAGTGTTTCGTTGGAATTGCTGTACCACACGAAGCCGACGGTGATTCTTTACTATATTTCGCGGTTCGCGTTTCAGGTTCAAAAGTTTTTCCGCAAGGTTCGCTATATCACGCTGGTGAACCTGCTGACGACCGATGATTTGTTCCCGAGACGGGTGGCTACGTATGATCCGGTCGATCCGGTGGATGCCCACGTGCTGATGCCCGAATATCTTACCTGTGAAGATAAGTCGCAGCAGGTTGCCGAGCATGTGATTGAATGGATTACCGAGCCGGCAAAGCGGGAACGACGTGTGGCCCAACTCGCGGAACTGAAAGAACGTGTAGGGCATGGAGGTGCTTCGAGCCGAGCGGCCGATTACATTGTCGATACGCTGACGAACCAAGCTTCGCCACGGTTACGAACGCACTTTGCTTTCGATACTCGGTTAGAAGAGGCCACGTGTGGGGCTGCTTGATAGCCACCAGAAGGCTACGCGGGCATCTAGTTTTTCTAACAGCCGATGCGGCCGCATATGGCGGTTCCGAGGTTGGCAGTGCATAATTTCGCCATGAATTTAATTGGCGAACCAGCCCCGACTCAGGCAGATCTGCATTTTCGCTTGCTTGGCATTCCCGTGCGGGTGCATCCGTTGTTTTGGGTGTTTACCGTGCTGCTTGGCCTTGGCTTGCAGGATCCGGTGCGAGTTCTTATTTGGGTGGCGGTAGTTTTCGTATCAATTCTCGTGCATGAATTCGGTCATGCGCTGATGCAGCGCTATTTTGGTGGGCATCCATGGGTCACTCTATATAGTTTCGGAGGCTTGGCCTCGTGTAACGACTGCGATCGTTCGCCGCGTGCTCAACTTCTTATTTTGTTTGCGGGGCCGGTTGCCGGATTTCTATTTGCGGCCGTTATTATCGGGCTTTTGATAATAACGGGGCACTTTCGTGGCTTCGAGTTAGACTGGATTCCGGTTCGTTGGGAGCCCTATTCTTCATCAGTGCAGGTTGCAGTGGCATCTTTACTATTCGTGAATATCTTCTGGGGACTGCTCAACTTGTTGCCCATTTATCCGCTGGATGGAGGGCAAATCTCACGTGAATTGTTCACTTTGGGCAATCCACAGCGAGGTATTATTCGATCTTTGCAGCTTTCTGTTGTGGTGGGCATGGGGGTGGCCGTGTTCGCCTTGTTGCAGAGCCAACTTTACCTGGGGATTATGCTGGGGCTTCTCACCTATGGCAGTTTTCAAACGCTCCAGCGTTACCAGAGTCGTTGGCGATAATGCGCCGCCAGTCATGCAAGGGCTGTGTATTGGGTCGCCGGTTGCCTGTTGACTGCCAATAATGCAGTCATCATCGATTTTGCGCGGAGCTTTCTATCGAATGGCGCATAAAGACAGTCACGAAGCGATGCCGACGCAACGAGTCGTGTTGCTAGGTGCGAGTAACCTGACGAGATCGTTTCCGACGGTGGTTACAACCGCGCGATTAACATGGGGTGCGCCGATAGAAATTATGGCTGCGATGGGGCATGGACGCTCTTATGGCCAAGAAACGACCCTGTTCGCGAGAAAAATTTCTGGAATTTTTCCCTGCGCACTTTGGCAGGATTTACAAACGCGTCCGAAGCTGCCAACTGCCGCGCTCATTACGGATATTGGCAACGATATTTTGTACGGAGTGCCACCCCAAAGGCTCAATGAATGGGTCGCGCGGTGTGTCGATCGACTCATGGAGCACGGTGCCGAGGTTGCGATTACGCAGTTGCCAATTGGAAACCTGGAACGACTTAGCGAAGCTCGATTTCATTTCTTTCGTCGGTTACTTTTTCCGCGCAGCAACCTTACGTTGGCGGGTGCCAAATCGATTGCTGGATACGTCAACGACGCGTTACTGCAGCTTGGAGAGATGCGAAAAGTACCGGTAATTCCAGCACTGAGCGAATGGTACGGCTTCGACCCCATTCATTTGAAGCGACGTGCCAAAGGCACCGCATGGAGCACTTATTTTGCATCGTGGCGTAGCGATCTCGTACTGCCAGAGCTTCCGCGCACATCGATTTGGACGGCCGCCTATTTGGCAAGTTTAACGCCGTCTGAAAGAACGATTTTGGGAATTCGACGGCGTCGATTGCAACCGAGTGGTCGTTTGAAAGATGGAACCACGGTTTCGCTTTACTGAATTCGCGCGAGCGCGTGTTTGCGAGTCGATTTGTGCGCTCATCAATCGATCAACAGGAACAAAACGCGCGCAATGCAGAAAATTTTTTTGTGTGCAACAACATTTTTTGCCGAAAACATGTTGCACAAAATCAACAATTTCGTACAACTACCAGCAAGTGACATCGGTTGCGCACATTTTCCATGCAAACGAATCAATGAGGAAATTGGTTTGAGTTGCAAATGAGAAGTGAGTAACCGAAGGCCACCGGGGAACGGTGGTCAGTTTTGAATGTGGTGAGAACGGCTATGAGTTTTGAATGGTGTGTCAGCCGGAGAATCACCTAAACCTTTTTATGGAGGAGTGACTGTGGCCAAGAAGAAGCGCGCTGCCAAGAAGAAGGCAGCCAAGAAGAAGACCGCCAAGAAGAAGACTGTCAAGAAGAAGGCAGCCAAGAAGAAGGCCGGTCGCAAGAAGGCTGCGAAGAAGAAGAAGACCAAGAAGGCTTCCTAGTCTAGGCTTCGTGCAGCTCGGTGAGACACGCGACCAATTTGGTAGGTGTGCCGCCGCATGAACTAACGAGAAAGAGCCGTTTGGGCATCCGTCCGGCGGCTCTATTTTTTGCGCTAGGGGGATACCATTTGGGGCCCTTATGCCTTGTCGCGGCCATTCAACCGCCGCCTTTTAAGGGGTTAAGGGGCGAGCTATAGTGCCCTTGAAAGTGCGCCGAACGCACGGCCAGGATTTATAGCACGTTCAGCGTCGGCAAGGGCGGCGTTTGTTTGCGGGCTTCGCTGATATTTAGCGCCAGTCGGTAGCAAATTTCGCGGAAGTAGGGTGCGGTCGCTCCATCGTCGAAATTTCCCGCCGTGTTGCCGGCATCGCCGCGTTCGCGAATGCCTATTTGAATCGGCACTTCGCCCAAAAATGGCACATCGAGTTCCTCGGCCCGTTTCTTCGCGCCGCCTGAACCAAAAATGTCGTAACGCTTACCGCAGTCGGGGCACAGGAAGTAGCTCATGTTTTCGACCATGCCGAGCATCGGGATATTCACTTTGCGGAACATCGCGATCGATTTCACGGCATCCAGCAGCGCAACATCCTGCGGCGTACACACGACCACCGCGCCGGTTAGCGGCAAGAGCTGCGACAGTGAAAGAGCGATGTCGCCTGTGCCGGGAGGCATATCGATAATCAAGTAATCGAGCGGTCCCCAGTTGGTGTCGCGTAACATTTGTTGAATGGCCCCGTGCAGCATCGGCCCGCGCCATACCACGGCTTCTCCTGGCGGCACCATGAATCCCATGCTCATAATCCGCAGGTCGTCTTTTATTACCGGCTGCAATTGGCCGTTCTCCACGTACGGCCGTTCTGTTGCCCCCAAAATGTGTGGCACGCTCGGACCATAAACGTCGGCATCCATCAAACCGACCGACGCGCCCGAGTTCTTCAAGCCATAGGCAATGGAAGCGGCAACCGTGCTTTTCCCCACACCGCCCTTACCTGAACCGACCGCGATGACACTCTTGGCAGCAAGTCCGATCTGGCCGATCTTCTCAGGGAGTCGCTCGTGATCGACGAATTCCACTTCAATTGGTGTACCGGATGGTAGCGCTTCGCGCAGCAGCCCGATGGCTTCTTGGCGAAGGTCATCGCGCAGTGGTCCGGCCCAGCTTGTTACACCGAGCCGCACTTCGATACCACTGGGCGTAATATTCACCTCTCGAATCTGGTCGAAGGTTGCCATGGGCCGCCCCGACTCTGGATCCACCAAGTTCGATAGAGCGGCGAGCACGGTATCGCGAGTGACAGCAGAATCAGGCATGGCAATGGGAACTATCCGAGAGTTTCGTGAGGCAGGGAAACCGGCGGTTTAGCGGCGATGGGAGGCGGACGTATCCCAACAGCTCGTGCGGTTGAGTTCAAACCGCGTAACCGCGAGCCGGTAAGAGGGATTCAACCTACCGGTCGTCGCGCCGCTTGCCAAGGCAGTAGATTTTCGGCCCACTCTGCGAGGTTTTTTTCCTCGGGTGGCAAGGAAGAGGCCGTGTCGGCCCCTTTCGCGGCCAATTTCGTGGCGAACTCGATAACAGGGGTGAGTTGGCGCGGCGACCAAACTATGACCACGACGCCCGTTTCGAGCAGCACACTTGCCAAGGAGCTTCTTAAAGCTGGTGTGGAGATGTTTTCCGGCAGCGGGTAAATCGGTAAGAAGCTTGGTTCATCAATCGCAGCGACGAAATGGCGTGTCGTGTCGAGTTGGGTTGCCTTGCTAAGCCAATCGAGGGCGTTGCTGAGTGAGTTACGCGAAATTTCGATGAGCACGATACCGTCAGGAACCTCGGCCAACCGCGATTCCAATTCTTTCAGGCTACGTGTTTCCGTGATTTTCGCCGCATGTTGATTTATGGGTGGCAGCCTATGGATTGAAACACGCAGGGCAGCGGCCCAATGGCCCGAACGTTCGCAAACGAGGTACTGGGGCGACGACGGGTTCACTTTGAATCCTCATCAACCTGTTCGATGAACACGGGTACTTGATCTTCTGGAACCTCTCGTTCGCTCACCAGGCCAAGCTGTACTAATCGACGGTAGAGCCGGGGGCGTGTCATGCCTAGCAATTCGGCGGCTTCCGTTTTATTGCCCCCCGCTTGAGCGAGTGCTCGCACGATTGCCTCTTGCTCGATTTTGGCCAGTAGCTCGTCGAGGTTGATCCGTTCAAGCGATTTGCGGCTACGTGATGCGGTCTGAAACGCATGATGGATCACTGCGGGTAAGTCCTTTACGGAAATCTCCGTTGTTTCAGAACTTGCGTGAGCCGCCGCGATGATCTCCCGCAGTTCATCCAGTTCTCCCGGCCACGAATAAAGCGCTAGTTTATCGAGCGATTCAGGACGGATTGAGCCGATTTGTTTCTCGTTTCCACGGTTACAAGCTTCAAGCATTGCCTGAGCTAGCAGTGGTAAATCATCGATTCGATCGATTAACCGCGGCACCTCGATGGTGATCGTTGAAATGGATTCTAAAAGCGAGTGAGAGGGCCCCGCGGTAGGCAACGTCTCGGTTGGGTTGGGGCTATCGGATTCGCCCACCTCGGAAAAGGGTAGTGAACTGTGCGCCAAGGTGTAACTAGCCAGAATGCGGGCACGAAAAGCCGGTTGTTGCAAAACGATTGTTAGTTGATGCTGGAGTGAATCAGACAGTGCGTCCAAATTTTCCAACAGCAACGTAGGACGAATTCGAGAATCGTTACTGGACGGATCCTGGAGTGTCTCAATCGCCCGTCTGAAAGATTCCTCGGTGGCGAGTGAACAGTTGACGGCAACAAGTTTTGCTGGAGATTCCGCAGCGGCGCGATAATGAATGGCTCGCGCGATGTGTGCCCTTCCTGTGCCGCGACGACCGCGCACCAAAACATTGGCACCGCTGGCCGCGGCGGCAGCAATTTGAGCGCGAACTTTCTGAATCGCCGCGCTGCTCCCCAGAATCGACTCGACCGAATATCGCGAGGCCTGAGATCGCCGAAAATGGCGAATGGTACGATGCAGTTCGTCGCCCGTCGGGTTCGTCGCGTCGTTTACAGAGATTTCTTCAGGCTTAAGGTCGCTTGTTTCCAGAATTGCCAGTACACCAGGGCCAGCAATATCTTTTTGGCGTTTGTCGGTCGATGTTGCCATGAGCGGAATGAACTCGGCTCGCCGGTGGATGAGTCGGCCGTTGCGCAGGGTACATGAAATCGTTCCCTTGCATGCCTCGCCATTCAGGGCATGCGGGGGAGGGCACAAGTCTATGAGCAGCGAGGCGGTTTTCTCCGAATTATCTTCGGGGGAAGTTTCGGAATGGTACTCGACCAAGCTGCCTAGAACTCGCGAAGGTTCGAGTTCAAGCCACTCGGCCAAGGCCGGGTTGCAGTACACGATTCGCCGACGGCCATCCACGGCATACACGGGCCGGCTACTCTTGGCGAGCAATTCAAGAAATGAATCGGAGTTTGCTCGCTTACGGGGCATTGGTTCAAAAGAGAATCGTTCAGAATGCGAAATGAGGTGAACGGGCGGTGGAGTTAGAGGGCTTAAGGCACTGCCTCCAATACTTCAGCCTGCACCATTGCCTCAAAATTCGCAAGCGCGATCGTTGCACAGAAATCCATTTATGGAAATCTATCGGCAGCGCGTGATCGAGGGGCAGGGACGCACTGCCGCATAAGTGTTACAATCATCGTTCGTCCGTGCTGTAGAGAATTTTAGGTGCAATTTTGCCAATCGATCCGGTTACAACGCTGCAGCGACTTGTTCAAACGCCTAGCGTGAACCCCATGGGGCGTGATATTGCGGGCCCCGCGATTGGCGAAAGTCGGATGACTGATTTGCTGGCGTCGATTTGTTCTGAGCAGGGGTGGCCCCATGTGCGGCAACCTGTGCATCCAGGTCGCGAGAATTTACTCGCACTCATCGCAGGCGCTCCATTACCCGACGAGGGTGGCGAACTGCTGCTATGGGACGTCCATCAAGACACGGTGGCTGTCGAAGGGATGACGATCGCCCCGTTTGGCGGTGAAGCACGCGATGGCCGCGTTTACGGGCGTGGTGCGAGCGATGTAAAGGGTTCGATGGCTGCCATGCTAGCCGCGCTCTCGCGGGTATCCGAGACTCGCCCCGAACGTCGGCCAACGATTGTGCTCGCCTGTTCCGCGAATGAAGAGTGTGGTTTTACCGGTGCGCGCGTGTTGGCGGAATCTTGGGCTGCGGAGCAGCCAGCAACAGCAGAGAAGAATTCCGCAGGCTCGTTGCTCGACGATTCAGCTTTCCTGGCGACGAACCTTTTTCGGCGTCGCCCCGACGCGGTGATTGTCGCCGAGCCAACGCAGTTCAACCCGATTGTCGCACACAACGGCGTTGTCCGGTGGCGATGCCACACTCATGGCAAGGCCGCTCATACATCGCTACCCGATCTAGGCGTAAACGCGATCTTCGGAATGGTGGAAATCGTGCGAGCGGTCAAGCAATTTCACCAGGAGCTAACCGCAAGCGGTGTTAGTCACCCGCTGTGTGGTAAGCCCAGCGCCACAGTGAGCACGATTCGAGGCGGGGTCGGTGTGAATACGGTACCCGAACACGCCATGATCGAAGTCGAGCGTCGACTGATGCCTAGTGAATCTCCTGTGGCGGCTTACGAGGAACTAATAAGCTATATCTCGGCAAACACCCACATTGCACCGTGCCGCGTTGAGCACGAGCAGCCTTATATGCATAGCAACGGCTTACTGGATCATGGGAATCGGGAGGTTGCCGAAAAGCTCGCCGCTTTTGCTCGCGAGCAGGGGCGGGATGTAAAAATCGTTGGTGCTCCGTATGGCACCGATGGTGCTGCGTTCTCGGTAGTCGGCGTGCCCACCGTGGTCTTCGGTCCTGGCTCGATCGACCAAGCCCACACGGCCGACGAGTTCATCGAGATCGAGGAACTCGAATTGGGGGCCGAGATCTTCTACCAAATCGCCTGCGGCGGTTTGCGGCAGATTTAAGACGCTAAAGTCAAGCGAGCCGGGCGGTCCTCCGCCCCGAGAACGAGAGCAATTCCACGGGGGCGAGGACGCCCCGGCTCGCTTAGCATTAAAAAAATTCCCAAAACGACAAGACCGCGGCACCGGCTCGTGGTCGGTGCCGCGGTTTGTTTTTCCTCGTCCTCGGCTGGTCGCGTCGATGAGTGCCCCCCCGGACGTTGACGCTCAGCAACATGCTCGAACCACTGGCCGGTGGTTAGAAAATGTCGAGGACGAAGTGATGGCCGCGATGATAGGGTCGTGGAGACGGATACTCGTTGAACCAGTGGCGGTTGTAAACGGGAATACGCATTTCTTGCGGGTAACGGTAGTACAGGCTGTCGGCACTACGGTAGTACTCGCTTCCCCAGTAGTTCTGCGGATAGTACACGTACGGGTAGTGGTAAAACCGTTGCCAGTCGGTGTTTGTGTAGGTGTTTCCCCACGACCGGCCATAAGCCTGTTGGGCTTGGGCTTCGTCGGCGGTCGAAATGGTGGCCAGCAGCGTTACTGCTGCCAGCGCAAAGTAGATCCGACGGATCATTGCTCCCCCCTGAGTCAAATACGTTGCGGGTAGCATGGGCTCGCGAGTGCGGTTCCATGCGGGTTGCTCGCCCGATTGCGGAAAAGTTGCGTCGGCATACATTGGCAAGCGAATGCATGCTCGTTGGGTGGCATTCAGCTATCGGCTGACAGTTTTCGGCCAGACGTGTTTCATCTGCCCGAAAGCCAACAGCCGTTTTGCTTCCTGTTGTCCGTAGTAGCATCGACGCAAGTCATAAACCGGATTGAGAGAAAATCCGTCATAACCAGTATAAGCGGACGCTGGCACAGCTCAGCGAGTTAAACCTTGCGGATTACAAAGACACTTCCGCCCTAAACACTGGAATGCCAACAGACACCGCTCGGATTCCCCGTTCGCCGTTCCCCATTCCGCATTACAAAGGCGTGCGACCTTCCACGAGCTCGCGTTCCCACTGGTCCATCAGAGGCCAGTCGATAGCGCACGTGCCGAAGTCGGCCATGTGCAAGTAGCTTTCCAGCCGGGCGATCGTGCGGTCAATAAGAGCATCGTCTTTGCGGAACACGGGCCCGTGACTCGGCAGCAGCCATTCCACGTCGCTAGCTCGAATCCGTTGCAGCGACTTGATAAAGTCCTGAATGCTGCTGCCATGATGGGCGTCGATTGCCCCCACGCAACCGTCGCGGAACAGGTTATCGCCCGAGAATAGGAGCTTACCCAGCCGGAATGCTAGCTGGCCGTCGGTATGGCCGGGCGTGTGCCAAACCTCCAAATCGAGGTTGCCAATGTGAATCCTGTCACCGTCGTTTACGAGGTGGTCGACCTTGAGCGAGGGCATATCGAGATGGATATTTTGGGCCGCTACCTCAGCATAAGTCACCAGTTTGTCGCCCTCTTCGAGCGGTTTTGCCGCCAGAGGATGAGCGGTAACGCTTGTTTTCAAGATCTGCTTGGCCTTGGCAAAGCCCTGCACATGGTCCACGTCTGCATGCGATGCAATCAGCGTAACACACTTCGAAAACGGAAAATCAAGCTGGCGAATGATCTCCAAGCACTCGTCGACGGCATCTTCGTAGCCAATATCGATGAGGGCCCAGTTGTTGTCGTCGTCGTAAACCAAGTACACGCTGCAACTGATTCGCCGGCGAGCCTGGTGATTCAGCTCGATGACGTGCGGGAAAATCGGTTGCCGTTTGATCATTGCCATGCGGATTGTTCCGTGAAAAAAGTCTGAACAGCCGATGATACGCGCGCTTGCACCTGCACGCAACCAAGAGGCGAAGGCGTGAGTGCGTTGCGATCCGGAAAAATGCTCAAAGTAACCCATTTGGTTGCTAAACAGCGGAAGAGCAGGACCAGAAAATCCAAGTGTTTATCGCTAGCGAGCGGTTCGCAGGGCTTATTGATTCCGAGTTTCAAGAGTACCGCATTGCTCATAGGATCGCCGCGAGGCCTGTACGATAGTCAGGATACCTCAGCACGATTTCCAAGTCGGCCAACATCCGGGCATTGCTCACACGCCGATTACCGCTCGCCCGCTGCGCGCGAGGTGAACTGGGGTCGGCCTCGATAAACTGCGGCGGTTCTTTGCCGAGCTGCCGAGCGACCTCTGTGTAAAAATCGATGCGAGGCACAGGCACGCCATCGCTCACGCAGTAGAGCCAGAGACCATTTACGCCCTCTGCCGAGTTTTCTAATCGTCGGGCCGCCGCGGCCACGACCACGCTTGCCGCATCCTCCACATGGATAAGGTTCAAATAACCAGTGGTCGGAATCTCCACAGGTCGATCGGTGCGTAGTTCGTTCAGGAACGGAATTCGACCGGGTCCATAGATGCCCGCCAGTCTCAAGATGACGGCTTGCTCGCCCAGTGAATGGGCGCGTAGCGCTTCCTCCGCGGCCAGTGAGGCTTGGCCTCCTTCGCGTTGGGGGGCGGTGGGAGTGACCTCGTCAATCCACTCGCCCCCGGCAGGGCCGTACACGCCGGTCGTGCTGATGTAGACGAACGACCGTGTTGCTGGGGGAAGAGCATTCACTACGTTTCTCATGCCGCCGGCGTACACGTTCATAATCGAGCCGGACGTATGCGCACGGTCGTATCCCACCGCGAACAACACGGTGTCGACTGTCGGCAGGCCGCCTAGTGTTTCGAGCGCTGTGATGTCTGCAACGATCGGGAGAAAACCTTGTTGTTGCAAAGTTGTGGCGCGCGTCTTACCGCGGGTGACAACATACACTTCATCGCCGGCTGCGAGCCAATGTGCCGCAACACGCTCGCCCAAATAACCGCAACCAAAGACGAGTCGTTTCATGGTTTATGGTTTCGTTGGAAGCAGCCAATTTAGCCGCCTCGCTTGCGAGGCGTAATTTCCTTCTCGCGGAGCGAGAGGGCTACATTAATCGATCGAATCGAGCGAATCTTGTCCACGAGCGCCAGATTCTAAATAAGCCGTCAGCATGATTTGCGCTGCCAGTTGATCGCGCCGTGCTTGCCGTTGTTTCTTGGTCAATCCTGCCGCGTTGAGATACTCGTCGGCCTGAGACGTGGTGAATCGCTCATCAAAATACTCGACCGGCACCCCAGTAACCTCGGCCAGCCACTTGCCGAACTGCCGTGCTTCGAGCGACTTCTGGCTTTCGCCACCATGCAGATGAACGGGAAGCCCCACGACGAAGCGGCCGATGCGCTCCTCGCGGGCAAGCGTTTGAAAATACTCGGCATCGAGTTGTTTGCTGCGACGCGTGTAGTTTTCGTACGGTCCCGCGATGTTCACTTCGGTATCGGCCGTGGCGATGCCGATGCGAACAGTTCCGTAATCAATTCCCGCGATGCGCATGAGGTGAGGATACAGGATGGAGGATACGGGATGCAGGGGGCCGGATGCAGGGAATCGGCGGGATGTCTTATCTCTAACTTTCCCTGTCGCCAGTATCCCTGTCCCGCATCCTCACACTGGCTGTCGCGTGTCGGGGCTCTCGAAATATCCGTTATTGAGAAATCGCAGTGTGCATTCCTGCACTTTGGGATCGTTCATAAATACGCTGTGGAGCACCGGGAAGACACGGAAATCGCGAGCTCCGACGAGTCGTGTGCTTTCTACCGTGACGACCGCGTCATCGTCGCCGGGAAGCATGAGGTTGTAACCACGATCATCACCACGACCGCCGGCGAGGATGCCGAATTCGAAGCCAGGGGTTGCTAAGTTCGGTTCAAGGTTTTGCCAGCCATTGGCAAGTTCCTTGGCTGCCGGGCCGGCAATGAACTCGGCAAACGAACCGCGAACGAGTTTCGTGGCAAGCCGTGGCTGATGGTTGGGCGGTGCGAGCATGACCATGCGACCGAACTTTTGCGCGGCAGGCAAGGCGCGGCCGCTCCCCGCCATGTCGTGCAGCCAATGCCGCACGACGAGGTTGCCCAGGCTATGCGCCACGAAATTGATTTCGCTGATTCCTTCCAGGCTGTTCACCACGCTATCGAGCGAACTGGCATGATCGACCACGCTGCCGCGCGTCGTGGGATAGCCCACGCTGAAAACCGAGTAGCCACCGGCGGCGGCGAGCGACGCATGCATTCGTTCCATGGTGCCGCGATTTCGAAACAGGCCGTGCAACACGACGATGGCCCGGCCTTGCATGGCCGGTATGTTATCGCGCTGGCGGATGCGATCGAGTTCTTCGCGGCATTCTTCATAAGTGCCCGAGGCTAGGCGGCAGTTTTTGCCATCGAGCAGCCGGCAATGTTGCGTAAGCGCGTGGCGCTGAATTCTCAGGTCGTGAAACAACCACACATCGGCCCAAAATTGTTTGCCACCACCCGTGTGCGTAGTGAGATAGCGCACGGCGTCGATTTCGGGAGCAAGAGGATGCTCGGTTGCCTGTCCCCAAGCGCGTTGTACGCCCGCAAGCAACGCGATGGCCGCCGCGCCAAACGTGCGGCGATTCACAGTGTGGTCGGCATTCTTGAGTTTGCGACGCATAAGAGTACAAGAAGCGGTTCAGGCCCGCCGCGTTGCGGCTAAGCCACTAAAGATCACAAATATTCTTGCCAGCCCAATTCTTCTAATTGCTTTACGACTTTGCGGATTTGTTCTTCATCGTGCTTGTTCGCCACGAGTGTCGCTTTGGGCGTATGCACGACGAGCATGTCTTTCAGTCCGAGCGTCACTACGAGATGGTCCTCGGAGGAGCGGACAATGGTGCCGTTGGTTCCGATCGCAATATGTCGCCCGATGACCGTGTTGCCGTTTTCATCGGTGCCGGCCAAGCGTGCGAGCGATTGCCAGCCGCCCAGGTCGTCCCATTCGAACGGCGCTTCGATGACCGCGACATCCGTGGCGTGTTCCATGACGGCATAATCGATCGAGATCGGTTTGATCGCGGCAAACTCGCTGGCAAAAACTTTTGCACTTTGCGGGGTGTCCCACGCGGCCACGATCGCTTCGAGGTGTTTCATCATTTCCGGCTGACGCTCGCGAAGCGCGTCGAGGATCGTGGACGCATGCCACACGAAAATTCCGCTGTTCCAGTAGTATTCGCCCGAATCGACGTACATCTTGGCTGTGGTGGCATCCGGTTTTTCTTGAAAACGCTGGACTTTGAATTGTGGAGCGAGCCAGGCCGTCCTCGGCTCCGTGGAATCGCTCTCGTGCTTAGGGGCGGGGGCGGGGATGCCCCGGTTTGCTAGTTCTTCCCCGCGATGGATATACCCGAAAATCTCCGCCGGGTAGGTTGGCCGAATTCCGAATGTCACGATCCGCCCGGGCGATTGCTCGACCAGTTCCGCCGCCTGCCGGACGGCGGCTTGGAACTTTGCCGCCGGGCGAATCACGTGGTCCGCCGGCATGACGGCCATGATCGCATTCGAATCGTCGCGGCTTACAAGGAGCGCCGCCAGGCCGATACAGGGTGCCGTATCGCGCTTGCACGGCTCGCCCACGATTGCTTCCGCAGGCAACTCGGGCAGTTGTTCGCGCACGGCTGCAGTGAGCCGCTCGTTGGTGACAACCATGCGTCGTTCGGTCGGCACGAGTTCGCCGAGCCGATCGACCGTTTGCCGCATCATCGTGGCATCGCCGACGAGCCGCAGCAGTTGTTTGGGAGTGGTCTTCGTGCTGGCCGGCCAGAATCGCGTGCCCGTGCCGCCTGCCATGATGATCGCGTGAAGCATGGGGGAGAGAGTCAGGGGTTGGGGGTCAGGGGCTGGGGGCTGGTGAATGAAGGGTTGTTGGCTTGGCTTAAGTTGTTAATTGTTGATTTGTTTTTGGGAATGAGCTGCATGAGTGTGGGTGCGTGATTCTCGGAAGGGGACAAGAGGACAAGTTTTTTAATACTACGTTTGCGCAAGGTGAATGCGCGGTTTTGCGCAGCCCGGTTTGGGGGCGGTGCTGTTCTCGTTGTGGGCGCGCAGCGGAAGCCTGGGCCGATTGGGTCGGCATTGGGCCACGCCAGGCAATGTACAAATTTTCACAAATACCATATCACAGCGGGTGGCCGAAAGCGACAATCTTGTCGGTAGAAATTTGGGGTTGTTTTTTAACCACTGAACCACTGGGGCACGGAGTCCGTTTCCCAGGGTAGGGCCGGTTGTGTCCTAGTGTTCTGTCCATGGTCATTTGCTGGGTGGCATGCCTTCGCCTTCTGGGCGTAGGCATGCTTACCCGCTACCGCGTGAAAGCATGCCACCCATCAATTCAAGACTGACAGAACACTAGGCTTTCGATAGCTTAGCCAACAATTCGCGAGCGGCGCAGCCCGGTTTCTCCGCGGCCGTCACTGCGGCACTTACGGCAACCCTGGTAAAGCCAGTTTTCAGCACTTCATCGAGGTTTTCGGCTCGGATGCCACCGATTGCAAAAGCGGGGAGCCGAATTTCTGTCGCTAACTGCCGCAAATAATCGAGGCCCGCAAAGGCCTCGAATGATTTCGTACTGGAGGGAAACGTGGGACCGGCTCCCAGATAATTGGCTCCGTCGAGCACAGCGATTCGAGCTTGCTCGATGTTATGCGTCGATACGCCGACGAGCATACGCGTGCCGACAATCGACCTGGCATCTTTGACCGAGATATCTTCTTGCCCCAGGTGGACACCGTCTGCATGCACGGCCGCCGCGATATCGGCTCGATCGTTGATCACGGCCAGCGTGCGTGGCCCTGCTGCACGATCATTTTCCGTTTCCAGTAAGAGCCTATCCGAAAACCGTCTGTCGAAGGGGGATAGTCCCAATTTGCTCCGAAGACTCCGCAAATTTGGGACAGTCCCCGACGGTTTTCGGATAGGCTCTAAGTCCCGCCGGCGTGTGATGCTCACCAAACTCCTGGCGCGGCCGACCAACTCCCGATCGTCGAGATTTTTGTCTCGGAGCTGGATCATGCCCACCCGGGCTTCCACCAGTTCGGTCACGATTTTTTCAAACTGTTGCAACGAGCCACAGCCATCGAGCAGCACGCAAAGCGTTACCTCGGCAAGTCGCTCGTTGCTCGATCGGTTGGTGTCAATCGCCGCTTCGAGCGTATAGAGCCGATAACGAAGCGTTTCCGCTTTACGAGCTAGCATTGGATCGAGCAGTTTGCCGAATTCTTCGATGCTTCGTAGCGATTGCTCGGTCCGCTTCAGGCTGGCGGAACACACGTGCCAGGCATCCGATCGCTGGTTTTCGCTTTCTGTCGAAACCGTGGCTCCCACATCTCGCTGGGTGTCGCGTGCCGCGTGGCGATCCTCGCTCGAAATGGCCGCCGCGGCCAGGGTTAGTTCGTGCCGTAGCGATTTCACCTCGCTCGTCAGGTGGGGGCTATCGAGCACGAAACGCACATAATCCTCGACAACCCGCAGCCCTTCGCCGGCGCGATTCAGTGCAGCGTCCAAAATCCGTGGCGTGGAGGTATTCGGCATGGTGCGGTTGATGAGGCAAGACGGGGAGTAAACGAAGTAAATTGGCCCAATCTACGATCGATCATACTTCGAGGCCGATCGTACCGGCAGGAGCGAATAATCGGGCGGCAGGGCCAGGGTCCCCCGGTAGCCCCTGGAGGTCGATTTTGTCCTCTATCTAAGGAACCTGCTTGACGGTGAACCGAAATGCCAGCATCGCGTATAACTCTATGCGGCGCAGATACTTGCCTTGAAGCGCCGCAAACCAAGGGCTAGACTTCTGAGGCTGCTGCAATTGGCGCAGGCGGCCGTTCGGCGTCAAATCGGCTTGCACGGCTAGCTGTCGTGGGCGAATTTCCGGGGAAATTCGCAGGGAAGAAGCCGGCAAAGCACACCGCGAAGGGGATGCCTTAGGTAACCAAGTCAAGTATTGATATCGAACCATCCGTGTCCTGGGAAGGACGCGGCCGCATGAGCACGGTTCGATTTGACTCAGCGCATACAATTAGTGCGGATTAGTTGGAATGGCCATCACGGCGGGCCAACAGTCCGTAACATCGGAGACGGAATATGTACGAACGATTTACTGACCGAGCCAGAAAGGTGATGCAGCTCGCCAACCAAGAGGCGCAGCGCTTCAACCACGAATACATCGGTACGGAGCACGTTCTGTTGGGCCTCATCAAAGAGGGCAGCGGCGTGGCCGCGAACGTGCTTAAGAATCTCGACGTGGATTTGCGTAAGATCCGCCTTGAGGTCGAAAAGCTTGTTCAAAGCGGGCCCGACATGGTCACCATGGGCAAGCTGCCACAAACCCCGCGGGCGAAGAAGGTCATCGAATACTCGATGGAAGAAGCCCGTAACTTGAACCACAACTACGTTGGCACCGAGCATATTCTGCTCGGACTGCTCCGCGAGCAAGAGGGCGTGGCCGCTCAGGTTCTCATGAACCTCGGCCTCAAGCTCGATGAAGTTCGCGAAGAAGTTCTCAACCTGCTTGGCCACGGTATCGAAGGTGCCGAAGGCGAGCGTGGCGGCCGGGGCGGCGTTGCCGAAGAAGGCGGCAGTGGCGAAGGCCGCAAGAGCCGCAGCAAGACTCCCGCTCTCGACAGCTTTGGCCGCGATCTGACCGAGCTGGCACGTCAAAAGAAGCTCGATCCGGTCATCGGACGCGAGAACGAAATCGAACGAGCGATTCAAATTCTGAGCCGCCGCACGAAGAACAACCCGGTGCTGCTCGGCGAAGCGGGCGTTGGTAAAACGGCCATCGTCGAAGGCTTCGCTCAGCGCGTGGTCGAAGGCGACGTGCCCGAATTGCTGCTCGACCGCCGTATCGTGGTGCTCGACCTGGCGATGATGGTCGCGGGCACCAAGTACCGTGGCCAATTCGAAGAACGCATCAAGGCCGTGATGAACGAAGTACGTCGTGCCAAGAACACGATCCTGTTCATCGACGAACTTCACACGCTCGTTGGTGCGGGGGGTGCCGAAGGTGCCATCGACGCCTCGAACGTGCTCAAGCCGGCCCTTGCACGTGGAGAAATCCAGTGCATCGGTGCCACCACGCTCGACGAATACCGTAAGTACATCGAAAAGGATTCGGCGCTTGCACGCCGTTTCCAGGAAGTGCTCGTGGAACCCACGACCGCCGAAGACACGGTGAAGATTCTCCGCGGTCTGCGCGACCGGTACGAAGAGCATCATCGCGTGCAAATTACCGACGACGCCGTTCAATCCGCCGTCGATCTCAGCGAACGCTACATCACGGGCCGTTGCCTGCCCGATAAAGCAATCGACGTGATCGACGAAGCTGGTGCTCGCGTGCGTCTCAAGAGCATGTCGAAGCCGCCGAATCTTAAGGAAATCGACGAAGAAGTCGAGGCGCTGAACCGCCAGAAGGAAGAAGCGGTCGCGAACCAAGACTTCGAGCAGGCGGCTCGCCTGCGCGATCAGGCCGACAAGCTCAAGAAGAAGAAACAACAGATCACCAAGGAATGGCGTGAGAAGTCGCGCGAAAACGGCGGCGTGGTGGATGAAGACGTGATTGCCGAGGTCGTTTCGAAGATGACCGGCATCCCGCTCACCCGCATGACCACCGAGGACAGCCTCCGGCTTATGCAGATGGAGGACGAACTCCACAAGCGCGTCATCAGCCAGGACGAAGCGATCAAGGCCATTTCGCGTGCCGTGCGTCGTAGCCGTAGCGGCTTGCAGGATCCGAAGCGTCCGACGGGCACGTTCGTATTCGCCGGCCCTACGGGTGTCGGCAAGACGCTCCTCGCCAAGGCGCTGGCCGAGTTCATGTTCGGCGATTCCGAAGCGCTCATCCAAATCGACATGAGCGAATACATGGAGAAGCACAACGTGAGCCGGCTCATCGGTGCGCCTCCGGGATACGTCGGCTATGAGGAGGGCGGCCAGCTCACCGAGCAAATCCGTCGCCGTCCGTATGCCGTGGTGCTGCTCGACGAAATCGAAAAGGCCCATCCGGAAGTGTTCAACATGTTGCTGCAAGTGATGGAAGAAGGCCGACTGACCGACAGCTTTGGCCGAAACATCGACTTCCGCAACACGATCCTCATCATGACGACCAACGCCGGTGCCGAGGCGATCAAGAACGAATCGGCGTTCGGCTTTAACACGGGTAAGGATCAGGACGCTTCGTACGAAGGCATGAAGACCCGCGTGGTTGAGGAGATCGAAAAGGTCTTCCGCCCCGAGTTCATCAACCGCGTGAACGATATCATCGTGTTCCGCCACCTTACGGATAACGATCTTAAGCACGTGGTCGATCTCGAGCTGACCAAGGTTCGCGAACGTTTGGAAGAGAAAGGCCTCACGGTCGAGCTCACCGACGACGCGAAGGAGTTCCTGGTCAAGAAGGGCTCGAACCTCGATTACGGTGCTCGTCCGCTACGTCGGGCGATCGAAACGTTCGTGGAAGATCCGCTTGCCGAAGAGCTGCTCAAGGGTGAGTTCGCGGGCAAGGATACCGTGAAGATCGACGTGAAGAAGGTCGGCGACAAGAAGCAACTCGTCTTCGAAGGCCATGTGACCAAGTCGCACGACGAACCGGAAGCGGTAGGTGCCGGTGCCGGTGCCGACGGCGGCGAGGAAGCCAGTGAAGGCTAGGCCCTCGCAACAAGCAACCGTCGCCAGAGAACCAATTTGAAAAACACATTTAGCCCCGGGCGAGTCGCCCGGGGCTATTTTTGTTGATTTCAATTTCACCCGTGGCGGCCGGCTTACTTTTCTTCCGGAGCGAAACTCTGCGCATCCACCACTTGCACCACAAACGCAAAGCGAGACGTTCTGAACCGTTGAACTTGTCCTACATTCCCAGCCGCTCCCATCTCACCAGCAAATCCAGCTTTGGCTGCGGGAACGGTGACGAATTCCGGAATCATCGAACTGGAAGTTCCAAGAACCATAAAATGGTCCACCGGCATCGTGAGAGAGCCGCCTAAATCGCTCTTAACATGATTGCCGTCGACATTCACTTCAATATTCAGATCCACCGTGTTTTCCTTTTTCAAGGACACATTTCCATCTGCTGAAAGGTTCACCTCTTGCTGCAATAGTTGCACTGGCATATTGACCGAGAACTGCGAACCTTCATTGCCTCGAATTACGATGGAGTTCACGGTTTGTGCCACCAGCCGAGGATCAGTCAGGCCGAGCTTCGTCGTCGCCCGTAACACACTTGCAGGCAGGGCTTCGGCCGGTTCTTTGCCGTCCTCGGCAGGTAGGCCATCTGCCAGCCAGAACATTTTCACCAACAAAGGACGTGCGGAAGGTTGATCGGATTCTTGAGGCTTTTGTTTCGGAGCCTCTTGTGGGGGCAGTTGGTCGAGCTTAGCCAGCAACGACTCGACCTTTGGCAGCGACTCAACTTCGCCTAATACAATTATGGAATTGGTGCGATCGTCGATGGCTACTCGCATCGATTTCGATCCAAAAAGTGTGTCGATAGCCTTCGCGCCATCAGCGGCGGGAATGTGTCTCAAATAGAATATTTTGAGCTCACCACTTTCGAATTGAATTTTTGCATCGTCGCGAGCATTCTTCGCAAGTTCACTGGCAGCGAGTTGCCACTGCTTTTTGCTGGCTTCGATCTTTTTATTCGTTTCCAAAAATAGCAATTCCAATTTCTGTAGTCGCTCTCTATTTCGTTGTTGCTCGGCGGCAAGTTCTTTGGCTTTCTGAACTACCTGAAAGTATTCCGTGCGTGCGTCACGTTCCGCTAACGTTGTATCCTTCGCGGCTTCTTGGGCTCTCACGGAAGGTACCAGCACCGCGCACATGGCAGAAAGCACCAAACTGCAAAATAAGGTGTATAAGTTCAACGATTTCACGATCAGCCTCCATTTAACTCAAGTTCAAGGGCTCGAAGGGTAAGTTCGCGGCGGACCCGGCGATCCGTTTGCGTCGTTGGCAGTAATTGAACGATCGAGACGTTTTCGTCGTCGCTCTCAATCTGCACAGCAATCGAATCGCTGCTGTTTACGAACTGGGTTTGGTGAATGCCGGCGGGGACATCAGCCAGAACCTGCGTTGCGTCATGTAGCGATTCTTCGTTCCTCGCTGTCTGCCGATTTGTTGGTGATGCAGCATTTTCCTCGCGCGACATGCGAAACTTCCAGCCAAACACAGCGATTAGCAATGTCGCCGCCACGGCTAGCGAGGCCACGTAACGTGCATTTTGCCGACGGCGGCGAACGTCTAACGTCCGTGGCGTTGTCAGTGAAGCGGGAACTGGCTCAAGCGATGCGACAACATCCGATTGCAACAATCCATCGATCCAATGCTGTTGCGCAACGGCCTTGCGGCAGTCCGCACACACGGTCAGGTGCTGTTCGAACCTCGTGGCCGTGGCGAACGGCAGGTCGCCGAACAAATAAGTGTCGAGTTGATCGCATTCAGTCGTCATGGCGATTTACTGTTGCACGTGGTGCGTGCACAAACCGACTCGTATACATCTTTTAACTTTGCTCGCATTTCCTTCCGTGCGAGCGACAAATTCGCTTTCACCGTGGCAGGGCTGCTCTGCAACACGTTGGCGACATCCTCATGAGTCAGTTGTTCGCAGGTCACAAGGTAGAGCACTTGCCGCTGTCGTGGGGGCAACTGGTCCATCGCGGCCAGTGCAAGTTGTACGCTCTCTCTTTCGCTGAAAACTTGGGCCGCCGACCGGCGAGAGCAGGGTGGATCGCTCTCCAAGACGGCCGGGTCGGCCCGCGTTTTCCTCAAATGATCGTTCCAAACGTTCGTGGCAATTCTCAACAGCCACAGCCGGGCCGCTCGTTCTTCCCGAAGTCCCGATTGGTTCCTCCACGCTCGAAGCAGTGTTTCTTGGGAGACGTCTTCTGCCAGATCAGCACGCCGAGTCAGCCGCAGCGCATAGCGGTAAACGGCTTCGGCATGATGTTCTAGGAGTAGCGTCACCGTGGGCTCGGTCCTCGCGACGGCGTTCGCAGACGATTCCGTGGCGGGCCGCTGCCCGTCGCCATTCGGCTTCGCTACTAACCAAAGACGTAAGGCATCGGCCGAGGTCAAAAGAATTTTCTCCAAGTCAAAAAAAGCCGCTAAGCCGCCCGGCTCGACCTATGTCGCTCGCTACACAGTCATGCTCCCTGCTGTCATTCCCGCGCAGGCGGGAATGACACACCCCGCCGCCAGCATGCCAGCATAGCAAGCCCTTACCACCGTGCTTGGCCAATCGCCGTCCGGCCCTAAACTTTATTCAAGCGGCATAGTTTATCATGCCGACAACCAATTCATACGCCGGGGGGCGCGTGCGCGCGGGTCGTAGGTCAGGCTTTCCAGCCTGACGCTTGGCTCGGACAGGGTATCAGCTTTTAACAAGGCTGATGCGCGACGCATGCGGGTGTCAGGCTGGAAAGCCCGACCTACTTTGTGAGTGTCAGGCTGGAAAGCCTGACCTACATTGAGAACAGCATTCCCCCTATGTCCACCGCGTCTATCAATTCGCCTGCTAGCGAGCCGCGCCGCGGCGTTGGCACCGCTCTCTACGATTCGGTGGCCGACGTCGGTGCTGTCGTCATCCATTGGTTCGAAACACTGGGCGACATGACGCTGTTCATGTGGCGAACCTTCGTGTGGATGTTCACCCGGCTACCGCGTCGCGATACGCTCGTCCCCGCTCTCTACAACATTGGCGTGCTCAGCCTGCCCGTGGTGGCCCTCACCGGCACTTTCATCGGCATGGTGCTGGCCGTGCAAACTTATTCACAGTTCAAGCAGTTTGGTTTCGAGAACCGCATGGGCGCGTTGATTAACCTCTCGATGTGCCGCGAGCTTGGCCCCGTGCTGGCGGCTACCATGCTTGCCGGGCGTGTCGGCAGCGCCATCGCGGCAGAGATCGGCACCATGCGCGTTACCGAGCAGGTCGATGCACTCGTCTCGATGGGAGCAAACCCCTTGCATCACTTAGTGGTGCCACGCTTCCTGGCTTGCTTGTTCATGATTCCCTCGCTCACGATCATGGCCATTTTTATGGGTGTTGTTGGTGGCTGGATCTATAGCGTGCAAGTCTTCGGCATCGACTCATACCATTACTGGAACAACTCGCAGCAGTTTGTCGGCAACTGGGACTTGTTCTACGGCATTTTCAAAAGCGTGTTTTTCGGCGCGACGATCGCCATCGTAAGCTGTTATCGTGGCTTCCATTGCGATCCGGGTGCCGAAGGTGTCGGTCGTGCCGCCACGGCCGCGTTCGTACTTTCATTCGTGATCATCATCATACTAGATCTGTTCCTAAGCATTTGGCTCGATCGACTCCACGCCATCATTTGGCCGCACATGGGATCATGAAATTGCGGATAGCGGATTTTGGACTGCGGATTGACGCGAGGCATTTTTCAATCCGAAATCCGGAATCCGAAATCCGAAATTCACAAAATGGCTAGCGCTGCAAAAAACGCCGACTTCTCCGAGCCGTTCATCAAGCTCGAAAAGATGAACGTGAGCTTCGGCCGTCAACACGTGATTCGCGATCTCACGATCGAGATTCCGCGTGGTCAAACGATCGCCATCATTGGCGAAAGCGGATGCGGCAAAACGGTGTTGCTCAAGAACATCATTGGTCTCATGCACCCCACCAGCGGCCACGTAATTTTTGACGGTCAGCGTATCGACCAGCTCACTGATAAAGAGATCACCGTGCAGCGCAGCCGGTTTGGGTTCCTTTTCCAAAATGCCGCGCTGTTCGACAGCATGTCGATTGCCGATAATATCGCGTTTCCGCTCCGGGAAAATGGCCGCATACCCGAGGAAAAAATTCGCAACCTCGTTGAACAACGACTTGCTCAAGTAGGGCTGCCGACAAGCGTTCTCAGCAAGCGGCCTGCGCAACTTTCGGGCGGTATGCGTAAGCGAGTTGGCCTGGCTCGCGCACTTGCCATGAGTCCCGAAGTAATGCTTTACGACGAACCAACCACCGGGCTCGACCCAATCATGAGCGACGTCATCAACGAGCTCATGATTCGCACACGCGACCAGCAATCGGTCACCAGCATCGTGGTGACGCACGACATGAACACAGCCCAAAAGGTGGCCGACCGCGTCATCATGCTTTACCCGTTGCCTCGGCTAGGCTCGCAGGAATCGCAGATTATTTTCGACGGTACGCCGAAAGAAATAACGGCATGCCGCGACAAACGTGTAACCCAATTCGTCCGCGGCGAAGCCGGCGAACGATTGGAAGAAATGGCTTTGAGTGCTAGTGGTTAGTTGTCCGTTGTCCGTTGTCCGTTGTTAGTTGTTAGTTGTTAGTTGTTAGTTGTTAGTTGTTAGTTGTTAGTTGTTAGTTGTT
>CAZTWS010000033.1:0-39038 GCA_964618225.1 uncultured Planctomycetaceae bacterium
GACTGGAGTTCAGACGTGTGCTCTTCCGATCTCACCCGCCAATAATACCTACCCGCCAGCTACCCCAATCGAAGAACCCCCAACCCCCGCCCCCCAGCCCCCAGCCCCCGATACGCCATCGCCCCCCGCCGCGATTTTCAGCGCTCCCCCCGCGCCCACAAACGCGCCAGCCACAACTCCCCCAGCCCCCAGCCCCCAGCCCCCGGTTCCCGATACCCAGTCCCCAACCCCCGGCAGCGCTGTCGATCCGCACCTCGAGCTATTCGCCAAGAACCAATACCCGTCCGCGCGCGAATGCGCCAAGTGTCACGAAGATATTTACCACGAATGGAGCGTCTCGGCCCATGCGTATGCGGCCGTGTCGCCCATGTTTCACAAGTTCGAGCAACGGCTTAACGACCTTTCGCAAGGCACCGTTGGCTACTTCTGCATGCGATGCCATGCGCCGATCGCCACTGCGCTTTGCCAGTCGCGAGCCGAACCGTTGTGGAACATGCCCGAGGTGGCGCGCGAAGGCATCACGTGCATTGCATGCCATCGCGTGCAATACATCTACGGTAAATCGAACGGCGAACGCCACATTAACCCCGGCGACGTGTTTGCCCCGGTCTTCGGCGGCATTGGCGGCGAAGGCGTGGTCGAAACGATCCATCGCAAAGATCACTTCAAAGTCAAAATATCGCCCGACGAAAAAGGCCCCGGCCAGGATATGCACGCGGCCGGCATTTACTTCGATCCGCTTACGCGCAGCGAGTTCTGCACGCCGTGCCACCAGGTTGCCGTGCATCCGGGCATCAAGCTCGAAGTTGTTTGGGAACAATATCGCGCCTCACCGGCCTGCAAAAAAGGCATTCAGTGCCAGGACTGCCACATGGGCCGCGTGCCCGGCTTGCCGCTTGGCTACAACACGGGCCCCGTGGCGAAGATCGCGGATAAAACGGTCAACGATCATCGTAAAAAGTCGAACCATATTTTCTACGGTCCAAACTATTCGATCGCGCACCCCGGCATCTTCCCGTTCCACCTCAAGGCGAACCGTTGGACGATGCAGGAATGGCTTACCTTCGACTGGCGCGCCGGTTGGGGTACCAAAGAATTCGAAGACCGTGTTGCCGACGGCCTCGTGCATTGCGTTTTCCCGCCATGCTGGGCCGAGGCAGACGACCGTTATGATGCTCGCGAGATCATCGACGACAACCTGAAAAAACTCAACCACAAGCGCGATCTGCGAATCGAAGTGATGGAAAACGGCTCCCACGTCGAAGGGCCGTTCTTCAAGCACTCGCCACGCCGCGGGCAGGATTTGAAGTTCCACTACGTGGTCACCAACACCAACGAGGGCCACAACCTGCTCACGGCATCGCTCGGCGCCCAGCCGCAATACTGGGCGAACGTGGTGCTCACCGGCCCCGACGGCCGCCGCATTTGGGAAACCGGCTACCTCGATTCGTTCGGCGATCTTGCCAATATCCACTCCGAAGACGTCCGCCACAAACGGCTGCCCTACGATGCGCAGCTATTCAATTTGCAAACGATGTTTTTGATCACGGGTGCGAAGGGTACCGATCGCGAGTTCTTTATTCCCGTGAACGTCGACATCGATCAACTGCCGTTCATCAGGCCCGGTGTTCAACCGATTTCGGTCATCAATCATCCGCCATTCATCCGTATGGAAAGCCAATCGCTCGCCCCGCTTGGCTCACGTCGAGCCGAATACTTCGTGCCGGGCGAGGTGATCTGCCAGCCAGGCACCTACCGTTTGTCATTCCGGATGCGCAGCCGCGCCGAACCGCCATACTTCATGCGGTTTTGCAACGCAACGCCAGACATGATCCGCGCTATGAACGAGTGGATGGTCGACGTGCATCCGATGACGGTCGAGTTCACCGTTCCCTAGTAAGTAGTCCCATGAAAAGCGCAACATGTTTGTGCCATGTTGCGACGCAACCAATCGCCTTGTTGGTATTTCGAGTGATCCGACAGTACGCAGTGAATACGACCCAGTGCCATGCGCGAGCTTTGCAGTTCGCGCTCGCGCTGACGGCTGCGCTGGGGATTGCGGGCAGGGCGATGGCCGAGCATCCGTCCGAAGAGTGGTTGCCGTACCCATCGGTCGCTTGGCGCATGGCAGACACACCGCCGTCGGAGCCTTGGCAACCGACGGCATCGACCAAGTCGTTGTTCGATGCGCCTGCGGGGCCGGCTCACGCTGCGTTGGAGCCGAGTATCGTATCGGCTGGCGAGCATGTCATGCCGTCGCCGAATCCGAACATGTTCGATGCGCCGCCGCTCTCGCCCACTGCGGCCGATAGTGGTTGTGTGAAATCGGACATCCACTGTAGCCCCCATGCACAGGCCGCTCCGTACAGCAGCGAGTTTTTCTCGCCGGATCCGTTTTACGACGACTGGGTATACGATGTTTATGCGGAGCAAGGCGTGTACGGCGGGAAGTATCTGAATCCGACGCAGCGGCCGCTCATCGAGTGGGGCATGCCACTCTACGACAACGGGCCTGTGCCGCCGCCGAGCGAAATGTTCGGGCCGACCAACCCGTCGTTACCGCGGTTTTATGTGTACGGCGATTACCGGGCGGCCGCCGCCTACAACGCGCAGAACGGCGCGGACAAAGGCGTGCTGGCGAATCGACTCAATCTCGAATGGGACTTGTGGCTTACGTCGACCGAGCGGTTCCACATGTTCACGGGGCCCTTCCAACGCGGCAACGATTTCATGCGGTTCGAGTTTGACGAAGGCGACGCCGAGTTCTTCAGCGAAACCAATTTCTTCAACGAACAGACAGATACGCTATTCTTCGAAGGCGACCTCGGCTACATGATCGGCGGTTGGACGGGCCAGTATGCGTCGTTCGACATGCCGGTGGCCGTGGGGTTGATTCCGCTTTTGTTTCAGAACGGCATTTGGATGGAGGACGCCATTCTCGGGGCGGCCGTTACGATTCCTGCTCGTAACAGCCCTTACCTCGATTGGTCGAACTACGACATCACGTTCTTTTGCGGGTTCGACCAAGTCACCAGCCCTGCATTTGGCGACAGCAACACGGCCGCAAGTGTGTTCGGCGTGACGACATTCATCGAGTCACGCGGCGGTTATTGGGAGCTCGGCTATGCGTTCCTCGACGACACGGTGGACTCGGGCCGCAGCTACAACAATGTGGGCGTGTCGTACACGCGGCGGTACTTCAACCTTGTTTCCAACTCGATGCGCGTAATCGGCAACGTGGGGCAATCGGGGCCTACCGACGATCGCACGGCCAACGGCGTGCTGCTGATCGCTGAGAATTCCTTCCTCACACCGTGGCAGTACAACGTCATACCATACATCAACACGTGGATCGGCATCGACAATCCACAATCGGTGGCACGCGCCGGCGCGGCGGGTGGTGTGCTGCGTAACACGGGCATTCTGTTTGAGTCCGATAACCTCACCGGCTACCCAACGCTCGATGCGACCGGCGCTGAAACATACGGAGCCGCGTTTGGCATCGATCTGCTCGCGCCAGAGTTCACTCACCAACTGATCCTCGAAGCGGCCGTGCTGCAAGTCTACGGCGATCCCGCGCTGCGCAACGCGCCAGGTGACCAGTACGGCATTGGGGCACGTTACCAGTTCCCGATCAGCAATGCCCACCTGCTGCGATTCGACGTTATGCATGGCTTTTTCGAAAATGCCGACGATGTGACGGGCGCTCGAGCCGAGTATCGGTGGAAATTCTAGCTGGTCGAGGGAGTGTATCTTACGCAGAGGCGCGGTGGACGCAGAGGTTTTTTGGTCCGCAGATGACGCAGATTTTCGCAGATGTTCCTAAATGGGGTGGCATGGCTTCGCACTCGGGCGCAGGCATACTTACTCGCTGCGCGTGAAAGCATGCCACCCGCCACAAGCAATCTACAGATGCCATTCAAAGAGCAGCAACAAGCAAGAAACCAATCTGTGAAAATCTGCGTCATCTGCGGACAAAAATAAGCCGAACTCCGCGTATTACTGGTCAACCGTATCTATTCGCCACGACTCAATGTCGTTCACGTGGTAATTGTGGCACTGCGTGCAGCTTTCGCCGGCGGCTTTGGCCGTGTGGCAGGTGGCGCAGTGGTTTTTACTCATCGGTTGGAAATCGCTGACGAACGACCGCGGGTCGTAGCCTGCGTAAGCAGTTACGGAAACGGCCGCTGAGTTGGTCGCATGGCAACCCGTGCAATCGGCCAATTGTGGCAACAGCAAGTGCGGGCCGTGGGTAAACTTCGTGAGCAATCTTCGATCATCGACAGGCTCCGCGGCATGCCAATTCACCAGCAGTCGACCATCGGGCGCATGCTCGGCACTATGACACGACGCACACAATCCTGGTGCGGTGGGATTGGCAAGTTCTGTGAATATCGCCAACGGCAGTTGGTGCCGAGTCAAGCTAGGCGTCGAGGCGATCAAGTGAAGCCAACTTGCAAGCACCGGGTCGGCATGAGCCTGGGGCTGGTATCGGATCGACAGCGTCGAGGCATCATACTTCCAACTGCCGGCCGGATCGAATTCGAGCAGTGCGCCACCGCTCCACGGCGTCTGCGAATCCTGCATCTCGGTTGCCTCCGACATTGCAGAATTAGAAATCTCGACGGTTTCCTCGCGGGGTGGTGATTCGCTCGTCTCAATGCCCCAGTCTTTAACGGTTTGCGTCAGCATTTCCTGAGGCAAACCGGCAAGCAGCAACTCCGCGTCAGTGGCGGATACATTGTGACCAAGTGCGCGACTTAGGCGTGTCTGCACGGCCATGGTGTCCGACTCGCTCAACTCGATCATGAGGCGTTTCATCGCCGCCACGAGCGTAGCACAAGCGGCCAATTGGTCGGGATCTTCCGGATCGACATCGAAGAAATCGAAGTCGGCTCCAAGCATTTTCATCGCCTCGGATGCCGATGGATCGCCGGCGAGCAGCAACTTCATCGGCGGCGGCAATCGCCCATCGAAATCGCCGGTGGCATCATCGGGCCACGGGCCAATTTCGTGGCCGGCCGCTTGGAGCGCATCGACGTCCAACGTCGGAAGCAAAAAGATGGGAACCCCCTTGGCAACGCTCGTGCGGATTTTCTCATCGTGGCATGAAGCGCAGGCCTTGTCGTACGGCACAAGCAACTGTGAGTTGCCGTTGGCGTCGTCGAGATGACACGAACGGCAATCGAATGGCTGTTTCTTTTCCGCAAAGTGCTTCGTGCCGTGCGAGGCGTGGTTGAACACGATCGGCGTGCGTTGCTCGTAAGGCCAGCGACCGAAATCCGGATGATCGGTCGAGAAGCTCTTGAATTGCTGTTGGTGACACGACTGGCACGCTGTGTCATTCATCGCTGTCAGGTTGAAATCGGCACCATGGTGCTCGCGATGGCAAGTGGCGCAGGCGATTGCCTTGGGGCCGCGATGGTCGCTATGCGACACGGTTAGACGTTGGAGTAATTCCGGCGGCAGGCTGTGCGGATCAAGCGCGTGCTTTTCGACAATCGATGATTTGTGGCATTCCATGCAGCGTTCAGACATCGTTGGCGAGCCGCCGTGAATGCCAGCGAGCGTAAGCGTCCAACCGCCGACACCATTGGAAGCCGCGGCATGACATGCGCTGCAATTCGGCGCAGTCGCACCAGTTGCGAGAAGTTGAGCGTGTTGCCGAGCTAGCGGCCCGGGTGAGATGGCTTCGTTTCGCCAGTTCGCGCTTAGCAGAATAAGCAGCACCCCGGCAGCCAGGATCGTGCAGGCCGTCACAAAGCGACCGCGTATGGCTCGCAAGCTGCGCACTGGTTTGCACTGATGCACGCAACCGCATGCCCCTTCGGGAGTAGGTCCATCGGGGCATTCGCCGCCACGCAGGGCCGATCGATTGCAGCGCCAACGGTCGCCGTCGCGGACCGGCATGCACTCGCTCAGGACGGGGCATACTCCACGCGCGGAAGGACCAGTCGGACAGGCATGGCCATCGCAGGCTAAACCGCAAACCCATGCCTGGTTTGGGCGTTCATAGCGCCGATTCGGATAATCGGGGGTCGATTCTCTCACGCGGCACCTCCGCTGAATGCGTGCGCGAGGAGACCGTGCAGTGTGGCGAGCAGCAGTAACGCGTAAGTTAGCCCGATGTGCGCAAACAGCCACGTTTTAAGCACTCGTTGGCGTGCGTCGTGGAAGTCGAGATCGTCGCGACGCCTGACGAGAGAAAAGAGTCGTTCACAACCCAGTTGCTCCGGCTCGGAGAGGTAACGACGCAAGTCTTGCATTTCGCGCATCAACGAGCGCCGTAGTGCGGATGTCGGTCGCAGCAAATAGCCGAGCCCTCGTGGCGTGCCGAAGTACTGGTACAGACGATTGGCATAGAAATCGGCAAGAGTCGTTGCCCCGGAAGCTATTACCGCTTCAAGAACAGTCGCGTCGGCTGTACGCCAAACTTGTTGGCGATGGGCTGGAATGGTTTCGTAAATGATTTCGGTGGAGACCCGCGCGAGCTGCAATGGAATCGTGCGAGTGAGATACAGGCCGATCGCGCCGCTGCCCACGGTGAGCAGGTAAACCACGGCGAGCGACCAATCGAGCCAGCCGGCGGGCCAAAACGAGCCCGCGTGAAGTGCGAAGACGCCAACTGTACCGGCACCAATGTACAGATGCCACTGGAGCCATGTTGCCGACGTACCGAGCGGGAGGAACGGTAACTTTTTGCGAACGTTGTAAGCGGCTAGAAAAACAATCGCGGTGAGCAGCAAGTAGCCCGTGGCGAACGAGGATGAAGCTAGCGATTCTTCCCGGCCATGTACCCACCAACCCAAACCGGCCAAGGCTGCAATCAGCAAGCCGGTGTTGCGGAGCCGTCGTTTGGTGAAGGTGTTCATGGGAATGTTTTTTTGTCCGCAGATGGCACAGATTATCGCAGATGGGGATTAGATTTATTCGATGCGTGGCATGCTTTCGTGCGCTATGGACACGTATGATTGCGACCCCGTGTGAGGCATGCTGTTTGTTAATTTTTGTCTTTCGGAAGATTTTCCATGCGTGAGTTCAAACCCAAGGGCATGGTTTTATATTGGAACGCCGGCCTCAGAGAGGCCAGCTACAGGTGGTGTTTTCTACATCGCTTGCGTCATCTGTGAACATCTGCGTCATCTGCGGACAAAAAAACTTGTTGTTATTCAACCGGCCTTACCTAACCAACGGTTCAAGTTGTCGAGCGAGGCCATGTCGAGGCGAACGAGCGCATCGTGGGGGCAGGCATTCTGGCAAGCGGGACCTGTGAGTTGGCCTACGCACAGATCGCACTTCGTGGCTTTTAAAATGGGTTGCTGCGTCGATTCATCGATCAAAAAAGCACCATGTGTGTTACGGATTTCGACCATGTGGATCGACTCGTAAGGGCAACTGTTGGCACATGTGCCGCAACCGATGCAGGTGGTGTCGTTGATTCGCACTATGCCGGAATCCAGGTCGCGCGCGATGGCACCTGTGGGGCAACCGATCATGCACACGGGATCGACGCAGTGCATGCAGGCATTGGCGATCATCAGGTTGTCGTGCTTTGGGCCCTGGCGAATGAATCGCGGGTTGTTGTCGTGAGTGGCCGCGCAGGCTCGTATGCAATCGTCGCAACGCGTACAGCGATCGAGATTGATGAGCATGGTTTGCGTGCCGTTGAGGAAGCGGCGATCGGCGAGGAAATCGAGGCGGCGAGCATCGGCGGAGGAGATTTCGGATTGCGGATTAGGAACCGTCGCGTTTGGACGATGGACGGATTTATCTTGTGATAGGTGCGGCAGAATAAATCGGCTGACGGCCTCGATAGGAATTCGCAGAATGTCGACATAGCCAACGGCGCGAAGCGTGTGGCGGAGCGGGACGGGTTCGCCTGTCGTGTGCGATTCGACGATCTCTTCCCAGCCGAATACCTGGCCTTTGCCCAGGTAAGCAAGCGTGCGTTGGCCGTGGCCGTGGCGAATGCTGAGCCGTGCGAAGCCCGAGCGGATGAGCAGCAGGCCGGTGGGCAAGTCGCCTTCGGCCGCGATGAGCGGTTCAGCGGCGATCAATTCAGCCGCATCCTGCTTGTTTCGCGGGATGAAATCGCTGTGCCAATCGAAGTGGCCGTATGATTCGAATTCGGTCGCGAGGGCGATTTCATCGACCGCTTCGTCGGTGAGATCTTCGAGCACCGGCGTTTCACGAAGATGAACTTGCAGGCTGTTCTCGCGATATTGACATTCGATGTACTCGCGAATCGCGGGTGTTCGCCGCATGATATCGCGCAGCCCCTGCCAGCGAATTTCCACGAGCACGGCATGGCCATCGGCAACGACCGTGGCGGTGCGTGGCGTTCGTGTGAGCGCGGCCAGTTCGCCGAACATATCCCCCGCGCGAAGTTGCACGCTGCCCGTGTGTTCGAGCAGTCGCGGCACGTCTTGCAGAAATACACGCGGCTGGCCATCTTCATTGCGGGCATGAACGGCATCTCCTTGCGAATCCACGGCATCCACCGAACCGGCGGAACGTCGCATCTCGGGCAGCGACGAATTCGACCAAAGTTGTGCGATTGCTTGCCGCCACGAGCGGCGAGGCGGTGCATCGCGGCCCAGCAGTTTGGGGTCCAAGCGATCGAGCACCACGCGAACCGAGCCGGCCAGCACGAGAAACGCACTGTTTCCGTAATCGCCTTCGCGCACGATGATGTCGCCCACACGATACCGACCGATGCGTGCATCGCCTTGCAGAATGCCGCGCAGCGGCAACGTTGGTGGGAACGCGCTCTCATCGATGCTGCGAAACGGCTCCACACGCAATAATGCCGAGATGTCCGCGTCGGTCATTTGACCGAATGGCTCATCCCAACGCTGCGGTCGAGGTATGGCGATTTCTGGGGGCATTTATTTGTCCGTTGTCCGTTGTTAGTTGTTAGTTGTTAGTTGTTAGTTGAGTGCAACGGACTACTGACCACTGACAACGGACACATTCCGATATTCACTTGGTGAGGGCAGCATAGGATCGATGGCGGATAGTTTGTTTCCGTCCGCGTGTTCGGCGAATTCATAAGCCGCTTTGCCGATGGCGTCGGCGGCGGCATTGATGGCTTTGGCGTTGCCCAACCGCAGTTCTACGGCGGCGACTGCATCCAGTGCCGGTTGAATCAGTGGATCGTTCACTTGGGATTGGATTTCGTGCAGACGTCGCTTCATGCGTACGGCCCTCTGGGCGCTGGTGATACCGAAGGTCGCCTTCTCGCTTGCTGTGGCGGTGGCGCGCAAGCTGTATTCGAGATCGGCCATCACGCCCACGATATACATCACACGTAGTTCGTTCGGCGTGAGCATGGCATTGGTGTGACCGTCTGTGCGAAGGAAGTTGTGCCGCACCATGCCTTGCGACCACGAGACCAGCTCGAACTCCTGGCTGCCGGCCAAGTGTCCGCCCACATTCACGAGTCGCTCGTTCGGCACGGTATGGCAGTCGTAGCACTGCCGTGCAATGAGGTAGATGTTGTGCGGATTATTCATGCCGGCGGCGATGCTTTTCTTCAACCGCTCGGCGCGGTGCTCGGGCGTTTCTTGTGCTTTCGTCACGCCCTCGCCGCCATAATCGGCGTGCAGTGCGATCCAATCGGCCGCACCGCCGTGGCACGACTCGCACGACACGCCCGCAGTGATCCGCACGCGCCCGCCTTGGTTCTCCTCGGTGTAATGACACTGAGTGCATACTTCACTTCGTTTGATCGAGCGTTCGCCGAGGCGGTCGGCAATTTCCTTGGCTCGCGGTGTGCGGTGCAACGTGTCGAACGTGGCGAAGTGGGGCGTTTGCATCCACTGCCGCACTTCGGCCTGATGGCACTTGGCACATTGATCGGAGCCAACGATTTTCGTGGCGTCGGGCACCATGGGGCCTGTCGATTCACCGTAAGCACTCGAAGTGCAAGCAAGAATCAATCCAAATCCAACGAATAGGCATGCGGCAACCAAGCGGCGCAGCGATGCGGAAACACGAAACGCTTGGGAACCATCACCATCGAGTTGTTGCTGCCACGAGAATCGCATTCGGCCGACTTTTCCTTGACGTCTTGGTGCCTTTGTGAGGCAAATCCATTTCAAATATCCAATACAAGTTCGCCAGCGGGGGCACTAATGCAAGGAAGACAATAACCGGCGGGCACAGTGACGCCGGGCGTTTTGAACGCCGTGACGCCACCATCGCAAACTGCCAACATGCATTCTCCGCAATTGCCGGCGCGGCAGCCCGAGGGCATGGTGATGCCTGCCGCTTCGCCAAGTTCCAGCAGTGAATTGAAGGAACCGTCCCATACTGCTCCGCGATCGCTGCGTTCGAATCGCACGTTGCAAGGCTCAGCTACTTCGCTTTTACATTGCGATGCGCTCCTGACACTGGCAGGTCCAAACGCCTCGAAATGCACGTGAGATTCTGGCACACCCCAATCCCACAGTGCGGGCACGAGCGATTCCATCAACGGGCCGGGGCCGCAAACGTAAAAATGAAAGTTGTTCGATGGCAGCACCACACGCAATCGGTCGATATCGATGCGGCCGTGGTGGTTGTAATCTCGATAGAGCACGTCTTGCGTAAGGGGCGCGGAGTAGCTCGTGTGCAGATGCAGCCAGGGATTCGCGTGAGCCAGCCGTTCGAGGTGTGCTTTGAACGGGTGTTCGCCACTGTTGCGGAAACCGAACACGGCATAGACCTCGCGACGTCGGCCGCTTTGCGCGTAGGCTTCGAGCATGCTCACCAGCGGCGTTACGCCGATGCCCGCGCCGAGCAGGACCACGGCATCGTGTGCGAGCGGATCGAGAAGGAACGTCCCGGACGGGGCGCGAACATCGAGCACGTCGCCTACCCGCACGCGATCGTGGAAGTAACTGCTGCCGCGACCACAAGGAATCGTGGGGTCATTCGGCGGGTTGCCGAGCCGTTTGATAGTTGCGCGGTAGTAGTCTTGCCGCGGCCGATCGGAGAGCGAATAGCAGCGCACCAAGCCTCCATTGTTTCCCTCGATCGGTAGGCGAAAGGTGAGAAACTGTCCGGGGGCGAATGGCAGCAAAGGGCGGCTATCGACGGGAGTGAAGTAGAACGATTTTACGTCGACCGCCTCGTCAACGACTGCGACCACTCGAAACTGACGCCAGCCTTCCCAATCGGTGATGGCTTTCGTGGCACGTGCCGCGCGCGCGGCCGCTTCTACGGTTCTCCGAAATTGGGCACGCTGTTGTTCGAAATCGCGTTGGCGTCGTCTGCGCGCACTCAGTGCGCGCAATGTGGCCACGGCTGCTTGAATGCCGACCCAGCCGACAAGCAACCAGCCGATCGTAAGCCCGACATGTTGCGACGTAATTTCCATGCTTGCATACCCGCCACTGCGGGCGGTGGATTATTCCGAAATCGCCGCGCGGTGTCCAGAACATTGCAGCTAGCATGGGGCGTTGGGTCGGGTTGAAGCGAATATGCGTTTGTTGCCGTGGTGAGTGCCGTTTTCAGGCGATTTTTAACATGCCCACGCTACTGCCGAGGGGGGAGGCTTCGTCACCAGGGGCATGCTTAACCTATTTTCTTGTAGGGAAATATTTCTTCTGTTCCGGCTCGTGTCCGCAAGCTGCCATGTCTACTGCCGCCAACCAGTCGTCGTTCCGTCCCGAGCAGCGTGAAGTGACGCTGCTGTTTGCCGATTTGCGCGGTTCGACGCAACTGGTCGGGACGCTGCAAACCGACCCGATCGTTTGCGAATTACTAGGCCACGTGATGGATTGCTTGTCCGACGCGGTTGCCGCTTACGAGGGGTTCATCGTCGACTACTTTGGCGATGGCATGCTGGCCATGTGGAACGCGCCGCGCTGGCAAGCCGATCATGCGGACCTAGCGTGCGACGCGGCATTGCAAATGTTGGCATCGCTCCCGAGCGTGAGCCAGCAGTGGATAGAAGCGATTCGCACTCCGCTACGTGTAGGGATCGGTGTGCATACGGGGCCAGTTCTCGTGGGCAACGCGGGCAGTTCTCGCAAAGTAAAGTACGGCCCGCGCGGGCCGAACGTGCATTTGGCAAGTCGCGTGGAAGCGGCCACCAAGGAACTCGGCATTCCGTTCGTGGCCACGCAATCGACCGTCGCACAACTTTCGACCCACTTTACAGCGAACCGGGTTTGCCGTGCCCAGATGCCAGGGTTGCAGGAGCCAATCGACCTGTTTGTAGTCCGCGAATCGACTAGCAATGCTCAACTGGCTTTCGCATGGCAAACTTATGCTCGCGCGCTTCGCCGATTTGAGTGTGGCGACTTCAACGCAGCCGCCGAATCGTTGGCGACGATCGATCGAGCAGTGAATTCGGTGCCGCGGCAATTTTTACTTCAGCGCACGCGAAGCGAGCAGAGCCGTAGTCAGCGACGCCGCAGCACCGATATCGAACTAGCAGACTCCGAGGGCGTCATGGTGATCGCCGCGAAGTAACAGCGAGTACACTTGTATTTTGCGCGGCGTCGCCTAGCGTTCGCGCGCCATTTTCAAGAACAGGTCGTAGCGCGCTTTCATCTCGGCAACGCTGTCGCCGCCGAATTTATCGACCAGGGCGCAAGCAACCTCGAACGCCACGACATTTTCCACGATGACGCTTGCTGCCGAGACGGCGCACACATCGCTCCGCTCGTAGCTGGCTTCCTGCTTTTGTTTGGTTTCGAGATTGATCGATTCCAGCGGCCGGGCCAGCGTGCTGATCGGCTTCTTCGCAGCACGAATAACGAGCGTTTGCCCATTGGTCATGCCGCCTTCGATGCCGCCGGCGTTATTGGTGGGGCGAGTGTAACCCAGGTTCGGTGAATCGCGCTGCAACTCGTCGAACTGAATCGGGTCGTGTACCTTCGAGCCACGCCTACGGGCCGCTTCGAAACCGAGGCCGATTTCAACACCCTTGATGGCCTGAACCGCCATCACGGCTTGCGCCAGTCGGCCATCGAGCTTGCGATCCCATTGAGCGTGCGTGCCGAGGCCGAAGGGGAGGCCATCGACACGCACCTCCACGACACCGCCCAGCGTGTCGCCTTCTTTGCCGACCTTATCGATGTACCGCTTGATTGCTTCATCGCGCGCCAGGTTCAAGCCGTAGATTTCGCTCTGGTCACGGATCGATTGCAAACGATCCAATGGTGCATCGACCGGCTCGATGCGTTCGCCGCCCAGTTCCACCACATAGCCGAATGCCGTGATGCCGAACTCGCCAAGCAACTGTTTGGCCAGGGCCCCCGCCGCCACGCGCACGGCCGTTTCCCGCGCACTGGCCCGTTCGAGCACACCACGGATCGACCCCAGGAACTTCACCGCCCCGGTAAGATCCGCATGGCCGGGCCTTGGCCGGGGAAGGTCGTCGAGGCGCTCGAGCTTGTAATCGCGGTTCGGCACTTCGAGCACGATCGGGCTGCCGAGCGTCGTGCCTTTCCACACGCCGGTAAGCACATTCACGGCGTCGGTTTCGATGCGTTGGCGACCACCGCGCCCATAACCGCCTTGCCGACGGCGCAGCTCGACGTTGATCGGTTCGAGATCGATCGTGAGCCCGGCCGGGAAGCCGTCGATCAATGCGATAAGCGTTTTGCCGTGAGATTCGCCAGCGGTCCAGTAACGGAGCATAATGGAGGGGGAAGGATAGGGGATGCAGGATGCGGGGACTTGAAGACGATAAAATGATTCCTTCTCTAGTCTAATCAAGGATGACTGCTGGAGTTAGGCCCCAGCACCAATCCCTGCCCCGGCAATCCTTAACTCCACTACTTCCACGCGAATTCTTCGCCCGTAACACGTTCAAACGCTTCGATGTATTTATCGCGTGTTTTCGCGACAACTTCCGCTGGCAGCGAGGGTGGTTGGCTGTTTTTATCCCAACCACTGGTGAGCAGCCAGTCGCGGACGAACTGTTTGTCGAAAGACGGCTGGCCGCCGCCCGGTTTATAGGTATCGGCCGGCCAGAATCGCGAGCTATCTGGCGTGAGCACTTCGTCAATCAGGATTAATTCATCGTCGAGGAGACCGAATTCGAACTTCGTATCAGCAATGATGATGCCTTGCGATCGTGCGTACTCGGCACCGCGCGTGTACAAGTCGATGCTGCGCTGCGAAAGCTGCTTGGCCAATGGTGCCCCGATTCGCGCGCACGTTTCATCGTGGCTGATGTTTTCATCGTGCATGCCTTGTTCGGCTTTGGTAGCCGGGGTGAAGAGCGCGCCCGGTAGCATTTCGCTTTCGCAAAGCCCAGTGGGAAGCTCGATGCCACAGACGGCCCCGAATTTTTGGTACTCGGCCCAGCCGGAGCCAGACAAATACCCGCGAACCACGCATTCGATGGGCACCACGTTCGTTTTACGAACGAGCATCGAACGGCCTTCGAATTGCGATTTGTCGACACCCACGGGCAAATCGAAATCGTTCACATCGCACGAAATCATATGGTTCGGCACGTCTTTGAAGTGATCGAACCAGAAACGGCTTAGTTGAGTAAGCACACGGCCTTTGTCCGGAATGCCGTTGGGCAAGACCCAGTCGAAAGCGCTGATGCGGTCGGTACTAACCAGCAGTAAAGTGTCGCCCAGGTCGTAAATATCGCGCACTTTCCCACGGCGTACGGGCAGTTGATGGATCGAGGTTTCGAGAACGGTCGATGGCATGGCGACTTCCAGTCAGGGGGGATTTGTGGGGAATACGTGAGAAAGGAAGCAGTATCTGCCGGGATTTCCGCCTGCTTTGTTACTCGCGAATTCACACACGTCGGGCGAATTTACGGACCAGGACGGTCAAGGAATGCGAGGTGGCTCGCTCATTGCATCCAGGTCAAGCTTAAATATACCGCTGGTTATCCCCCGTTCGCTACGGTTGTTGAGGGTGCAAACGACCTGTAAAATCTAGGATTCGACATGTTGCATGCGGGCAAGGTGTGTGGCAAGTCGCGCGAGGCCCTTAAAGTTTCCCCAGCTTGCTTATCCGCTCCGTCGCCGAGGTTAGCCGCTCCATGGGCCTAATGCGTTTTCTCGTTCACGATCGCGAGCGCATCCCGTCTGGCGGCCTCGACCACATTCATATGTGTGGGCAAGAGGATTTGCCCTGGTTCTCGCGGGTGTATTACACCGGGGAACGTGGCACCGACCATCTGGTCATCGAACGCAATGAGAACGAGTCGGGGCGTGTCTTTGTTCCATGGCGTATTGGTGAATCGGAACCGGTACTGGTCGGCACGGCCACGCTCGTGGAACGCGACACTCCCTATGTGCTCGAAGTGGAACTGGCACGCGGTATGGTGAACACGCTGCGCAACCAAATGGCGCAATGGGAGTCGATGGGCCTTGTCGTGCCGCTGTCGCTGCGTTCCCAAGTGCTCGAGGCCACCTCCGATTTTTCCCGCGCCGCCACCATGCAGAACGACGTGCCCGCGGCTGCCGAATGGGCCAACCGTTCACTTGCAACTTCGGCTCTAGCGGTTGAGCACTTGGCTTCGGAATACGCCCAGCAAGCGCTCCAGGCTCGCCGCAGCGTGGCTCGATCGAGCATCACCTGGTACGGCGTGCGGCTTGGCAACGAACGGCCCAGCTCGAAGCTGGGCCGGCAACTGGCCAGCACGTTCAACATGGTGGCGCTGCCAATCTCATGGCGCTTGATCGAGGCCGTCGAAGGCCGCCGTATTTGGGATGATGTCGATAAACAGGTCGAATGGGCCCATTCGGCAGGGCTGCGCATCGCCGCCGGCCCGATACTCGAACTCGACGACCGTGGCGTGCCCGATTGGACCTACCTGTGGGAAGGCGATTACGACAACATCCTGTCGTTCATGATCGATCATGTGCAGGCAGTCGTCGAACGCTATCGAGGGAAGGTTCACTTGTGGCAAGTGGCATCGCGCATGACCCATGGTCATGCGCTGGGGCTCAACGAAGAAGCGCGTTTGCAAGTGGCCGCTCGGGCGATTTCCACCGTGCGAAAGCTAGACCCCACCACGCCACTCGTGGTGACGTTCGACCAACCGTGGGCCGAGTACATGGCCTATCAAAACCTCGATTTGGCACCGCTCCACTTTGCCGACGCACTGGTTCGCGCCGATTTGGGGCTTGCCGGCATTGGGCTCGAGCTGAACGTCGGTTATCACCCGGGCGGGTCGTTGCCTCGGAGCCCGCTTGCGGTGAGCCGGCTTATCGATGTTTGGAGTCAGCTCGAACTTCCCTTGTTGGTCGCTCTTACCACACCAAGCGCCGCAGCCGAAGATGCAAAGGCCGACCCTAAATTGCGCGTGCTGAACAGTGCGAAGGACGGCGTGACCCCAGAATCGCAACGCGATTGGATCGAACGACATATGCCGCTCATTCTAGCCAAGAACGCCGTGCAGGTGGTGCTGTGGAACCAGCTTTCGGATTCAACACCTCATCTCTACCCGCACGGCGGGCTGTTCGACCCGTCTGATAAGCCCAAACCCGCGCTCGAAGTGCTCAAGAAAATCCGTCAGCAGTATATCAACGGGCGATAGGCCACGGCGTGAAGCACTTCCTCACGAACGAAATCAGCCACGGAAGGCACGAGTGTCGCTGTGATGCGGCGCTCGTGTTTACGTGGCTGAGGATACTGAATTGTTGCGATTAAGAACGGCTTCTCCGAGTCGCCGCGCTAGTGCGCCGCCGCGACGAAGTCGTCGCCCATCACTGCTTGGGTACGCGTTGCATGATTGTGCAATGCGCTATCGAGGTGACAGTTATGCAGCGTTTCTTCGCACTCGGGCGACAGGCCGCAGATTCGCAGCGCCCCGCCGCATTGCGACAATCGCTCTTGCAACATGACTAACTGGCTCATCAGGCCAGAGCGCATTTCATCGAGCTCTTCCAACTCGAGCACGAGCCGATAAATGAAATGACGCGACGAAATCGACCACAGTTTGTCAGCAATTTGTGGAACTTCCGCGAGCGGCTTGTTTTTCGCTCGTAGTTTCACGAACAGCCAATTCGGTCCTCGATCGACATTCAATTCGAGGCCATCGACGACATGAATCGCCACGGTAACGCTCCATCTAAAGGGGTGCAGAGTGGCACCGTTTCCGCAAGAATAGTCCTGCGACACGAAACTTACGTGGCTCCCAGCGTATAAGTCCGGTCGCCCGCCTGTAGTGTTCATCTTAGGGCGATTGCGGAGCCCACCGCAATGCTGGTTCGGGAATTCGCCGGTCGGTGCTAGCGAACTTTACTTGTTGCTCCTCGCTCACCGCGACAATTCGAACTACCGGCGATAGTGGGTGATCGCCGCCAAGCCGCTTAAGACAACATCTTGCGGATCGTTTCGAGGGCAATCTGGAGAGCTTCGGGTAACTTTTCTGGCGTCTTTCCGCCAGCTTGAGCCAGGTCGGGGCGACCGCCGCCGCCGCCGCCCACCGAGGCGGCTACCGGTCGAATCCACTCGCCGGCGCTCAGCTTGCGAGCTTGCAAATCTTTGCTGATACCGGCGACGATCGTCACCTTGTCGTCGCCCTGTCGAGTCGCGAGCAACACGGCCGACGACGCGGTTTTTGCACGCACCTGGTCGATAAGTTGTCGCATGAGGTTCGGCTCCACGCCTGGCACCTCGGCCACGATGACCGTGGTGTCTTCGATCTTCTCGGCCGATTCGAGCAGCGTATCGCCCGAGAGTGGGCCGGCCGCATTTCGTTCGGTCAGTTGTTTTTCGAGTGCCGCGAGGTCCGACTGCATGGCCGCCAAACGCTGCGGCACTTCGAGCGGCGCGACCGATAGCGTGCGGGCCGTTTCCAGCAGAGCTTGCTTTACCGATTCATAGACGGCTTTTCCGCTGGTCGCCGTTTTGCTTGGCTGCTTTGCGGTGGGCGTTTTTGTTTCACCGCCACCAGAGATTTGCTTCCGCACCTCGCGCAGGCGCGATGCGAGCGCCGTGGCTCCCTGGGCAATTTCATTGGCAGCAACGCCAAGCAGCTTGGCGGCCTTATCGACCGCCGCTTGAATATCACGCCGATATTCGCTGGCGCGAGTGCCGGTGAGCGCCGTGATGCGCCGTGTGCCTGCCGATACGCCTTCTTCGCTGAGGATTTCGAACTGCTCGACCTGGTTGGTGTTCGTAAGATGCGTGCCGCCGCACAGTTCTTTGCTGAACGTGCCCATCGACACCATCCGCACGGGGTCTGGGTACTTCTCGCCGAACAGCATCATCGCGCCTTGTTGGCGCGCTTCGGCAAGTGGTAGTGTTTCCCACTTCACGGGCGAGCCGGTTTGCACCTGGGTTTCCACGTCGGCCACGATGGTCGCCAACTGTTCGCCCGTTACGGGACTTAGATTCGTGAAGTCGAACCGCAGCCAATCTTCGTCGACCTTCGAGCCTTGTTGTTGTGCGTGCGACCCCAACGTTTTTTGGAGCGCGTAGTGCAAGATGTGCGTTGCCGAGTGGGCGCGACGAATGCCGGTGCGTCGTTTTTCATCGACGATCGCCGTCACTTTCGCGCCTTCGTGCATCACGCCTTTCACCAAGTGCCCGCGGTGAATGATGAGGCCGCCATCCTTTTGAGTATCGGCGACGTTGAACTCGAAGCCGTTGCCGACGAGCTTGCCCGTATCGCCTACCTGGCCGCCGCTCTCGCCGTAGAACGGGGTTCGATCGAGCACCACGCGCACCGGGTTCGTGTGGCCAATTTCTTGCATGGTGTCGCACAAATGATCATCCGGCGACGTGCCCGCGATGATGCCTTTGATCGTGGCCTCGGCCTCGGTGGTTTCATACCCGAGGAATTCGGTGGCGTGCAGCGCCTGCTTGAGCGAATCGACCGGTCCGCGCGCCCCCATCACGGCGTGTTGTACTTTGCCCGAGGCTTCGCCGTGTTCCTCCATGGCATGCTCGTAGCCCTGCCAATCGAACGCCAGGTTATGCTCGGCCGCCAGCGACTCGAACAACTCGGGCGGCACGCCATACGTTTGATACAACTCGGCCGCCACCGCGCCATCGACCGTCACGCGGTTCTCTTTGCGCATTTGTTCGAACACGCGGTCGATGTGGTTCAGACCCGCGTCGATTGTGCCGAAGAAGTTGGCTTCTTCTTTTTCGATCACACTGCTGACACGTTTTACCGTTTCGCCAAGTTCGGGGTAGGGCCGTTTCATCATGTCGGCCACCATGGGCACAAGCTTATGCAAGAACGGTTCGCGCAAGCCCATTTGGTGACCATCGAGCACCGCGCGGCGAAGCAACCGCTTCACCACATACTTCTCTTTGTTGGCACCCGGGTAAACATTCTCATGTACTGCGAACGTGCAAGCGCGCACGTGGTCGGTAATGCGTCGCAGGCGTCGGCCGTTATCCGATTCGTACTCGTACTTGGTGCCGCACACGTCCGCTGCCGCGTTTACGATCGGCAGCAGAATATCGATGTGATAATTCGTGGGCACGCCCTGCAAGGTGGAGGCGCACCGCTCGAGGCCCATGCCCGTGTCGATGTTCTTGCTCGGCAGCGGTCGCAAATTATCGGGCGGATTGCCCACGCGGTTGAACTGTGTGAACACGAGGTTCCAAATTTCGACCGCCTTGGAGCCCTCGGGATGGAAATAGATTTCGCTGCACGGTCCGCAAACGCCGTCGGGCCCTTGGCTCGGCGCATTGGCTGGCCAAAAGTTTTCATCTTCGCCGCAGCGTTCGATGCGATCGACCGAGAGGCCAATGTCCTTCTGCCAGATGCCGGCCGCCTCATCATCGTCGCTGTACACGGTCACTGTCAGTTGCGCCGGGTTGAGGCCAAGCCATTTCTTATCGGTAAGAAATTCCCACGCCCAGTTGATGGCGTCGCGCTTGAAATAATCACCAAAGCTGAAGTTGCCGAGCATTTCGAAAAACGTGTGGTGATACGCGGTGCGCCCCACGTTGTCGATGTCGCCCGTGCGCAGGCATTTTTGGCAGGTCGTGGCGCGGGTGAATTCCAGCTTCACTTTGCCGAGGAAATGGTCCTTGAATTGGTTCATGCCCGCCGGCGTGAACAACACGCTGGGATCCCACGTGGGCACGAGCACATCGCTAGGCACACGCTTGTGGCCTTTGGTTTCAAAAAACGCAAGATACTTCTCGCGAAGTTCGTCAGTTTTCATCAGAGGTCGAAGTTGAGAGGTCGGAGGTCGGTATATTGATTTCCAGACATAAATGACTGGTTAAGTACGCAGCCACCTAGGGCCAACTAGCCGCGACCGGCAGGTCGCGGGTTCGCCCACAAATATACCGAAACACCCCACAACAGGGCAGGGCAGCACTACGGGGGTAATGCTACAAAGTAGACATCTCGCTCCGCGAGACGAACGTCGCAAGACGACAGTTTCGCTCCTCAACATATTTATCGTCTTGCCTACCCAATTGAGCTTGACTCAAGTAGCTGCTCTGCCGAGGGGCAACCACAGCGATACCGTCGCCCCACCGTTATTCGCTTTACCAATTTCCAACCGCCCCCCTATCTGCCGAGCCAATCTCTGGCATAACACCAATCCTAGCCCAACGCCGGGTGCTGTCTCCGCCGATTGCTCGGCCGTTTTGCCGAACGCTCTCGGCCCACGCCAACGGCTAAGCTCGATCCCCGGCCCATGGTCGCGCACCACGATTCGCCCCCACTCGCCTTCGCGGTTTGTTTCGATATGAATTCGGTTGTCTTCCGAGCCGCGAGCGTATTTAGCCGCGTTATCGACCAGGTTGAAAAGAATTTGCTCGACGACACTCTGGTCGGTCGTGAATTCACAATCGGCCGCTTGCTTGTCGATCTGGATGTCGCACGTCATGCCCGCTTGGGTCGCCCGTTGTGCGAGTCGCGGCCCCGTGCGGTCGAGCAGCGATTGCATCGTCACGCGATCTTGTCCCTGCGGCTTTCGCCCGCGTTCCAGTCGCGCGTAGGAAAGCACGTTTTCAACAAGTAATGTCAGTCGTTCCGATTCGTGTTGCAGTGTGTTGAAGTACTCTTGCCGCCGATCCGCGTCGGGCACCATGCCGCGAGCCAGCATTTCGGAGTACATGCGAAACGTGGTGAGCGGCGTGCGAAGCTCGTGCGTCACGCTCGATACAAATGCCGCGCGGCGTTCGCTGAGCGCCATCACTCCGTAGAGCAGGGCGGCGGCAGCGAGCACGGCCAATGCTGCCGCTCCCCAACCCGTCCATAATGCTAAATTCAGCGATCGATCCAACACGCCGATTGCCGGCAATTCGTTCGTTACAAGTTTCACGGGTAATCCGGCCAGCATTCGTCCCGGGTCTTCCGACTCGCCATTCTTGATGGGCACCAAGTCGGCCTGCGGCAACAATTCTTTGCACTCGGACAATAATTGTTCTTTAAGACGCGACCAGTCGAGCCATGTGCTTTGCACGGCGGTTTCGCCATTGCTCATGACACGTCTTACGAGCATCAGGCGATCGCCGATCCACATCGGGCGGCTCACCCCCACTTGTTCATCGTGGGCGACCGTATCGAACGGCGCAGACTGTTGCAAGTCGCTGCGATTTCGCAGGTTCTGCGCGGTTGCCGTTTGGTAACGCTGCCCGCGCTGCAAAAAGTCGATTGCTTTCGGGTTTGGAGTCGCTGCTTGATCGTTCGGTTCCGCAAGAGGTGCGTTTGCAGACCTTGCCTGTTGAGCCGACGTCTCGATTGGCAGCGCATTCGCTGTATTGTCTTCGTAAAAAGAATTGTTCGCGAGTTGTTGGGCGGGTGGCTGTTGTACCGTATCCAATTGATCTAGCGACTGCGTTTGCGTCGTCATCGGAAGCGGCGTATCGGGCAACTCGGCAAGGAGCTTTTGCAGATCGACCGCTCGTTGCAGTTCTACAAGTTCCGGCAGCGGTTTCCCCTCTTTGCCACGGGGTTGTTGCGGCGAGACCCATCCTTCGTTTTCATTCGCTTCGCATTGAAGCAACACATACGGCGGTGGCTCGATGGCCGTTTTACCAGGGCGAAACGCGTTGGCCGGGCGAATCACCTCCTCGGCAATAATCGGCGCAAGCTCGGTATCCATCCGCCACAAAGCAAGGCTTACACGTTGTTCGAATTCCTTGCCCGCCTCAGCCGTCCGACGCAATTCATCTGCAAGTAACGCCTGCCGTGTGAGCCATGCCATCCCCGCCCCAGCCGCCAACGTGCAGCCAAGAAATACCAACCAAACTTGCCAAGGACGAATCATGGGGAGGGTGGAGGGTCGAGAGTCAAGGGTCGAGAGCCAGAAGCATGTGTAACAAACCGCTTGCGGTTTAGCGACGAGTAACAAACGGGGAATGCCGAACAGCGAACGGGAAATCACTAACGACTTACGCCTTCTCCCTCCCCAACATATACCCCTTCCCGCGCACTGTCAGCAATACGCGTGGCTCTCCATTCGTATCGCGCAATTTCTCTCGCAATCGTGCTACGTGCATGTCGATTGTCCGCGTCGTGACGCCGCGGGAATCGATCTGCCATACATTTGCCAAAAGCTCGTCGCGTGAAATGGCCCGACCCGCATGGCAGGCGAAGTACCGCAGCAGCTCCCGCTCACGGTCAGACAATTCCTCACGCCCGCCGTCGTCGAACCTTACTTCGCACCTTGCGAAGTCCACCCATCCGCCAATGATCGGCAATTCGCTTACGTCTGTCGGCCGCGCCGGCGTTCTTCGCAGCACGGCTTCCACACGCGCAAGCAATTCGTTCACGCTGAACGGCTTCACCACATAATCGTCGGCACCGTTTTTGAGCCCTGCCACACGATCTCGCTCCTCGCCGCGAGCGCTCAGGATGATCACCGGCAATGTCGGCCTTGCGTTCCGAACTTCGCGCAAGATGTCGAGCCCCGACTTGCCCGGCAGCACCATATCCAACAGCAACAAATCGAACTCGCGCGAAACGGCCACCTGCGCACCCTCGTTTCCATCGCCCGCTTGCAATACCTCGTAACCGGCGAAGGCGAGCGCATCGACGATCCCTCGACGAATCGCCGCGTCATCTTCAATGGTAAGGATTCGCGTCATCGCCATACAGATTACAAAAAACTTCCCCAGCCGTTCGAGGCCTAGCGCCCATTTCCCAAAAGCTTAGCGGCCACCTTCCAAAAACGGCGAACGCCTCGTTGCAGCCTGGCCTTCCCGTGTCGCCTCCGGCTGCGTCTTTCCATCGTCCTCTAACGCCGAGTATACATCACGCGGTACAAGCCCGAGCCACGGATCGCTGCTTGGTGTCAGGAACAACTCTGCATACACCCATTCGTTGAGTGTTTCCGAATTTTGTACCGCCGCCATATCCGTGGAAAACGCTTCATGAACTCGCCGATGCAATAAATACTCATTTCGTACCGTGTCCAGCGCGATGGAGTCTTCAAAAGATTTAACGACACGTAAAATAGGATCCTCGGCTATCGACTTGGTGACTGCCACGCCTGCAGCGGCCTCGGCCGTCGGCGCTTCGCGACGCATCACCGCCACGCTGGCTTCGTCGAGTTGAACGTCGGAACGATGCAAATTGGCAAGGGCCTGCCACAGTTCCTCGTTCATACCCCGTTCCATCCAGGTGCCGCCGAGTCGTGCGAATCGCAACACCGGTGCCTCGGCTACCGTTTTGACAACCGCCTGCTCGAACGCCTTATTGGCTTTCGGTGCCGCAATTTCCTTCGGCGTCACCTCGCCAGCCAGCCGTGCCGCCGCCAACGCCATGTTGATGCGCAACCTTGCTTGTTCTGCTTTCTCAATGCCAATTTGTTGGAGATCGTAATCCCATTGCTGCACGGCTCGATCGCGCTGACGTTGATGGAACGCCGTCAACATTGCAGGTCGTTTATCGGCAGCAGCGTAGTGATATTTCGCGTGAAAATCGCGTATTAACGATATCCATCGTAGAAAGGCCAACGGGCTGTACAAACCGGGCAACACATCCAGCGGCGTACCATCGGCAGCTAACACTATATGCGCACTGTTGCCTGTAAGCGTGCGTTCCAACTTCCGCCCGTCGCCAAAGTCGATCGTCACGCGCGGCACGGGCCGCACACTTTGCCAATGCAGCACGAAGTTTGTCCGTAGGAAGTCGCCTACCTTTTTGTTCGAGTACAGCGCCGTGCGAAAGAACCGGCTGTTCGCGCAGCTATATTCATCAGTCAGCTTGCCCAACATTCGTAAGCTGAGTATTGGCCGATTCGTTTCGGCAGCCGCGATTCGTGCCTGGTCAATATCGGTATGCCAATACAACCGCGAGACGCTGCACGTTCGTTGACCGCCAGCTTCATCCACCCGTACCGCCGCATCCGCAATTTGTCGGTCGAGTGTTTGAAGCTGTTGTTCGAACTTCTTAATTTGCGTTTGGATGCGTGCTGGCAATTTGTGAGAAGCTGCTTGGCTAGCTTCAGGTGAAAGATACAATTGCCGGAGTTCTTGCTCGATTGTCCCACGATTCGCCACGAGCGTATCGTATTCGTGAAGTGCGTGCTCGAATGCTTCGGGCGTTCGGTCAGTCGAATGCCCCTCTTTGCCGTGTGGCGTTACGGTGAGATGGTTTAGTGTGATGCTCTCAGCCGCGGTTGCGGACGATTCAGCAGCAAGCGTGGCAGCCCCCATGCAAAGCACCAGCAACAAACCGTGTCGTGCATAACCATTCATATCGATGTTCCTCCGTTGCGATTGCGGTATGGTCATCCCCAAGTCGTCCGCCTTCGCTGGATTCTACGCGGCAATTCCCGTGGCTCATGTAACAACCCTGTAACAACCGCTGCCGGCACGAAATCCGCTACGCTTTCGGTGCCGAAGTGGCTGAAAACCCTTCGTTTTCCGTTCTCCGATTGCTTGCGTCCTCCTAAACTGGGGCTAAAATAGGTGCTGGGGACACCGCCCCTTTCGTAGGGAACCATTCTCTCCAAGCAAATCCATCGGCCTAATGCTTCACGTCTAAAGACACGCCTTTTCAAAGCGTTCCCGCGGTGAATCAATCGCCGCAATCGTGCCGATTTACTTCCTTTTTTGCTTGGCCCCTGCGAGATTTGCGTTGAAACGCGCCGTTCATTACTGCCTGCAATTCGCGGCCTTTGCCGCGTGTGTCTTCACCCTGATTGCGCCTGCCTCGGCATACGTGCTGATCGGTTCCAAGTGGCCGCAACCGGGCGGCCTCGGCAGTCCTGTGACAATTACCTACAGCTATCAAAACATGTTCAACGGCGGCCTGCTCATGCCGAACGGCCAGCCCTTGCCGCCGCTACTCATTCGCGACTCGATCGAAGAAGCGCTTTCGGTATGGTCCACCGTGGTGCCGCTCCACTTTGTCGAAGTTCCCGACGACGGCCGGACGTACGCACAAGGATCGACCCAGTACGGCCAAATTCGCTTTCGACATATTTACATCAACGGCCCCGACCCACCGCCGCCCGCTTCGCCTATCGCCAAAGCACAGGCCTACTATCCTTCCACCAATGTGCTGGGGGGCGATGTGGAATACGACCACGGTGATCGTTGGCAGGAAGTCGGAACATTATCGGTTCCCGATATTCTCGGCGCAACCGTCCACGAGCTTGGCCATTCGCTCGGCCTCGGCCATACGAACGATGAAGATGCCAACATGTATTGGATCTTCATCCGTTCGAACGGGCTTGGCACAGCCGCCCTCATGCAAGACGACATCAACGGCATCCGCGCCGTCTACGGCGCTGGCGTCGGCTCGCTCACCTACTTGCAAGGCACATGGCAAGATCGTGCGCTACTGCCAACCAGCTCGCTCCCCGGCCAATTCGAGTTCGAGAACATTACATCATCACGTTGGGTGGCCGCGCCGTTGGCATCGACGCTCGAATTTCAAGCCAATGGTGATACCACGTTTTCCCGAATCGAAGAGTTCCCCACGGGCTTCTCTGAACCGTTCGCGGTGTTGGTCGGCGGCAGCCCGCTGGGCACGTTCAATCCTGGCGACAGCCTCGATTTCTTATCGCTCCTGGGCAGTGGCGTCACGAGTTTCACGATCAGCGGCATCGATTACCTCAACAGCCCCCAGCCGCCGAGCACCTTGCCACTCAAACTCGCCTTCGCCTCAAGCAGCGGCAGTTTCACGGTAGCATCAGTCCCAGAACCGGCAGCAATCATCTCACTCTTCATGGCAACCGCGCTCTGTCTCGGTTACCGCCGCCGTAGGTCAGGCTTTCCAGCCTGACGCCTTCTTTAACAACCTCTTTTAAACCACCAAGGCACAAAGGCACAAAGAGGCGTCCAAGAAGCATTCCAAAACGGCTGTAGCTGGTCTCCATGAGGCCGGCTTTAGGCGATTCTGAATTCGCCTCCTGACTGGTTTCCAATGGAGGGAGATTATTTCACGCGGAGGCGCAAAGGTCGCAGAGTGTTAGGGAAAATTGCTCTAGCGCGAATCAGCGTTCCTTGAATTAGCTTTGGGGGATCTGCGCCTCTACAGCCGTTGTGCTTCAAGGCTCCGATGGCATCACCAGCGCCAGGATGATGTAGACAATGATTCCTGGAAAAGCTGCGGAAAAGAACGACACGAGCACATAAAGTGCTCTTACAGCCGTGGGGTCCCAACCCAGCCACTTGGCAAGTCCGCCGCAAACCCCGGCGATCATGCGGTCATCTCTCGAACGATACAATGTACCTTCTGGCATCGTAAAACCTCCCTCAATTGTATAGCGTGCGTACGCCGCTGCGCGATTCCAAAACGGTATTCGCCGCAGCTTCACGAATATTGTCGCAGATTTTTGCCTCTGCAAGAAAGGGCTTTCGAGGTAAGAACAGAGCGTGGGGGCCTTGTTTCATTCGCATGCCGAGCCATCCCCAGCCTCGAGTTGTGCAATCAACTTGTTGACGCTTGGCCCTTTTTATCCATCCAATGTAACAAGCAGGTAACAAAACTCGTAGTTTGACACATCGCTTCCTAGAATGGCGAGGAGCCAACAGGAGGTGCTATGCTTCGTTTCGAGTCGACTTTTTCAGTTGCCGTCTTCGTACTAACCGTCCTTTCATTCAGCGTCGCGCATGCTGCCGAACCAGCGGCCGAGTTCGATATCCGTGATCCTGACGGCAAGGTCATCGTCGCCGCCGACCAGATTCAGTTTTACGATTGGGCCAGCCATACGCTGAATCTCCAGCCAGCCGCCCGGGCCAAACTGGCCACGTCTCTGCTCGAAGGCAAGCGGTTGGTCTCCGGCGTTCCGTTTTCGATGTGCGTCGGCGGCAAACCGATCTACGACGGCATGTTCACCACCAGCGTGTCCTCCAAAAGCCTCCCTTCGCCCGTCATCGTCATGGCGGGTGGCATTGCTGCGGGCAAGAACCAGCTCCCCATCCAACTCGGCTACCCGACTGAAAAATTCTTCAAGGGCGAAGACCCACGCGGTGACAAACGCATCGAAGAAGCCCTACGAACCGCCGGCAAACTCGCCGACACAAGCGAAGACCGCATCGGCTGGGTCGCTCGAAGCCTGTTGGAAATGCAAACGATCGAACAGGGCAGCACGCGCGAAGAGTTGCTACGAGTCTTCGTCGAAGAAGGCGGCCTCTCCAACCGCCACGAGCGTCGCTACGCTTACCGCGACTGCCCGTACATCAAAGTCGATGTGAAATTCAATGCCGCGGACAACACCGAGGAGAAAATCAAAGAGAGCCCCAAAGACGAAATCACGCAGATCTCCGCGCCATTCCTCGAATGGAAAATCTCAGACTAATCTCAGTACATTCAAACTCGCATCACCACGAGAGCCATTCGCAGTGAGCCGGGCCGTCCTCGGCCCCGTAAGTCCGCTTACCAATTTAGGAAAATGCTGCATCTGCCTTATCATGATCCCCCCCAATAACCCCCTGACGCTCATCAGATGATAGCCTGCCTTCGATTAGACTTGTATACTTGCGATTCACTCCTCATTGTGGATACTCGCTTCACGGCCGAGTTACCGAACCCGCCGTCCCTGATACCAAGTACAACCTTGACAAACCATAAATATGGTTTTGTGGTTGTAGCATGAAGACGACCGTCGAAATCCCGGATACGCTCTACCGTCAGGTGAAAGCTCGGGCCGCGCTCAAGGGCCAATCCATCAAAGACTTCCTGGTCGAAGCCGTAAGAGCAAAGATCAAGAACGACACACGCCAATCGAAAGCAAAGCATAAGACGACAGGATGGCGCGCCGTCTTCGGCGCGGCAGACCCAAAAGAAGTCGCAGAGGTACAACGCATCATCGACGAGGAGTTCTCCAAGGTTGATCCTGAGGGTTGGTGATGATTCTCGACACCAACGCTGTGTCGGCGCGTTGCTCGTGGGAAGCGACGAACGGTTGAATGACTGTCTTGAGCCAGCCGACCGACATCACCTGCCGCTGCCCGTTATTGCGGAATACCAGTATGGCCTGCTCGCGTTAGCCCGGCCTCGGCGACTGCAATCTCTCTTTCGCCGACTCGAAGCCGAATCAATCGTGTTGTGCCCAGATCGGGCAACTGCCGGTCTCTATGCTGCCATCCGAAGTGAGCTGAAGAAACGCGGCACTCCCATTCCCGAAAGCGACCTCTGGATCGCCGCATTAGCTCGTCAGCACTCCCTGGAAATCGTAAGCCAAGATACGCATTTCGATCAGGTCGAGGGCGTCTGCCGCATTGGTTGGTAACACACCTCGCCCGTTGCCGGGGCTGGTTCATCTTTTCGCTCTTACCTCAATTGTCCGAAAACCACGCCCCCAGCCACGCTTGACAAGTTCCCGCGACACCGCTACTATGCATTCCGAGGTAGCGGCGAGAGAAGTCCTATGCCTACCACGCTAAACATCGATCAGTGGAGCACCCAGCTTCGCAAGGGGCTGGCCGAGTTTTGTGTATTGGCCGCTGTCCAGCGGTTGGGAGAAGCGTACGGATATCAGCTCGTGCAATTCCTCACCGAACACGACGGGCTCAGTCTGACCGAAAGCACCGTCTACCCACTCCTCGCTCGACTGGCCCGAGAAGGTCACCTCAGCGTTACCACCACGCCGTCACCGTCGGGGCCACCGCGGCGCTATTACCGCATCACCGCCGCAGGCAGACGTTCTCTCGCGGCCATGTCACAACAATGGACGGCCGTCGTTGCGACCATTGATAAACTCGTTGATCCCAATTCCTCTCCGGAGAAATAAACATGTCTGGCGCTCCCGCATTCGACAACGTCGGCTCGGATATCATCGACGCCTACCTGATTGGTGTTGAAAACGCCCTCATTGCCGCAGGCGCACCGCGGGCCGAGCGGATGCAAGTGTTGCAGGATCTCGAAACGCAAATCGCCGAGATGGTCGCGATGCGTCCCCTGCCGCCTACCGAAGAAGCGGTCCGTGCCGTCCTCGACACACTCGAGCCGCCCGCCCACTTTGCCGCGATGTACACCAACGGCGGTAAGAAAAACGAGTCAACCGCGCCAGCCTCGCTGGCTACGCAACGCACCTTCCGGCTGACACGACCCAAGTGGCCCAACGTAGTTGCCGTGAGCGCCGCGATCCTTGCGTGCGGTTGTCTTTTCGCGATGATTGCCGCCGCTGCCAATGGCCCGAACGATTTTTGGATACTCTTGGCTCTGCTCAACTGCTTCGTCGGCCTTGTCTTTACGCCGATTGCTCTGTGGAACGCCTACCGTCAACTGCGTTCTGACCTGACCACGCCTGGCCGCGGTCTCGTGCTTAAATCCGCCATCGTGTACGGAACAATCGCCCCAATCCTGTTCATACTGTGGGCGGCCGTGGTAACCGAAGGCCTCGCTCCAATTCTTTTGGGCATCGTCGCTTTGCTATACGTCCAGTACGTCCTCCTCCGTCGGCTCTGGCACTACTTGTCCGACTCGCTTCCCATGTCGCCAACCGCGACGACGAACTCATCTAATCGTAATGCCCCGCCATCCGCGCAGCAGGCAACGCCCATGCCTGCCTTGTAGTATCTTAGTACTGCGACGAACTCTCTCCGGATCCGTTCCTGCCACGGTCTCAAAGAGCGCGACCGGCAAGCTAATCGTAAATACACGCATCCAGAATGCTCAGCACTTCATTCACCGTTGCCCGTGGCGCTTTTGCCACGAACTTTGCCTTGCGACTGGTGTAATCGACGCTTTTAATTTGCTCGACCATGATGTAGCCGGTCAGCTTCGGGCCGGGCGGTACGGCAACGTGGAACGGGTAGTTGCGAAAAGTGTTGGTGATCGGGCACAGCATGGCTAGCCCGGTATGTCGGTTGAACGGTGCTTTGCTAACGACGATTGCCGGGCGACGCCCTTTTTGTTCGTGGCCCGATTGCGGATCGAAGTTCAGTACCACGAAATCTCCTTGCTGCGGAATGTATCGGGCCATTACCAGGATTCCTTTCCAACCGGCGGCCCCAAGTCGACTTCTTCGGCTCGATGGCCTTTAGGGATTTTGGCCACCAACTCGCTGAGCTTGTATCGCCCGCGCACTTTCGTCACCGGTTCGACGATGATTCGCCCGCCGCGCACCGAGACCTCGACCTCATCGCCAATGCCGATCTGCGCTTGTTCCAGCACATCCTTCGTGAACCGCAGTCCCTGGCTGTTCCCCCACTTTTGTACTTTGGTGACCATGTCCTTCTCCTTTCGGTATATCCGAAGTATAGCCCGTGCTCGTTAGGGTTTCAACCACGGATTTCACAGATGGTACGGATTAAAGTCGGATGCAGCCATTCGGGATGCCGGTGTAATCCGTGGTCATCGCCTTGAGGTGGTGTGATGAGGCATCTTGAAAGCGAGGCATATGTTCGACGACAATGCGAGATTCGATTCGTCGCTGCGCAAATCCATCGGAGGTCTGCCATCATGGATGACAAACTTATCAGTAAATTCACCACTACCGGCCTCACGTTCGACGATGTGCTGATCACTCCTGCCTACAGCACGGTCGTGCCTTCCGAGGTCGATGTCGCGACGAGCTTTACGGCGCGCATCACAATGCCCGTGCCGATTCTCAGTTCGCCGATGGATACGGTTACCGAAGCGGCGATGGCCATCGCGCTCGCTCAAGAAGGCGGGCTCGGCGTGATTCATAAGAACATGTCCATCGAGCGCCAAACCGAAGAGGTCAACAAGGTCAAACGCTCGGCGCACGGCATCATTGTGGACCCCGTGACGTTGCCGCCGGATGCTAGCGTCGCTACCGCGCACGATACGATGTTTCGCTCCAAAGTGAGCGGCATTCCGATCGTGCAAAACGGCCAGTTGGTGGGCATCATCACGCGCCGCGACCTGCGTTTTCTCGAGCATAACGATGTTCCTATCAGCGAAGTGATGACGTCCGACGGGCTCGTGACAGCACGCGGGACCGTGACGCTTGAGCAAGCTGAGAAGATTTTAATGGCAAAAAAGGTCGAGAAGCTACTGCTGGTTGACGACAATAACAGACTGACCGGACTGATTACGATCAAAGACATCGACATGATGCGCCGCTTCCCGCAAGCAGCCAAAGACCGCCATGGTCGGCTGCGAGTTGGAGCCGCCGTCGGGGTCTTCGATTATGATCGGGCCGGCAGCCTGATCGACAAAGGCGTGGATTTCCTGGTCGTCGACAGCGCCCACGGGCACTCCGCGAATGTCATCGAGACGGTCCGCGAAGTGAAGAAACGTTGGGACATCGACGTGGTGGCCGGTAATGTCGCTACTCGCGACGGAGCCCGCGATCTCGTCGACGCTGGAGCCGACGCGGTGAAAGTGGGCATCGGCCCCGGATCGATCTGCACGACGCGGGTCATCTCCGGCGTCGGCGTGCCGCAGGTCACCGCGATTTACGAAGCGTCGCAGGCAACCAAGGGAACGAACACGACACTTATCGCAGACGGTGGCATTCGCTACTCGGGAGACATCACCAAAGCAATCGCAGCCGGGGCCAACGCCGTGATGCTCGGCGGACTTCTGGCAGGGCTCGACGAGAGCCCCGGCGAAAGGGTGTTGTACCAAGGGCGAACTTATAAGGCTTATCGCGGAATGGGATCGCTCGGTGCCATGGTGCATGGCTCGAGCGAACGCTACCGGCAAACGAACTCGGAAGTTAACAAGGGAAAATTGGTCCCCGAGGGGGTCGAAGGGCGCGTGCCGTACAAGGGTGCGCTTAGTCCCTTTTTGTATCAACTCGTGGGCGGGCTGCGGGCTGGCATGGGCTACTGCGGCGCGAAAACTATCGATGAACTTCGCACAGAAGCGAAGTTCATCAAAATCACGGCCGCAAGTATGCGGGAGAACCATCCTCATGACATTGCTATCACGCAAGAAGCGCCAAACTACACCGCTGAGTTCTCCGCAGACGAATAATCCCGTCTTGCCAATCCCATTACGTGCCTGGGTCTCGCGAATAACCATAAATATTCTGACAAGCTTCGTTGGTATCATCCTGCTAACTACCTCCGTTGCTGCTCAAAGCCAGCTTCAATGGCGTAGCGCGGGGACTGCCAAGCGCTCGGCCAACTTTCACTACAAGAACGAATCGAAGTCGGTCAGCGAGCCGGCCCCTTTTTCCGCACGTGCCACGCAAATCAACCCGCTTCGCAGTTCCGCCCCGCGTGTCGATAGCTCGGTTCGACCCGTGGCGTATGAAAACGAAGCAGGCCCGCGATTTGCAAATGCCGTTTCCGGCGAAACCGAGTATCGTAGTGTGGTAGTCGAGCGGAGTGACGCTTTTGAAGACGGGTTCCGTTCTGCCCAGGCTCCCTCTGCCGGAAGCAGCAGCGCTGGTGGGGCTATCGACGAGATCATCAATTCGCCAACAGGGCGGCCAGAGTCGGTGCGGAATCAATCTACCGATCCGGCGGGTGATTTGCCGCCGCTCGAAGATCCATCGCTGGACGACTTCGAAACGGCTCCGCCGCTGCCGGATAATGGCACGCAGATCGAGCAACGTCCTCAGAATCAGCAGCCGATTTCTCCTATTCAGCGTCAGCCGGGGCAGTTTCAGCCAAATCTGCCCGATCGTCCACCCGTTGCCGCTCCGTTGCCGTCCACGACTCCGAGTTTGAGCGAAGAGGCGATCGAAGCGGAGCGCCAGAAGTCGCAAGCGGCTTGCGTGGAAGGCTTCGAGGATCTGCGTGAAAACACGATTGATAAATTGAGCTTGAACATTGTTGTTGCCGGCGAGCCGGGAGCCGATTTCCCGTACGAATGCACGCTCGATGAAGGTGCCTGGCACGGCGGACGTTGCTGGGAACAAACCACGTATATGTGGAAGGCCTCGGCCCTTTGCCACAAGCCGCTTTACTTTGAAGACGAACAACTCGAGCGTTATGGCCATTCTTGGTCTCCCTGCTTGCAACCTTTCGTGTCGGGTGCCCACTTCTTCACACGCCTACCCGTGCTGCCGTACTGTATGGGCGTAGAGCCACCGTGCGAGTGCATTTACTCGTTGGGACATTACCGCCCTGGCAACTGCGCGCCGTACATGTGTAATCCGATCCCACTCAGCCCACGTGGCGCAGTCTTCCAAGCGGGTGCGGTTGTCGGCGCGGCCGCGGCGTTGCCGTAGTGGAGTCGTAAGTCGTAAGTAGAAAGTCGTAAGTAATAAAGGGCGTTGAGCCGCAGACTTACGACTTATGCCTTATTACTTACACCTTCTTAAAAAAATGAAACGATGGGCCCACTGGGGGCGGGATCCTGGGACGGCGCATGGGGATGCGACGTACGCGGGATACTGAACCCAACCATCCGTCTTGGAACCTGCCTACCATTTGGTTCCGGCGATGTTCCGCACCTACACCGTGGTTCCCGTGAGGGAGGGGGCTACAGGGTCCTATGCACGGGCCTAAGCCGATGATCGGTGCGGACGCCGGCGAGAGCTCTTCGGGCAGCAACAAGCTCGAACGGCCATTTCATACGTGTACCAATATACATATCCCGTGGCCGTTTTCAACAAACTTGTTTTGGGAATTTTTTGGGCTGGGGATTTTACCACGGAGGCACGGAGGGCACGGAGAAGGATGAGATAGTTGATAGCGGTTGGTTGATAGTTGGTGGGGCGGGCGCTGTGGACTTGTGGCGGCAAAGTTTGACGTGATAACAAATGAAATAGTTGCTGCTTTGGCCGCAAGTGGGGTAAGCTCAGGGAGATTAGTTGGCTAGGTGTTTTACTCAACTTTACTGTTGATAAGATATGCTTATCTACAAACGTTCTGTTGAATAGCAAGTTAGGCGGCCAGCACATGTCAGGCGACCGAACCGTTCCGTTTTCGCCAGCGGATGTCGAGATGGAAACTGCTATCGGCAAAGCAAAGGCAAGCTTCGGGCAGTTCATCGAGGCGTTTTGCCATCCGACCGAGCAGCAGGCGGGTTTCCTCGTGAAGGTCGTCTTCGATGAGGGAGAGCAGCGAGAGCATATCTGGTTGGCGGATTTGGATTTTAGCGGCACGAACCCAAGCGGCGTTGTAGCTAATGAGCCAAACCTGCCGAGCTTGAAATTTATGCAACGAGTCGAGTTTGATCCTTCCTATATTTCAGATTGGATGTTCATTGAGAACGGTTATTTGGTTGGCGGGTACACCACGCGCGTTATTCGGGGGCGCATGACGTCAGAAGAAAGGCAACAGGATGACGCCCAAGCTCCGTATAAGTTTCGATAGACGCCTAACAAGTCGCTGCAGTTGCCCCGCCAGTCCAACGGTCGATTTGGCATCTCCTTTCCGCAAGCGTATATTAGCGCTCAATCCGCCCACTTGAGGGTGGGCAACTGAGCTTGGTCGTTAGGCATAGGAGATTTTGCATGAAACTAAATTTCAATCGTCTCCATTTTTTGTATGGCGTTTTGCTCGGGCTTGCGCTTGCGCTCGCACCAGTGCATTGGTACGTTTCCTCAATGCCGACTCGAAGGTCGCCCCCAACGCCGATTTATGTCATGCCACAGCAAGGGCATCGGTGCAATGTTGAGTCATGCCAGCCCAGTATTCCGCCTGACGCTCGTCGCAAAGAGTTTAATGGCCGGCCGTACTACATTATCCCTTTGGCTTGCATTGCAATACAGGGTTGCCACACCGCATAAAAATTCGCTGCAGTTGGCTGCCATGTGCAGGTGCGGGTAGCCAACTAAATCGGAACTTTCGTAGGCCGCGTGTAACAGGAGTGGTTTATCGCCGTAGGAGAGGATGTGCAGCTCGCAATGGTGGTGAGTTGCTGATTTTTTGGTTGTCCTCTTTTATGGAGATTGGATCATGGCTGGCGAACGAGTGGCAAAGCGGGCTGGTGTATTGGGAATGGGGCGCAAGAAGTTCGTGTTGCTTTTTGGCGTGTTGGGGTGGGGTGTGCCGACGGGTATTTTGTTTGGCGTGTTGCGCGCGTATCAGGACGGTTGGGAGCAACTGCCTGTGCTTTTGGCGATTTCGTTGGCCGTGTTTCCGGCTGCGGGAATTCTGTGGGGGCGCGGCATGTGGTGGTGGATGGAGCGGAAGCGCGGGAGGCGAGTAGGAGAGGGTTAAGGAACTCTAACAAAACCGTCTGAGAGAGGGAGACAGTCCCATTTTGCTGCGAAGACTCCGCAAAATCGGGACAGTCCCCGCCGGTTTTGTTAGAGTTCCTAAGTTCTTGTTTTTTGTGGTTGCGATTGCTATCCTCACTGGGTTCCAAGATTCTAGCTAATCCAGGGGGTATGCGATGCGAATTCGTTGGTTTGGAGTGGGTAGTAGTGTGGGCACTCGTGGTACGCGTCGCATTGTCAGCAGGGAGTTCAAGGACCATGTTTTCAGATAAGCTTGGGCCTCGAGACTCTCGAAACGCGCTGCCCTTTGGCAATAACCGTCAACACAATTGTTGACGAAGCAGCATCGCAAGTGGATGTATTGATCGGCTTTGATGAGGATTCTGAATGGGTTTGCGATCAAGCCCGCGTATCGTATTCTTGCGCAGGAAATCGAGATTGCCGTGCAAAGTGATTCGGATGCGAGCGCGAAGCAAGGTTATCGCGAGATCGATGAAGCGTTCGAATTGCTTGCTGGTTGAAAAACTCCCCTCTCTGATTGACACCGTTCCCGGTTTGAGAAGATATGGCTAAAAATAGAAATCTATCGCGTCGTTTGTGCTTTGAATCGTTGGAGAGCCGGCGGGTGCTGGCCACGTATTGGGTCACGAACCTGCTGGATGGAGCGGTAAGTGCCGAAGGGGATTTGCCGGGAAGCCTTCGGCAGGCGATCTTTGATGCGAACCAATCGCCAGGCATGGATACGATTCAGTTTTCGGGCGTTTCTGGCACGCTTTTGCTTACCGCGGGGGCTTTCAAGATTACTGGGCCGGTGGAGCTGAGTGGGCCCGGGCGAGATGAATTGACACTCGACGCCAATTTGCAGTCGCGGATTTTTGAGATCGATGACCCCAATGTTAGCGACGAGGATTTTTCGGTGTCGTTGGCGGGGATGACGCTCGTGCGGGGAGCGACCAATCCATCGGCCGGTTATCATGGCGGTGCGATTAGTGCTTTAGGATTTATTCAGCTTACCGTGAGTGATAGTTCCATCCTCGATAGCACCGCGGGAGGCGGTGGCGGCGCGATCGATGCTTACGGTTTGCAGTTGGTGAACAGCACGATCAGCGGCAATACGGCAGATAGCGGTGGCGGCATCAGTGGATTCCATTTGAATGTTACCGATAGCGAAATCAGCAACAATAGCGCGGTCGGCGGTGGGGGAGGCGGTGTTGCTGGCCACACGGTGACGGTTAGCCGGAGCACGATCAGCGGGAACACCGCGGCTGGGCTGGGAGGAATGGGGGGCGGTATCTATGCCTATGGTGACGTTTCGATCACGAACAGCACGATATCTGGCAACACGACGACCGGGGGGCCGTTGATCGATTACGACTTGTTTCGTACTGCTGATGGTGGTGGGGTCGCATCGTATTGGGGGGACATTGTTGTTACGAATAGCACGATTAGCGGAAATCGTGTGGAAGGGGAAGGGGCTTTTGGCGGAGGAATCGCCGCGATTGGCGGCTCGGTCGAAATCATCCACAGCACGATTGTGGAGAATGTGTCTGTGCAGGGATCGGGAGGAGGGGCATTTGGTGACATCACAGTAAGAAACTCGATCGTTGCGAACAATAGCGCGAATTTTGGTGGGCGTGAGTTGTGGACATGGTTTGTGCTGACGGTGAATTACAGTTTGATTGGCAGCACTGCGGGGATGAGTGCTGGGGAGATCAATGCGATTAATAATGGAGCAGGCAATTTAGTGAGTGTGGATCCGTTGCTTGGGCCGTTGGGCGATTATGGTGGAGCGACGCTAACTCATGCACTACTTGCTGGGAGCCCGGCGATTGATGCTGGCGACCCTACGGCCGTGGCGGGGAGTGGTGGCGTGCCGCTTTACGATTCTCGTGGCAGTGGGTTCTCGCGGGTTGTGGACGGTCGGCTTGACATGGGAGCATTCGAGTTTCAGGCGGCTCCTTTGGGACCGGCATTGCCGGGCGATTACAACCTGAATGGCACGGTGGATGCGGCGGATTACGTTCTGTGGCGAAAGTTTTTGGGGACGACCGGCGTACCGGCTTACGAAGGAGCGGATGGAGACGGCGATACGGAGATTGGCGTGGGCGACTACGGTGTATGGAAGGGGCACTTCGGGCAGGTGCTTCTGGCTGCGACTGGAGGCGGCGCGGAGAGCGAAGCTTTTATTGAGGAGGAACTCGAAAGTTCAAGTCGTGGAGTCTACGGGGGGCTGGCTACGGTTCCTTCTGTGGATCAAGGTTTAGCCGAAGCTAGTGAAAGAAGAGTGGGCAGTTTTGAAACCGCGCGATGGCGTGATCGGGCTTTTGCTGCATGGCTGGCATCGCAGGTTGCTGAGGATGGTCGTGACGATCGAGAGGCGTTCGAGGAGTTTGCGTTGCGAAAAGAAGAGTATGAACAGAACCGCGATTTATGGGAATCGCTGGAAACGGCATTCGTGTCGCTGACGAGCGAAGAGTGATTCGCTGGGTTTTTATCTAATTCGGGCGTTGGTGCGGGCGTTTTTAGGTTTGTGGGCTGATGGGCCGTGAACTGGTCGCAGCGGCGTGGGCGCCGCCGCTAAAGGCCCCCTCCCTGGAAAGGGAGGGGGCTTTGAGGGGAATGGTAGTGAGTGTCAGGCTGGAAAGCCTGACCTACGCGGAAGCCTGACCTACGCCTTGTTGGGGCATTCGCAGCCGTTTGCGCAGTCGTCGCAGCAGGCTCCTTCACAATCGCAGTCGGGGCAGTTTTTGCAGCAGTCTTCGGAGCAGCACGCGGCTTTTGCCTTGGTGCAGCAGGAAGCGGGGGCGGTGTCGTTCGCAGGGGTGCTTGCGATACCCGCGGCAATGAGGCCGCCTAAAACTGCAAGACCGCCGAAAAGTTTGGTAAGCATGATATTCTCTCTTTCTTGAAGCGGGGATTATTTCCCCGTGTTATTGATGATGTGTTCTGGTTGGACGGCGTTGCCGCCGCCGCTAAGGCCGTCATCCGATCGCAACAGTTTGGCCGCCGCTAAAGGATGTTGTTTTGGCATTGAGCACCGGCGGAACGCAAAAAGTGCAGCGCTGGCTCGAGGTGAATCAAATGATCCACGAGCAATGGAGAATGCGATGAGGGATTGTCGCATTTAGAGATGGGGCCGACGGGAACGCGTCGGTAAGGTTCTCGCATTGAGGTGCAAGAGATGCGAACGCCGTGGGTAATGCGGCGATCGGGGAGTGGTCGACCGAGATGCTTGTTTTTTCGACCGGCGTAGTTCGCGGCAGGGGGCGTACGTTGCAGCCACAAGCCGTGTTGTGGCTCGTGTTATGAGAGGCGGCTTTTGCTGAATCGTGCTTTGGCAACGATTCCTGCTGACAGCAGGCGCGGGTGGAAGTCGTGTCGTCAGCAGGTTTTGCGTTGGCTGTAACGCACTGCGAACACCGATCGGTTCCGGGTACGCAGGCGGCGCATCGCCCGGGGAAAGGCACTAAAAGCACGGCCACCGCGGCAAAAAGCGCGGCGGAGCGTAGAGCTTTCGAAAATAGCGAATTGCCGAGCATGCCCTAATTCTTGCCAAGAGGCGTTTTGCGTCAAGCACAATCGCGGCCATGATAGGGCAGCGATTTGACCGTAGTTACGCTTTACGCAGGGCAGGGCGGGGTGGTTCGCTGG
>CAZTWS010000034.1:0-38856 GCA_964618225.1 uncultured Planctomycetaceae bacterium
TCAATAATAACTTCTTCATTTTCAAAATAACCACAGAGGCACAGAGGACACGGAGAAGAGTTCAGAAGAGGTTTTTAGAACGCTGATTGGGTGGGGTAATGTTTCAGGGTGAATTTTTAAGTTGGATTGGGATTTGAAGATTAGTGTTCCAAGAAAAAATCATAGCCGTGTTAGGAAGTTTGTTTGCCATGGAGGTTTTATAGGATGCGGGACAGTGGATGCAAGGGAAGGGTATCTACTGAATGCCTTGCTCCACGCTCCCTGCCTCATCCTCCGTGCCCTCCGTGCCTCTGTGGTGAATCCCCTCTGACGAAGCTTTTTTGAGTCATCACTAGTGTTCTGTCAGTCTTGAATTGCTGGGTGGCATGCTTTCACGCGATAGCGGGTAAGCATGCCTACGCCCAGAAGGCGAAGGCATGCCACCCAGCAAATGACCATGGACAGAACACTAGGCACTTTCGCGGTAGCCGGTTTGGGACAGGCGACGATAGATGTCGCAGCGAGAAACGAGTTCCTCATGCGTGCCCACATCGACGATTTGGCCATGCTCCATCACCACGACGCGATCGGCGATCGAGATCATGCTCATACGGTGAGTGACCATGAGCGTGGTGCGGCTGCGAGAGAAGTCGCGCAACACCTCGAAGATAAGCTGTTCGCTTTCGACATCGATTTGGCTCGTGGCTTCGTCGAGAAGCAAAATTTGCGGGTTGCGAAGGATGGCCCGTGCGAGGGCGATGCGTTGGCGTTGTCCGCCCGAGAGGCGGCTGCCGCTGGGGCCAACGAGCGTGTCGTAGCCCTCGGGCAATTTCTCCGTGATGAACGTGTGAGCGTGGGCCTTGCGGGCGGCGGCCTCGATTTGCTCCTGCGTGGCGTCGGGTGCCCCGTAGCGAATGTTGCTTGCCACGGTGTCGTTAAGCAACAGAATTTCTTGCGACACGAGGCCGAGCCGGGAACGCAGGTCGCGCAGCCGGACTTTGCGGATATCGATGTTTTCGATCGTAATGCGGCCTGAATCGGGATCATAAAACCGAGGCAACAATTGGAGCAGCGTGGTCTTGCCGCACCCATTGCCGCCGACGATGGCAATGGTTTCACCGGCACGAACCTCGAGGGTAACGTCTCGCAGAATCGGCTTATCGGGCTGATATTGGAAGTTGATGTTTTCGAAACGGAGAGCGTGCTTGAGCGAAGGCAGAGCCACTGGCGTTGCCGGGTCCGTAATATTTGGCTCGCGGTCGAGGATCTCATAAACACGATCGGCAGCGGCAAGCGCTGATTGCATATGGCCAAATTCGTTGGCGATACGACGGGCAGGGTCGGCCATGCCGGCGAGCATCGCGAAGAAAATGCTCATCATGCCGTGGGTGAGAGGCACGTCGCTGATTTTGATGCCCAGGATGTGCGTTTGTTGGCCGAGCACCAGGTAACCGCCCATCACCGACGCCAGCAGCACCATACCCAGGCCGACAATTTCAACTGTGGGGCTTACCAGCGAATCGTACATGGCGATGCGCATTTGTCGGCGATAATATTGCTTCGCGGACAAATGGAAACGATTGCTCTCGGCCGGCTCCATGGTATAGCTCTTGATGAGCTTGATACCGCCGAGAGTTTCGGTAAGCGTTTCGTAGATCGTTGACAGCTCCTGCATGGCTTTGCGGTGCGTGCGTTTAAGCGCTTTGCCGAGCCAGTGGATCGAGAACGCGGCAGGCGGAACGATGACGATTGTCAGCAACAGCAACTGCCAGCTCACATACGCGGCAATGACGAAACAGACCGCCATCTTGAGCGGTTCGAGCAACACCTGGCCGAACAATCGCTGAACGCCTTGGCTAATGAAATTGAGGTCGGACGTGCAGCGATTCATGAGATCACCACGACCGGCCTCGGTGAAGTTGGCAACGTCCAACCGAAGCATTTGTTTATAAAAATCGTTGCGCAAGTCGTAGCCCACGATGCTGCCAAGGCGCACCACGACGATCGAGTTCCAAATACGAAACAGCCCTTTGACGATAGTCATCACCAGCACCACGACCAGCACCACGAGCAAAGTCCTAAAGGGCGTAGTCGGCATGTACTTGTGCGCAGCCGGAGCGATCCATTCAAACCGCTCAATACGATCGGCATACACTTGGCGATGGCGATTTGCTTCCCGAGTTTCTTGCTCGACTTTGGCCACGACCATGTCGTCTGGCATCGCGCGGAGTGCTTCGAGCCGTTTGGTAAAATTCTCGAGCCGGGTTTTTTCGGCGATTTGAACGTCGTTCCAAGTGTCGCGCGATTTCAACTTATGGGCTGTCAACTCGGCTTGAATACGATCAATTTCGACGCCTAATTCACGTTCAATCGTGGCTGCGTCGTCGTTCTTGAACTTATCGAGCTGGGCCAACCAACGGTCGGATTCATTCACTTCGCGCTGGCTTTCGGCGATTTTTTGATCGATCCACTCGGGGATCGACTGATCGTTCATGATGATATCAACGACCGGGAAAACGGCCGTGAGATTACCGCCCCACAGAACGGCGATCACGAGCGACGTGAGCAAACAGCCGACAACGTTGTAGCGGTGGGAAAATGCGATTCGGAGGGCGCGGGCAAAGTTGCGCATAGGTCTATCGTTGCTGGCGGTGCTGGCGGACTGCGTTCAGAAAACTGGATCGCGGTTTGTAGCACAGCGACGATGCGCATCCAAGAGCGGACAGGATGCTAGCAGAAGGTAGAGAATGCGGGAGGCGGGGGGAGGGAAGTTGAGCACTGGAAGATAGACTCGTTTGCCAGCCCCCCGCATCCTGCATCCCGCATCCTCCACCCTTTTGTTGAATTCTACCGGTTGTGCCGCCGATACCAGTCGTATCGATCTCGCCGCGCGCCTCGTTCTCTTCTCTATGCGCATGCGGCACATGAGGTCTTTAGGGGGGAAACCATGAAAAGCACGCTTGTCGTGCTCGCGCTGGCCGTGTTCTCATCGGTCGGTTGCCGAGCACTGGATATGCACCGTGGCGTCGGTTGCGGAGATTCTTGTAATACTGGCTGCGGCGATGCCTGCGGCTGTGGGGACGCATGCGGCGATTCTTGCCACATGAAAACGGCCCGTTCTGCACCGCGACCAATGATGGGTCCGGCTGCATACAACCTTGGAAGTCGCGGCGGTACCTTGGAGCAGTCGTGCCCCGGCGGGCAAGGTTGCTGTTTCGATCGCTATTGCGGCTCCGAGTGTGGACCGGGCTACCATCCGGGCCCGTACGATTGCTCGCCATGCAACTCGCCGAATTGGCGACACAACGGCTATCGTCATCCGCAAGGTTATGTGGATAACCAAGGCTGCTTCTGCAACTGCAACGGCCAAATTCCCGGTCACTGCGGCGGTGCTGCTCCGCATTGTGGTAAGTGCGGCGGCTACTGCGGTTGCGGTCCCGCGGCACCCGGCATGGCAATGTGCTGTTGCGGTGCGAGCGGTGATCACAACTACAATTTCAACCCGGGGCCACCGACCGGTCAAACGGCCTACCCGTACTACACGCTGCGTGGTCCTCGCGACTTCCTGCTGAACAATCCGCCCTCGATTGGACCGTATTGAGAAGCGGGCAGCTTGGAACCAGCTATCGCGAACAAAGCGAGCCGGGCCGTCCCCGGCCCCGAGATTAGGTTTTGAAAGAACGCTAAGCGTTGCTTGATGAACTCGTTGAACTCGGGGCGAAGACGCCCCGGCTCGCTACGTGAAAACAATACGTTTGCCGTGCGAACGGAATCGCGCGTTAACAGCCGCCATCGGTGCAAGGATGCACTGGGCGGCTGTTTTTATTCGTAGGTCAGGCTTTCTAGCCTGACATAACCTCACGTGCGTCAGGCTAGAAAGCCCGACCTACGAGTTTGACATATTTATGTCTGCGCCGTATCCTTGATTTATGCGTACCACCGTGCGATTAGATGAAAAGCTGCTCGCGGACGCCAAACAATTGGCTCTCGATACAGGACGCACTCTGACCCAAGTGATTGAGGATTCACTGCGTATTGCTCTGGCTCATAAACAGGAAAAGAAGAAAGCTAAGCCAATTAAACTTCACACGTTTAAAGGAGGAAAGGGTTTGCAGCCAGGTGTCGATCTAAGTAACAACGCGGCGTTAGCCGATCTCATGGACGAATACGATGGACTTTTTAGACGTTAATGTTCTGATTAACGCCTATCGACCTGATGCGAAGGATCACATCGTTGTCGCGAAATATGTCAATGGGCTGATTGTTGGGGCCGAACCCTTTGCAATAGCATCGGTTTCTTTGAGCGCCCTTTTACGGATTGCGACTCACTCGAAAATTTTCATTCCGCCAAGCCCAATTGATGATGTGCTGAAGTTTATCGATCAGCTTAAGGCATTGTCCCACTGCCTGATCGTTGAACCCGGCGATCGACATTGGGATCTCTTCGTCGACCTTTGTCGCAAAGGGCAGGCTCAGGGGAACCTTATTAGCGACGCCTATTTAGCCGCGATGGCAATTGAAATCGGGGCTGAGCTGGTAACCGACGATCGCGGTTTCGCCCGCTGGCCCGGATTACGATGGCGACATCCGGCGGTGTAAATGAGGGGCCGTTTAGCGCATTTTTCGAATTTGTGTTCCGCTGAGGATCGATGCCAAAACAAAATCTTTAGCGGAGGCAGCCACGCCGCTGCGATCAGAGCACAGCCCATCAGTCCAAAAACTAAAAACGCCCAGTCCAACGCTCACCGTAGCTAAACGGCTACCCGCACCCGAGTCGTTCACGACTCCTCTCGCGTAGCGATACTAGCCCCGGCGTTTACGCCGGGGTAGATTGGTAACGCTACTCATTTCAAGGCCTGTTCACGGGCCTTCTCGCTGGCCGGGCTTGAGCCAATCCGTGCTTTGGAGGTCTTTGGAGGTCGCCGATGTCTCGCAATTATTACAGCGAAATCAATTTGCATCTCGTGTGGCATACCAAAAATAGCCTGCCGTTGCTGAAGCCCGAGGTGGAAACGTTGGCATATCGATTTCTGAAAAAGCGCATGATCGATACGCCTGGCGCATACATCCACGAAATTGGCGGGATCGAAACGCATGTGCATATCGTAGTGAGCATTCCACCCACGCTGACGATCAGCGAATTCATCGGGCAGTTGAAAGGTGGATCGTCGCATGACGTGAACCAAACGATGGGGTTGCGACAGAAAGTGCTGGAATGGCAAACAGGTTACGGGGTGGTGAGTTTTGGGACGCGCGATTTGCCGTGGGTGATCGAGTACGTGCGCAATCAACGTGAACATCATGCACGCGGCGCAGTGCATGAGAGGTTGGAGCGGATCACAGAGAATGAGCCGACCGCGGTTGCGGCTCAAGCCGTGCGGCGAGAAGGCCCGTGAACGGGCCTAAGTAATCGTTACGGTGCTTGGTTACCCCGGCGTAAACGCCTTGTCCTTACCCACATTTTATCATCGAGTTGGGTCCGCGAGTTCGGTGCCTCGGACCATGAGGTGCAGTTTTTGCCAGCCGCGCCAGATCGTGATCCAGCCTGGTTCCCCGTCCGACTTGCGACCGATGAAGCCGCCTAGCTTGGCGAGTTCGCGGTAGAACTCACCGACCGTCGGAAACTTGATCTGCTTGAAGCTCTTGCGAGCGGCTTGGAGCAACCTGATCCAGCGCGGCGGGACCAGTCGACGCGCCGGACGGTCCGGCGCGACGCGCGCGGCCGATTTTAATTGCAATAATCGCACGCTCACTACGCTCAACAATCCCACCATCGCTTCCAGCCGCTGCTTGGTTTTGAGTTGCCGCTCCGTTACCCGGCACCCGGTCTTGAGCGCTTTGTGCCATTCCTCGATCAGCCAGCGTTTTTCGTAGTAGCCAATCACGACCCAGGCATCCTCGAAGTTTTCCACGACGAGCGACGTGAGCAGAATCCACTCGATCGGTTTGCAACCTGCGGGCGTGCCCACTTCACGCACCTGGACGACGCACATCTCAATCGGACCAGGATCAAGGCGCTTCAGGGAGGGACTCCGGTGCGCTGGCGGAGGAACCCGTAGCGTGCCGTAGCGGACCTCCAGCCGCGCCGTTCGTGCCGCTTGATCGGGTCGCGCCCGGAGCGTCAACTCGTAGGTGCCCGACCAGGGCAACGTATCCAAATAGGCAGCCAGCGGCATCCGCTCGCCACCAGGCGTAAGAATGTTGCGCTGCTTTTGGGTCACGCGCACGACCCAATCTGTCTCTTGTTCCAGACAGTGGCAATACACCTCGAAGTTATCCGCACCGCGATCCAGCACATGCACCAACTCGACATCTTCGGCCGGGCAACCCACGGCATCTATCACGTCGCCCCAAACTTTCGATTCCCGATCGCGCTGGAGCCGCTGCGTAGTGTTTTCTTTCTTGGGCCGCGGCCTGCGGTAGTGAATCGTCTGGCCTGCCAGCCCGAAGATCTCCTCGCCCTCGGCCGCCACCAACAACCCCGAATGCAACAGGAAGCCCCAACCACCGCCATTTCCCGTAGAACCCAGACCAGGAATCTCGCGGTGAATCCCGAAGTCCAGTTCCGTCGTGTCGCCGAGCACGAGATACCGGCCAGCGCTTCGCTGACGCGTTTGTTGCCAATGGATTTCGGCCACGGATTGGAACGTTACCTCGGCACGATCGAATAAGCGATAAGCGGCCTTCAAGTCGACCCACGTTTCCGTCTGTTCTGGGAAGTCGCCCGAGGGATGGCTCACGACCTGCTTAGCCAAACGTACCAATCGCCGCGTGCGACGTTGGTCCCCAAGCTGGCAGCCAGAGAATTGTTGTTGAGCCCAGGTAGAGATGTCGAAGAACAGCATGCCAAGCACCTCCGTGCAAGAGCTAAGCGTCGGCTTCGCGAGTCCCACCGCACCGACGCGATCGGGCCCCGCCTCACTGCCGGCCCGCATCCTTGTTACGTCAATCGCCTAGCTCGCGGTTGTCCCTTCCACCTAACCACCGCTCCCCTCGGTACTTCGTGACGCTAGCCTGCGACATGCTAGCGCGCCAAACTAACCGTTTCTCACGCACGTATTTATGGGTAAGGACAAGGCATTCATGCCGGGGCTAATATCGCTGCGCGGAGAAAGGACGTGAACGACCCTATTTGTGTAATCCAGGCGATGTCAAGGAACCCAGTAGCCACAATCAGAAAGATAGGCCGGTCGTGGTGATGGTGTCGGCAACGGTTGCGAACCAACTGGCGTTTCGAGGGGCTTGTTTAGGTCTGCATAGTGTAAGAAGAATGCCCATGTACCTTTTGAGGCATTGATCGAGCGTTCATCATAGGCGACTTGCCAATCCTCCTGCGGCTTGCCCTCAATCTTTTGCGTAAATTGCCCCCACTCGACCGTCGCGTCCGGAGGATCAAATTGTACTTCTATTAGAAACAGGCCATCGTAGTGGTCCCGAACGCTTTGCTCGGCTTGACGTAGTTTTTCACCAGTGAGACCTTTACCCCACTGAACCTCAACAGTTTCATTAAACTGCTCTATCGACGGCTCTACATGATGCACGCCCAATATGCGCACCGAGTTTAGGGCAGTACTCATCTTGCTGTACCCTGAGTTGGCCCCTGCTTTGACACTCACACCGCACCCGCAATCAGCGCAATGTTTTGGCCGCCGAAGCCGAAGCTGTTGGAGAGGATCGTGCGGATTTTCTTTTCGCGGGCCGCGTTGGGCACGTAGTCGAGGTCGCAGTTCGGGTCGGGCGTTTCGTAGTTGATCGTCGGCGGGACGATGCCGTCGCGGATGGCCAGCAGGCCGATGATCAGTTCCGTGGCACCGGCGGCCGCGATGAGATGGCCCGTCATGCTCTTCGTGCTGGAGACCGGCACCTTGTAAGCGACTTCGTGGCCCAGCGCTTCCTTGATGGCGAGCGACTCGACTTTGTCGTTGACTTGCGTGCTGGTGCCGTGGGCATTGATGTAATCGATGTCGATCGGGTTTTTGCCGGCGTCGTGCATGGCCATTTTCATGCAGGTGATTGCGCCGCGGCCCTCGGGATGCGTATCGGTAATACGAAACGCGTCGGCGGTGGTGCCATAGCCCAAAATCTCGCCGTAGATGTGCGCGCCGCGTTTGCGGGCGTGCTCGTAGTCTTCGAGCACGACCATGGCACCGCCTTCGCCGAGGATGAAGCCGTCGCGGTTGAGATCGAACGGTCGCGAAGCCTTCTGCGGGGCGTCGTTGTTTTCGCTCAGCGCGGTGAGCAAGTTAAAACCGGTAACGCCGAACGGGTGAATCATGCTGTGAGCGCCGCCGGAGAGCATGACATCGGCCTCGCCGCGACGGATGATTTCGGTGGCCTCGCCGATGGCTTGGCTGCTGGCCGCGCAGGCGGTAAGGCAATTGAAGTTCGGGCCCTCGGCACCGAAACGCGTGGCCACGTAGGCCGACGGCATGTTCGGTTCTTGCTCGAGTTCAAGCTGGGGGTCGAGCCGGTTTAGGCCTTCTTGAATGAATGCGGCCAGATCAAGCTCGCCGTTCTTGAGCGCGGCCACCATCATGTGGCTGAAGTTGTAGAAGTCCTGCTGACCTTCACCGGCACCAAGGTACACGCCGAAACGATCGGGATCGACTGTGCTACCGACGCCGGATTCGTCCATGGCTTGCTTGGCGGCACCGATGGCGAATTTCGTGTGACGACCACGCTTCTCCCACTCGGCCGCGTTTTCGCCGACGTCGGCAAGCGACCAGTTCTTCACCTCGGCCGCGATGCGCGTGGGGAAATTGCTGGCATCGAATAGCGTCGTGTATCCAACGCCCGACTTACCCTCCTTGAGGTTGGCCCAGAGCTCAGGAACCGTCGTGCCCAAGGGAGTTACACAACCTACGCCGGTTACAACTACACGTCGTCGCATGGCAATACTCGTCTAGTCAGAACTAATTTTTAACCACCGAGACACAGAGGGCACGGAGAAGATGCTTGGGAAGAGTTTTAGGAACTCTAACAAAACCGGCGGGGACTGTCCCGATTTTGCGGAGTCTTCGCAGCAAAATGGGACTGTCTCCCTCTCTCAGACGGTTTTGTTCGAGTTCCTTAGAACACTGATCTACGCTAATCATCGCTAATCAAGTGCGGCAACGGTCGAACCTAAATCTCTGAAGCTCGATTGGTATCAGTGATAATTAGTGTGGATTAGTGTTCAAAGAAGAAACTTTCGCAGCTCTTCTCCGTGCTCTCCGTGTCTCTGTGGTTAAGTAAAATGATTTTTGATTCGTTCGGCGAAATTGTAGTCTTGCTCACGGAGGCGAGTACCGTCTGACCGTGTGCCGACCGTAAAAACACCTACAACGCGAAGCCATTTGAGCAGGTCACTTGGGTTGAACAGCACGCGGCCGCGGGTGCCTTCGTTCTGGTCGGCCGAGTAGCGAGCGAAGAAGATGTCGGCCTCGCAGAATGGGCGACCTTCGATCGTGCCCTTAACCGTGACCGAAGCACCGAAATCCTTCACCTGCTCGATCACGGCCTTATACTGCAACACGTCGCCGGGGCGCGCTTCGCCACCTTCGAACGTACACTTAGCGAACTTGGCCAGAACGACCAATTCGCCGAAGTGGTACATCTCGCTTACGAGCAGCCCGCCGCACTGCGCCATTCCTTCGGCGATGAGCGTGTTGGGCATCACCGGGTAGCTAGGCCAATGATCGTCGAGGTGATCTTCGCAAAGCGAGATGCACTTGACGGCGGTGGCGTGCGAGCCGCTGACGAACTCGGTAAAGCGGTCGAGCCAGAACCAACGCATGGTGTGTTAGAGCGGCAGTAGAGCAGGGGAGTAGAGGAGTAGAGGAAACCGATCGTCTCCAACTCCTGCTGCTCCACTACTCCACCACTCCACTACTCCTCTTGAATTAAGCGGCGAGCTTGTGCTCGACGAAGTTGCACATGTCTTGAACGGTGAGCTGCTTGCCGAGGTTCTGCACGTTCGGGTCGGCTTCGAATTTGCTGAGGTCGGCAAACGGCATGCGTTCTTTGAGCTTGGCGATGCCGGCAACGTTTACTTTGCCGTCTGCCACGTATTCGGTATTGGTGAGGATGTCTTCGGGGAACAACTCGCCGCGTTCGATTTTGATACCAAACGCCTTTTCCAGACGGAACACAATGTCGAGAAAGTCGATCGACTCGGCACCAAGATCGCCTTGGAGCGTGGCAGTCGGGGTGACCTCTTCCTCATCAACTCCTAGCGCGTCGACGAGCGCTTCTTGAACTTTGGAAAAGATCTCTTCTTTATTGGCAACTGCGGACATCGGTGTGTGCTCCTCCGAAAAATGTGATTTGTGCAAAAGTCGCGGGCGGCGTTAACCGGCAGCGGCTGGCCGAGTCGATCGCAAAATGGTTTCGATTCGGTGCCAATGTTTGATTAAATGTTCGTCGATGGGACGGCGTTCCGGGTCGGTATCGGCGAGGTTATATCGTTCAAGCACGATTCGTCCGCTGAGGGCCTGGCGTCCGGAAACGTGGCCTTCCATTTTCAGCGTGGCCAGCCGGTCGTCCTTCTTTATCATCGAGACAGTCATCTCGAGAGTTTGGCCGGGCTGAACGAAGTCGGCATACTTTACGTTTCTTGCTTCCTTTAAGGAAATGATGCTGTGGGCAAAATTTTCGCTCAACCTTAATAGCCAAGCTCCCGCTTGGGTTGCCGCTTCGAGCATGAAAACGCCTGGCAAAACCGGAAATTCCGGGAAGTGATCGCCCAAGTATTCTTCCGACATTGCAACGTTCTTGATGGCCGTCAGCGAAACATCCGGCTCGAACGAGCGAATTGAATCCAGCAACCAAAAACGCATGGCATATCCCAATCAACGTCGTTGCGAATGGGCCTAAGTGGCAACTTCCGAACGATGCCAGCACGCTGGCAGTGGTGTTGGCTCCGGTGGACTGGGAGAAATAGCGAATTACGGATTATAGTTTGCAACCCCGCCGCCTACAACGGTTGTATGAATCAGCGAGAATAGGCAGGGCCGAGGGTGTTTATTAAGGGATATTGGGCAGAGAAGCAAGACGGGGTTTTGACAACCCTGGAGCGAGCCGGGCCGTCCCCGGCCCCGAGAATAAAGCCAGTTATAAAATAGGGTAGTTTCCGCCAGACTCGCACCGCCATAGGTTGCCCGGAGTTCGGCCTTTACGTCGGGAGCGAGGACGCCCCAGCTCGCTGGAGGCTAGCTTTGTGGCGCTCGGCTCGGGAGGGGGATCAGGCGTCGAAATTTGGCATTGGCGGTACCGGGCTGTCGTCATAGATGCCAACCCATTCGGCTGCAAGCTCGCAATCATGAAACTGTATCCAGGAGCGGTAAGGCACTTTGCCGCGTTGAAGAGCATGTTGAATGGCCTGAATGCCACGTGGCAGGTCCACGAGGGATAAATCGATATAGGAGTATCGCAAACCTGTGCCCCCGCCGATGTGCCTGCCGAGTTTGTGCTGGACTAACACCTCGGCCAGGGCATCCTCGACCTCTCCTCGATCAGCAAATTTTGATCCCTTCAAGCCCTCGCTGCCATCGAGCTTTACGTAACAAAAGACTTCCCCATGACGGGTGAAACGCTCGGAGTAGAAACGACGTGTCAGCGTAGCCGTGATAAGTTCGGGATTGCTAGAGACAATCGTTATTAAGTCAGTTCGAGCCGGATAATCTTCGGAAGGTTCTGGGCGAAGCTCCAACACCGACCATTGGAGCTCATCTTTGTGCTTTAAGGGCAACTCTGAAGGAAGCTGGTCGAGTATGCTTTGCAATACAGCGTCGAAAGTATCCTTTACCCGTTCTAAGGGAAGAAGATGCTTGGGCTCATCGTTGCGTTTGCCAAACAACGACGAAATGGCGGAAGTTTTTTTGATGCCGCCTACTTCAACAGAACCAGACCATTTGTCCAATCGCTCTTCGCCGAGTAATGCCTCGGTTGCAATAAATGCTGCGTTCAAAACGTTCTGGTCGTCTCCCGAAATGCCAGGAGCAACGTAGCATAGATCAATGCAATTCATCTCACCGCGTTGGATGCGAACTTTGAAATCACGAATATCTTGCCCGGTACGACCCTGGACAGTTTGGATAGATTCTGGAACACCTGCCGCAGGGCGATACGAATAAAATTCCCAACCCGGCAACTGGGGGGCACGCTTGAGAATGGATTGCGTGAGCGGTCGCAAGTGTCGATCTGATTCGGGCGTAATTACGAGCCGGTGGCCTGGGCTCTTGCATGCGGGGCCGAATTCCCACATCAATCGCGGATCAATCGCGTGCAGGTGAGTGTGCATCCATTCGGGTAGATCCCACTTTGCTTTGCCCGCGAAGAGCATATTTAGCTGCGGTAAGTTGCGTTGGAACTCGTTCCACCATGCTTCGATCTTGGCAATAACGGCGTTGCGATGCGCAACGTATTCCGAATCATTCGCGCTGCCGAATTGCCATCTCATGGTGTGCTCTCCCGTGTACGGCAACTAAGTTTTGCGCTTGCGACCTTTGGGGCGAAAACGGTCGCGGATTTTGGCCACGGTTTCGACCAGCAAATCGACTTCGGCCGGTGTGTTATAGAGGTAGAAACTGGCCCGGGTGCTGGCCTGGATGCAAAGCCGGTCGTGGAGCGGTTGCGTGCAGTGGTGACCCGCCCGGGCGGCGATGCCTTGCTGGTCCAGCAGTTGAGCCACGTCGTGGGCATGCGGCTCGGGAAGCGTGAAGCTGACAAGGCCGGCACGCTGGTCGGGGGACGGCCCTAAAATTCGCAGGCCGTCGATCTCAAGAAGCCGTTCGTAGGCGTACCTCGTCAACTCGTGTTCGTGTCGAGAAATAGCATCGAGGCCGAGTTGGTTGAGGTAGTCGATGGCGGCACCGAGCGCGATGGCCGGGGCGATTGGCGGTGTGCCGGCCTCGAACTTGGCCGGCAGTTCGGCCGGGGTGAAACGATCGGCCCAAACGCGGTTGATCATGCTGCCGCCGCCCAGGAAAGCCGGCATGGCACCGAGCAGTTCTTCCCGTCCGTAAAGTACGCCGATGCCGGTTGGCCCGAGCATTTTGTGGCCGCTGAATGCCAGGAAGTCGGCCCCTAGCTCGCGCACATTGGTCGGGAAGTGGGGCACGCTCTGCGCCGCATCGACAAGTACCAAGGCACCTGCCGCATGCGCGCGATCGGCGATTTGCCGCACCGGGTTGATCGTACCCAAGACGTTCGAGACACTGGCTACCGCGACCAGGCGAGTGCGGTCGGTGAGCAGCGTGTCTAATTTTTCAAGTAGAAGCAGGCCGTCGTCGGTGATGGGGATGTGTTTGATTTTCGCGCCGGTACGTTCCGCGAGTTGATACCACGGCACGAGGTTCGAGTGATGCTCCATCGTGGTGACGAGAATTTCGTCGCCCGCTTTTACGTTGGCATCGCCCCAGCTTCGTGCCACGAGGTTGATGCCCGCCGTGGTGCCGGAAGTGAAAATGATCTCCGTCGATTTTTCGGCGGCAATAAAGGTGCGCGCCTTTTCACGAGCTTCTTCATACTGCTCGGTGCTACGTTCGCTGAGCGTGTGAATTCCACGATGGACATTCGCGTAATCGCGTTCGTAAACGCGGCGGAGCACTTCGATGACTTGCCGGGGACGCTGTGTGCTGGCGGCGTTGTCGAGGAACACGAGCGGATGATCGCCATGCACGGTTTGCTCAAGAATCGGAAAGTCGGCGCGTAGCGATACGGGCAGGAGCTTCGATGGATCGATGGCGGCGACAGCGCCCATTTCGCTTTTTGTTACGTCTACGACAGGCATGTTATTGAGTTATTTTTGAACCACCAAGGCACAAAGGACACGAAGAAGATTTTAGGATTCAGGATGGTGGATGCGGGGAGCAGGGCCAAGGCATTCAGTAAATCCCCTGCCCCCTGCATCCACTATCCCGCATCCTACAAATGCATCGTGCCTTGGTGGTTAAATTCTATTGTCCATTCGAACTGACCGGCGAATGCACGGCAGATTGCAGTACCTTCCAAGAGAGCAGGCAACACTTCTGCCGGTTCGGGGTCAGTCGGGCACCATATAGTTCCAGCATGTCTTCGGCCGAGAACTTCTTGATTTCCTCGATCGTTTTGCCGAGCATTTTTTCGAGCAGCATCGAAGCCGAAGCCTGGCTGATGACGCAGCCTTGGCCGTTGAAATAAGCGTCTTTCACATTGCCGTTGTCGTCGAGTTGCAATTCGATCCGGACCACATCGCCACACAGCGGGTTTTTGTCTTCATGCGCGTGCGTAGCCGACGGCAAATGCCCACGGTGAAACGGATCCTCGTAGTGGTCGAGAATGTGTTCCTGGTAAAGTTCTTCTTCGTCGAGGGGCATGGAGCGATCGGTATTTAATTGGTTTGTAAAAGCCAATAGCCACGTTCAAAGTGGGTTTTATTCACGTTTAGAACAGTCTATTCCGGGTGGAGATGCACAACAACAGCCGAGAACAGAGGCTGGAGGCGTAAATCTCTTGTTTGTCCTCAAACACGATGATAGTTTGGACTAAACCGGCGGGCGATTACCTACGTGCGGATTCCAAGACAGTTGGGGGAAACGATGCTCGTATCCATGTCGAGTCAGCGGCTGACCGTTCTGGTCGTTTTCGTCATTTTTGCGACAGCAGTCGCAACCCCCGCCGGGTTTGGTCAACGATCATCTTCGAAATCGAAGCTCTCCAAAGACGATCGGGTTGAAGTGCTGGACGGCACCAACTGGCGACCGGGGACCGTTCTCTCGGTAGACAGTCGAATGGGAATGATCGAAGTGAGGATGGATGAAGATGAAGACGATTCTTTATCCAATTTCCCACAGCGTATTCGCGAAATGCGGCTGACTCGAAGATTTCAGGCGAACAAAGTTCGCGCGGGAACTCTCGTGGGAGATACACGCACCTGGACCGACCGCTCGGGAAAGTTCAAGATCGAGGCGCAATTCGGTGGTGTGGAAGGCAGTAATGTGGTCCTCATTAAAGAGGGTGGTAAGAAGGTACAGGTGCCTTTGGAGAAATTGTCGGATCGCGATAAAGGTTACGTCGAGGCACAAGGAGTTGGTGGTAACGATTCCGAAAATCCGTTCGGGGAATCCAGCGACGTTGAAACAGCGTCTCTAAAAACAAAGAAGGCCATCCTGCGTGAGGCAAAAACGGTTCGTCCTCAAACTTTTTCGAAATGGAGTTTCAAGCCGACCGGAAACGACGATCAGCTTCGCACCGTGAATTCTGGGCGAGACATCGAAATAACGCTTAGCGAAATCCCTGGTTCCGAAAAATTCTTCGAGAAGGTCGTGGGCGTTTACCCTTCGCAGGACGGAACTCGAGCGATTGTTGTTCGCAATCGTGGCTCGGTTCATCAAGACAAAGCACCTTTCGCGCAACTAGTCGACTTTACCAAAAAGCGCGCAAGCAAGCTTTTGGAATTGCCGACACCAACACAGGTTTTGGATGCGGAGGGAGATGCGGACCTGGTTATGTATTGCCCCGACGTTTTCGGGAACGGGCAAAACACGACGTTAACAATCGCAAAATTGGAAGGTGATACGCTGAAGCCGATATCTCAATGGGAGCCCTATGCACACGAGGATTGGAGTCCGAGACGAGATATAGCGCACGGACGCTTTTTGGGGCCGAACCGGGTGATGACGATCAACGAACATGGCCAATCGCTCACGATCTGGGATGTTGAAACCGCCAAGGCGCTGCTCAATATTCCGGTGAGTGTATCGTTCAATTTGAAGGCCGTGCTAAGTCCCGACCGCTCGCTTCTGGGGGTGGTCATGAAACAAGGGATTGCGATTATCGACGTGAAGGCGGGACGTCACGTGGCCACGATTAAAGCTGATGGCGATGCAATCCAACAGATTGAATTTCGTGCCGACAATCAACGACTGGCGGTAATTAACGATACGGGAATCGTAGTATGGGACTTGAACAGTGGGGAGCATACTAGTGAATTCTCCAGCTTGGCGATGGGCAGAAACTCGAGCTTGACTTGGGCAGGAGAGTTCTTGCTGGCTGAAGGAAAGTATCTTTATGACCTGGAGAGGCGCATCCTCCTTTGGGAATACGAGGGCGACCCGCGATCGTCGGGTGCGTCTGCATTACGTAACGGTCGGTTATACGTGATTCCAACGAGTCTTCAGAATCGCAACAGTGACACGGTGTTAGTTTCGGCCGCACTGCCTCATCGATCCGCCTTGGAAAAGGCCAAGCAACTTCCTTCTGCCGAGAAGCTACTCGCGGTGAAGCCTGGCGACGAGGTTTGTGTGGAGGTCGATATCGACCCTAATATCATACTTACCGAAGAGGCACAGAAGACACTCACTGCACGGATTCAAACGATTGGCACGGACGAAAACATCGAGCCGGCCGCAAAGATTGTTATGTTGCAACCTGGCTCGGCACAAAGTGATTTGATAAAGCAGGCACTAACGGCCTCGCTCCAAGAGGCCGGTCTCAAGGTTGTCGATAAATCTGATTTGGTAGTCAAGGCGGTGTGTAAACCACAACCTCAACAAACGGTACGCATCAATGTGGATGGCCGTTGGCCGGCGCGTCCGGAAGACTTTCAAGATCACACAATCACTCCTCACGCTTCTTATCTGGAAATGAGATTGAAGGACCAAGTGCTTTGGCAGCGTGGTTTTGTTGCCCGACCGCACATGGTTATCTGGGTGAACGAGGGCGAAACGCTCGAACAAGCATTACAACGTTTAACACAACCGAATTTTGCGATCTTTACAAACACGAAATTCAGTCCGTACGTGGCAAGACCTGGCAAAGCCACAAGCAACGGCGCTTACGGCGTTTCACAATTCACCTCGCGTGGAATCGTCGATGGATCCGGTAGAGGCAAGAACAGCGATTCATTTGAATAAACGATTATCTCGTGGTTGATGTTGGTGCTATTCCAGCGTAACCGCGGAAACAAATGCAACCGCGGCGGTTTCGATACGCAGAATCCGTGGGCCAAGCTCGACCAATTGCCAACCAGCGGAAGAGGCGGCTTGCACCTCTTCGTGCGTGAACCCACCTTCGGGGCCTATAGCGATTGTGGTGGAAGCTGGCGTAGCGAGGGCGAGGCCGGATAATTTCACGCCGCCAGGGTGGGCCAGCAGGCGTCGGTTGATCGCCGCTGGGGAATCGCCACTGGTTACCTCGGGTTGGTGAATCCAATCCGACCACTTTTTCGGGGTGCTAATTTGCATGAGCCGATTGCGGCCGCACTGTTTGGCGGCTTCGATGACCGATCGCTGCAATCGTTCTAATACTGAATCGGTAGGCTGAGCGACACCGCGAGTTGTTTCGAGTGGCACTAAGGTAGAAACACCGAGTTCCGTAAGCTTTTCAACCAGCCATTTTTGGCGGTCGCCTTTCGGTAATGCCACGCCCACAACAAGCGGAAACGGCAATTCACGATCGATTTCCAGTCGATCTACGACACGGAACTCCACGTTCGATCGACCTAGCTTTTCGACAACGGCCGAAAATTCAGCGCCTCTGCCATCGAACAGTGTTACCTGGTCGCCGACGCTCGCGCGCATGACGTGCAATAGATGGTGCGCTTCGGGGCCGTCGAGTGAGACTCGATCGGTGGTAATCGGCATTGCCGAATAGAATCGGTCGGACATGGGGCGGGGGCTAGGTATCGGGGGTTAGGGGTTGGGGGAAGGCTTTATTGTGGATGCAACGGGGGCCCTAAGCCGCAAGCGGTTGGGGAAATGTGCGTATTTTTCGGAAGGGGACAAGTTTCTTCGAAGGGGACAGGTTTTTTGGGGGTGTGGGGTTTGAGGTGCAAGGCGTAAGTCGTAAGGGGGCTTTGGGCTTTGGGGGCGTACTGGGGGCGCTAAGCCGCAAGCGTTGTGCGAGGGCTGGGGGTTGTTAATGGATGGCGTGTTGTGGTTGGACGGCGTGGCCGCCGCCGCTAAGGGGGAGCAAGCCGGAGGGATATTTATACGTGTACGAATATACATATTTGGTGGACGTTTTCAAGTAGGAATTTGCGGCCACGGGGAAGTGCGCGCTAAGCCGCAAGCGGTGGGGGCCTGTTGCTACTGGTCGCTGAAGCGGACCAGTCCGTTGGGTGGGAGAGAGGGGCGGGGTGGGATTTTGGATTTAGGGGGAGCTATCAGCTAGCTGTTGGGGCGGGGTGGATTGGTTTGTGTTTCTCAAGTGGGGCGAGGTGGATCGCCGACGATGACGAAAGCGCTTGATTCTCACTACTTCAATGGCGAATCGATTCATGGACGAAAAACGCTCGCTCTCGCTCGAACATTGGAGCCTTACTCGTTGGCCGTTTCGGGCCGCGCCGCCGGCCGACCAGTTGTATCCGACGGCTAGTTTGACCGAAGCGCTGGCGCGGATCGAATATCTTGTCGACGGTGGCCGTAGGCTGGGAGTAGTGCTTGGCCAGCCAGGAGTTGGTAAATCGCTGTCGCTCAAAGCGGCGGCCCGGGAAGCCGAGCGGCGAGGGCATGCGGTGGTGGCTATCGATGCGACTTCGCTCAGTTCGCGTGAGTTGGTATGGCAAGTGGCCTGCGGCCTGGGTGCGTGTCCTAGTGAGGACGCCGACCTCGCTCGATTGTGGCGACACATCGGCGATCGCGTTACGGAGAACCGCATTCAACAAAAGCACACGATTCTTTTTGCGGATGATGTGGGGCAGGCAGGGCCCGACGTGGTGGCTCAATTCGTGCGACTGGCGCGTTTGGATACAACGACCGACGCACGGTGGACGATGATTTTGTCGGCCGAGCCGGAGCAATCGTTCCGTTGGAATCGGGCTTTGTTGGAGCTTGTGGATTTGCGAATCGAGTTGGTGCCTTGGAGCCAGGAAGACACGATTGGCTACGTACAACTGGCGCTCGTGGACGCCGGACGGATGCAGCCTTTGTTTGAAGATGATGCGTTGGTGACTCTGCATCAAATTGCGCAAGGCGTGGCACGGCAAGTAGCACGGCTGGCTGACTTTGCGTTATTGGCTGGTGCGGCGGCGGGGCTTTCGACCATCGACGGGGCGACGATTGAAGCGGCGTTTGAGGAAATTGCGTGGCCGGTTGAGTTAGCGGCTTATTAGTGAATCATGCATCGCGCCAATTTGGCTGTCAGCTATCGGCAAGACCGATTGGCCGACAGCCCAATGTCTCGCTCAGTTTCAATGCAATCATCAATAGCGCGGGTTTAGTGCGTTTTTAGGTTTAGGAACTCTAACAAAACCGTCTGAGAGAGGGAGACAGTCCCATTTTGCTGCGAAGACTCCGCAAAATCGGGACAGTCCCCGCCGGTTTTGTTAGAGTTCCTTATGTGCTGATAGCCGTTCTCTGGTTGGACGGCGTTGCCGCCGCCGCTAAGGTGCTGAGTGTGAGCGTTCTCGCTACGGACTTATTGCGGGGGTGTGGACATGGCTCGCAGGTCTTTTACCCGTTCGCGTAGTACTTCGACTTGCTTGTCGAGTGCTTCGCGATCGATGCGGACGCGATTGAGAATTTTCTCACTGGCCGATTTGATGGTGTCGGCCGATTTGTGAACTTCGTCTAAATTGCCGGCTCGTTTTTCGATTTCGAGGATGGCTTTTTCGATCGTTTCGAAATCGACCTGTTGAGCGGTCGTGTTTCGTTCCGCACGGAAGCATAGAGCGCGGGCGGTAATCACGCCGGCTTTTAGATACACGTCGGACAAGATGTCTTCGGCATCCCAAACGACGACGAAATCGTTGCCGTACCTGGCGAAGGGTTCGAGATTCGGGGGTGCCGTTTTCTTCGAGAACACGAATAGCCCCAGGTCGGCCCCGCGATTCTTGCGAGCCTGCTCGATTTCCTCACGGGCCATGGCAAGCGTGTAACCGACGGCCTCTTTGATTTCGACGGCGATGCGGGCACCAGGAGCGGCGCTATCGGGGCCGAGTTCAATCACGCAATCGCCGATGCGGCAGTTTTTGATGAGGCCCACGGTTTGGCCGGTCGGGGTGGCGATGTCGCCCGAATGTTGCGATTGTCGCATGAGAAATTCGCAAACTGCGTCTTCAAAGGCAATGCCGTGGCGAGTCGAACGCTCGGCCTCCTGACGTGTGGTGACGATTTTCGCCAGGGAGACTTTGACTTCTTCTTGAAACTGCTGGTTCTTCTTTTCGGAAGTGGCCAGCAGTTCGACAAGCTCGCGCTTTAGTCGCGACAGGCAGGAGGTGTCGCTATCGAGCGAGAACTCGTTGGTGATCGTGCGTTGAGCCTGCGTGACATTCTGCACGAGTCGGCTGAGTGCCGAGCCTTCTTCGTTTAGTGAAAATTCCTTGACCACGTCGTCGATTTTTTTCTGCAAGTCTTTGCTCAAATCGCCGTGTTTGGTGGTCAGCTCGTTCACGAGGCGCGATAGAGCACCGCCTTTGTGATCGAGCGAAAATTCGCGTAGCACATGGTCGCGGTGCTGGATGAGCTGGCTTTCCACCGATATTTTCAGCACGGCCAGCAGACCTTCCGACTGTTGGGGGTCGAGGTGCTTCATCAGCGGACTGATCTGGGTGACCATCGTGCGAGCAAGCTGCGAATTCTCGCCGTCGAGAAAGCCCTTCATAATTTGCGATAGCTCGCCATCCTGCGAGCAGAGCCGGCGGACGCGGTCGTTGAATTGGCCACTTTCGGGATCGAAGTACACCTTGAGCGCATCGCCCATGCGGGCGTGCATAACTTGCATATGGCCATCTAGCGTTTGCCGCATGTTTTTGACGAGTCGATCGCTCTCTTGCTGGATGGCTAGAGCAGTGCTTTGGCCACCCACGTGCTTCAACGCCAAGATACCGATTTTGAGCGCCTCGATTGCGTACTGATTGCGCTGGTCCCCTTCGGAGTAATCGTGAAGGGCCTGGATGATGTCGCGGTCGTCGATCACCAGCTCTAGCTGGATTTGATAGGGCAGGTCGTTCCGCTCGGAAGAATTGGGGGCATCCCCTGTTAACGACGATTGAAATAAGTCGGCCGTGGCAGACATGGCGGAGTCCTTTCAAGTGGGAAGCGACGTGAGGAGGGCTATCGCGGCTTTGGTTAAAATGCTCGCTAAGCCGCAAGCGGCTGCGATTGCATTGTCTTAAAAACACACGTGTCGCTGTACATGTGTCACTATGGCAAGTGGTGAACCGAAGGGCAAGCGGTCGGAGGACACCGCCCTTTGTTTTTGTGCCGCTGATTGCAGACGTTGCCCCGCAGGAAAGGGAAACCAATAGGCCTGGGCAATTTATGCCGAGTCGTCGGAGGTTTGTTCCTGCCACTCTTCCCAGCTTAGCCGAACCTGACGAATTCGCCTTGGCGCATCGTCTTCGGCTTGCTGATGGCGACGCTGACAGCGGACCATCGATACTTCTTCTTCCAAGGCTTCGAGCCAATCGGGCAGGTCGAGCCCCGCACCGGCCGGTTCTTGCCCCAAGTTGGCAATTTCTTGTTTCAGCGCGGTGATGGGCCCCAAGTCGCCTGTTTCTGTCGCGGCCACAGCGGGAGCCACCAAAGAGCGTAGCCGGTCGATTGCCAGGGGACGCGTGAAGCGTTCGCTTAATCTCTCGGCAATGCTTGGCAATCGAACGCCGTACTGGTTGCATAGTTCTTCAAAACGCGCCAGGTTGCCGTCGGCGGTTTCCGCGGTTCGTTCGGCCAGCGATTGCTGCCACATGCTGGCCGCCACGGGACGATGATGACGGACCAGAATTTCATGGGCCATGACCACGGGCCTCAATCGCCAAGCCACACGGTCGTACGCCGCGCGTAGCCGGAGGAAGTCGATGAGGGTGTAAAGCAGTTCGCCATGATCGGAATGAGTCGTCGTGGTGTTGTAGTCGCGGTACTCGCGATAGTTTTCGACGACCGCTTCGATGGCCAGGGTGAGCCAACGGGCCGCATCATCGCGCGATATGCCGCTACCGAGCTCTGCAATCAGCCGAATGTCTTCCGACTCGGGATCCTGCTCTAAATTGGAAAGCCAAACGCCGACGCGCTGGTGCAGAATTGCGCGCAGGTTGCCGAGATTCAGAAATTTTTGGGTGAACAGATCGGCCCCGTATCGTTCGATGAAAGCAACAAATGCTTTCCACTCGGCCTCGGTGCTAAGGCGTTCGACCACGCTAAGTCGTAGAGTTTGGCTGTGAACCAACCAACGGTTAAGTTGCGACTCGGTGAGGTCTTTGCAGGCTTCGACAAGCATCGTGTCGGAAGGTCGCGGACGATACGTTGCATCGGGATCCGAGCTTTCCTCGACGGTGATTTTCGTCACGCCGCCATGCTTTTCGGCGTGATCCGCTTGCCAGGTTTCGGCCGAGGCGACCAGCGCGGCGACAATTGCCTGGTAGCCTCGCATAAACAATCGGTCGTACTCTGTAATTGCTCCCGGGCCGACCGGGTTATCCGTTTCCATGGCTTGAGCGATATCGAGCAGTTGCGACGTTTCGCGAATAAGGCCCAGGCGCGGCAGCCACCCGAGAAGATCGTCGAGGAGTTGGCCCACGCGACGCGCTCGCACGATACGCCGTGGACGTCCGCCCTTGCCGAGCGGTATGTACAACAGCTCTTGCTGCTTTAACCAATTGATGAACCCGGGCCAATAACGGCGTACGGCTTCGGCATCGTTGTGCAGCACGGCTCTTAGAACCGCAACGGCACCGCCTTCATCGAGCGGGCACTTTTGGGCGGAGTCCGACCAGGTCGACGACGCGGCTAGCATGAGCCGCCCCGCATCGGCCGTTTCCACACACGTGCTGATAATGTGCTCGATCAAAGAGTCTTTGAGCATGCGCTGCCGATCGTACTCCACCATCGACTCGTGAGAGCCGCTCGGCTGAGGAATCGGGTATCGATGCACGGTTTCAATGAGTTCGAGCAGTTTTTCGTGCCGGGCAGATGCTTGCTCGCACCAGTTGCCGAGCAAGTCGCCTCGGGCGGGAGCGGTTTGGTCGTCGATGCTCCAAGCGATGGCCACATGACGCCACATGCGAGCAATCGTGGTGAGAAACACCAAGTGCTGGCCGATGCGCTCGGCTTCTTCTTCTAATTCGTACTCGGTGCCATCTAGATATTCATCAATGATCTCGCCATCGAAACCGTCGTCGGTGCTGTCGCGGTAGACGACATCTTCATAGGCGGCGCTGAATCGTTCGTCGGCGTCCTCGTCCCACTCGTCGTCGCCGTCGAATTCGATGTCTTCAATCGTGTCTTCCAGGTCGTCCAAATCGACATCGTCTGAAGCGTGAACGTCGGAGTCTTCGGCGAGTTCGCCGTAAAGTTCGAAAGTCGGCACTTGCCAATACGCCTCGGCGCTGGCTTCGAGATGCGAGAAGAACTTGGCGACGAGCGGCCATTGATCCACGCCGGTCGTAAGCTCCTCTCTTTCCACGGCACGCAGCCAACGGAGCGCGAGTTGGTGAAACGAGGCGTCGCCGTCTTCTAGGGGTGTGTACTCGACCTGGCTCACCCATTGAAGCATGAGCGCCATGGAAGCCACCTGGTCGCCCCGTTCGAGCAGCGCTTCGACCACTAGCTGAAATGCCTTGGGCGAATCGAATTGGTCAACGAACATTCGCCAGAATTTCACATCGCCGGCAGCCGCCCCCGCTTTGTGCCATGCCGAGAGCGCGCCGGCGACCAAATTGGTCGAGATTTCGATTTCCTTACCGATTAGCCGTTTCACGTCGCTCACCGTGATGGTGGCGTATTTATCCCACCACGCCGCGAGACGTTCCAACGCGGCGGAGAAAACGGCTTCGTGAGCCGCGTCATCAATGGCCGCGGCTTCTGTCCAAGCTCGCGCACACAAATCGAGTATCTGTTCGACGAGCTCGACCAAATCGTCGACTCGAAAGTCGTGAACCGTGTTTTCGATCGCGGGGAACAGGCTGAAGTTACCCCCGAAACCCACGATGTTCCAGGGGTCGACCAACGCGCCACACTCGATGCCGCGTTGGAGCAAACCTTCGATTTCGGGCAGTTGCCTGGCCACGGTTTCGAGCTGATGAGCATCGATCGCCTGATGCCCGGCCGTGAGCAAACAATAGATTTGGCATAACATACGGGCCGAGGCGATTCGCACGGCCGTTGCCTCTTCGAGCGCCGAATCGGGATACCCGATTCGCGCGTAAAGTTGAGCCAAATGCACATGCTGCATCTGAGTGGCACGACGGCTGGCCAGCTCGTGATTCAAATGCTGTCGAGCGGCACCAAACGGCTGGCGATTACGTTGCGATTCCGCAAGAAGCCGTTCGCCGTGGGAGCCCGCCGTGTGCTTAAGCAGATTTTCATAAAATTGATCACGGTACGAAGCGATTACCGGCAAAAGGTTCGATAGCGTGACATCGGAATTATGGCAATTCGGGCCGTTGCCGGTGGTGCCCGAAGCCATCAGAATCGTTCCCGCCAGCACGGCGGCTGCCTCGAACAGCAACTCTTCTCGGCTCGCGGAAACGCCGGCCGCGCCGCGCCCGTCGCCATTTCCGTTTGTTGATTGATCCACTCGCGACAGCAGAGCGTCGAGCGTTACTTGCTGCAACACGAACCGGCGGTAGTAACCACGATTGTCGACGTGCTGCAAATCCCATTGACCAAAATGATGGTTAGGGCGTTTGCTGGCCGGGTGATCGAAATCGTAAGCACGGGGATCGAGCGACAGCTCCTGCACCATTTCCGGATCGAACCATGCTTGGTGCAAGATTTCTGGATCGGTGGATTTCAGGATAGAAAGCGCTCGCTCGAGGAGCTCTTCGTATTTACCTGGAGCAATGCCAACCTCGTGAATGTAGAGGGGGATCGGTCGCACGCGTTCATGGGCGTAAGGCTCCATCTGCCGGTCCGACTCAAGAGCCGCCACGGGGCGATAACCCAAATAATCGTTCAACACTTCGAGCGCGCCTTCAACGATTCGTTGTGTTTCATTCCAAGGCGGACCTTGAGAAAGAATCGCCTCGAAGGCGCGGCCAAGAAAAAGCGGCCGCCACAATTCATGATCGGACTGGTGCCAGAGCAGATCGCGATGAAATGCCCGGTACGCTGGTAGTAGGTGGTCGCGGAGCAGGGCCACAACCGCTCGCGCCTGGTGGACATCGCTAAAGGCGGGCGATGTGGCTTTTAGCTGGTCCATCCGCTCCTCGAACCAATCGCACAGGATGGCCATGGCCTGACATTTTTTCTCGCAACGGGACTCGATCGCACGGAAGATCGTATTGATATTCCGTAGGAACTTGGGATCGCTGGCCCCGCTGGAAAAATTGAGATAGCCGACCGCTTCTTCGAGAGGCACAAGCTCTGACTCGGCCGATTTGCAGGTTGGCTTCGTCATGGAATCATTCAAGGTGTGGGGATCAAAGTAAGCGATAGGTACCCGCGGCACGACGTCCGCCGTGCGGTGCGTCGCGCTTGCTGGAGTGGAAGAACCGCACGAAACGGCGCTAAAAGCAAAGCTCGTGGCCCAGTTTTGCCCCCACGATTGCCGGTGTTTAATGTAAAGGATGGCCCCGCAGGTGGTCTACGGGGCGAAAAACGGCCACTGGAGCCCCGTCTGCTTTTTCAGGTCACCTTTCGCGGCACTTCCCGAAACTCCGATTCGCGTGAGCTTTTCGAATTCGCAATTACAATAAAAGTATGGTTTCGTGCGATGGTGGTTAGCCACCTGCTATTTTCCCATCGCAGCAACCCTCAACCCACGACCTCTGAACTCCGGTAGCAAGATGCACTCTCGTTATTTGAACTTCATCGATTCTCGCACGGCCAAACTCTCGATCGCGCTGCTGGCAAGTGTAGCCATGCTTACCTCGATGAATGCGGTGTTCGCCGCACCTAGACTGGTTACCGAAGATCAAGCACGCCACCTCGGACTAGAGCGTGCCTGGAATGCCCAGGTGCGAGTCGATGCAGCGCGCAACGAAGTGGAGCGCGCGATTCTCGAAGGCGATCGTTTGACCGTGCTTACAACGGCCGGAGTTGTTCAAGAAATCGATGCCCTGACGGGGAAAACCGTTTGGACAGCGCAGATCGGCAACCCCGACTACCCCAGCCTTGGCCCGGCCGCCAGCGATAAGTACGTTGCGGTGGTAAACGGCTCGACGCTCTACGTGCTCGACCGCGCTGACGGCAAACCGCTTATGATTCGACGGGTTGGTGGTGCTCCTGGTGCCGCGCCGGCCGTGGGTAAAAGCTATGTATTCGTGCCCTTGGCTTTGGGACGAATCGAAGCCTACCCGATTGGCGAGCAAAAACTCACACCCTGGTACTATCAATCGTTCGGGCGTTCCCTGGTTCGTCCGATCACAACCCCCGAAAGCTTTGTTTGGACCACTGACAGCGGGTATCTCTACGTCGGCAGCGCCGGTGAAAAACCGGGCGTGCGATTCCGTTTGGAAACCAATAGCGACATCATGGCCGCTCCATCTTACGGCGCGCCTTATGTTTATGTTGCCACAGCCGATGGCGAAGTGTTTGCGATGCACGAGCGTACTGGCCAGCAAAAGTGGAAGTACGCGACCGGGTATCCCGTCACAAGATCGCCTGCTGTCGTAGGCGAAAAAGTTTACGTCACCTCCAACGAGCCAACGCTGCACTGCGTAGATGCCAAGACGGGCGAGCAACTCTGGGAGGCATCCCATGTGGCCCAGTTTGCCGCCGCTAGCGATAAGCGTGTCTATGGCGTGGATGAGCTTGGTGCCCTTTTGGTGATCGATGCCACCAACGGAAAGATTTTGGGCCGCATCCCAACCGATCCTTCGACCAATGCTTTAGTAAATGATCAAACCGATTGGATCTATTTGGTGTCGCAAGACGGCGTGGTGCAGTGCCTGCACGAGATTGGTGAAGCCCAACCGATGCGACACCAACCTAAACCCGAGGCCGCGCCATCGCCGGCAGACGCTAAACCTGCCGCAGCCACCGACACAACGGCCGCTGAAGCCGATGGTGCGATAGAAGACACAGAACCGGCCGCGGAGATGGCCGACGATGAGGATCCTGAAGCGATGCCCGCCGAGGAAGACCCGTTTAGCGAGTTCTAGAAATACTCCGAATTCAACGGCAATCTCGACCGCTAGCACGGTTAGTCATCTTGTTCGTGCCGACCGGCGCTTGGTATTCTCCGCGTCATGGCACAGCCTTCAGGAGAAACGCCGAAAGAATCGCCGCTTTCATTGAGCCGGCTGCGCGAAGCGTTTGCAGCAATGCTGGGCGGCGAAAAGGCGGCGGCAGAATGCTCTCCCGTTGAGAACAAAAAGGCAAAGCCTAAACCGCGAGCAGTTTCCACAAAATCGTGTGAGATAAGCCCACGGTCTGTAATCGAGGCCTTGCTGTTCGTCGGACGCCCCGATGGCGGAACCTACTCTTCACGCGAGTTGGCCGCGATGATGCGAGGTGTCAGCCCCGCGGAGATCGATACCGCGGTCAACGAGCTGAATTCTGTGTACGAAGAGGACCAGTCACCTTATTCGATCGAGGGCACTTCGACCGGCTACCGCCTTGTACTACGCAGTGAATTTCAGCGAATGCGAGACAAGTTCTACGGCACCGTTCGCGAGGCGAAGATCTCCCCCGCGACACTCGAAGTGTTAGCGATCATTGCCTACAACCAACCAATCGCGGCGGATCGTATCCATGAAATCCGCAACGCGTCGAATAGTGCGGCCCTTTCCACACTCGTTCGCAGGAAACTGGTGCGGCTCGATCGGCCAAACGGTGCGGGGGCTAAACCGCAGTACTCGACCACAGATCGCTTTCTTCAACTGTTTAATTTAGACAGCCTGGACGCCCTGCCTAGAAGCGAAGAAGTCGCAAATAGCTGATCCAACATGGGTTCGGCTCTCGGCATTTATGCACGTTGCTGAGGCGGTTCGGTGCTATCAGCTTTGGCCCTAGCGGCCATTTCTCGGGTTTTTTGCGATTTCACCATGACATTGCACGACCTGCGTTGCGGCGATTACCATATTCGGAGTCGGAGCAGGGCAGGCTAGCAACGGTAGCGAGCCTGGGATTCCGGAAAATGTAATTGAAAGGATCGACCCGCCACTCCCATTCGCAGCGGGCGATAGTCTTAACGACACCAACGAGCAAATCAGCTCGCCCTAAACGGGACAATCCCCATCGCTGGCAACAAGTGCGATCAAGGATAGACCGCCCCTGTGTTGCAGCAACCTTATTTTCCTCTTGGCACTCTATGGCTCGCCGCATTGGTCGTGATGAATTGAAAACGCGCTTACGCGCCGCGAGTCCTGCCGTGCTGCCCTCGCTGCTGGCCAGCGACTTCAGCGACCTGCGCGAAGAAATTGCCCGCGTCGAGGAGGCCGGTGTCGCCGCGTTGCACCTGGATGTCATGGACGGACACTTCGTACCGAACATCAGCATCGGCATTCCGATCGTCGAGGCCGTGCGGCGCGTGACCGATCTGCCGCTTGACGTACACTTGATGATCGAAAAGCCGGATCGCTACCTCGAGGCTTTTCGCAAGGCCGGGGCCGACGGGCTGACGATCCATATCGAAGCGGTATCAGACCCACGGCCGCTACTCGATAAAATCCGCGAAATGGATGCCTTGGCCGGCATCTCGCTCAACCCGCCCACGCCGCTCGAAAAGATCAATGGCTGCCTGGCGCACTGCGATTTGGTGCTCGTTATGAGCGTTATGCCAGGATTCGGCGGGCAAAAATTCGATCCGAACGTTCTCGAAAAACTGGCCGCGCTTCGCGATCGCAGTGAGGTCGATGCGCTTTTACAAGTGGATGGTGGAGTCAACGCCGAGACGATCGGCGATTGTTCCGAGGCTGGTGCGGAGCTGTTCGTTGCCGGTACGTCGGTGTTTCATACCGACGACTACACGGCCACAATCAATCTGCTGACCGCAAAGGCCCGCGCTCGGAGCGCGTCGCCTCATTCGAATCTGAACTGACACCCCGCGATAGCTTTTTATGGTCCAGGTATTGTTGATTCGTCCCGGTGCGACGGAGTACGACCAGCAAGGTCGTGTGCAGGGAACACTCGATGTGCCGCTTTGTGAAGACGGGCGACAAGAAGTCGAAAAAATGGTCGAAGAGCTGCGAGGGCAACCTGTATCCGCCCTGTACGTAAGTCCCTGCCAGTCGGCAGCTCAAACCGCCGAAGTGTTGGGAAATGCTCTGAACGTAAAAGCAAAAACGGTCGATAAGCTCCAGAACCTGAACCAGGGTTTGTGGCAGGGCCTGCTGGTCGATGAAGTGAAGGCCAAGCAACCGAAGGTTTACAAGCTGTGGCAGGAGCAGCCGGAAACGGTTTGCCCGCCTCAAGGAGAAACATTGGCAGTAGCTCGCCAGCGGGTGCAAGCAGCCTTGTTGAAGCTTCTCAAAAAGCACAAAACCGATGGCCTCCTGGCCATCGTCTCCCCCGAGCCGCTAGCCAGTGTCATCCGAAACGTGCTTGGCCACGGCGACTGGGGCGACCTTTGGCACTGCGCCAACTCCCAGGTACGGTGGCAACTTATCGACGTTCCCGAAGCCGTAGACGCCAAATAGCCTCGTTCGAACCGATTTTTGGCACCCTTGGCGACGTAGAGACGTTTTCGTCGTCATGCTATGATCGAATGCGTTGTGGCCGGCATTCCCCCGGCCACTTCCCCTATGGCCACCCGCGAATCCGACACCACCGGCAAGGCAAAAGCGACCCGCGAAAAACGCGGTGTTCCGGGGGGCCTATGGCTTCGTTGTGAAGACTGTGGCGAAACGATCTTTCGCAAAGAAGTCGAACAGAACATGAATGTGTGCCCGCAGTGCGGGTATCACATGTACCTCAGCGCCCCGATGCGAGTGAAGTCGGTACTCGACGAAGGCACCTTCGAAGAATGGGATGCTACTCTCTCACCGGTCGACGCTCTTGGCTTTCGCGATAAGAAAGCGTATGCCGAGCGGATCAAATCGGAACAAGCACGTACCGGCATGCGCGATGCCGCCCTTACTGGTACTGGCATGATTCGCGCTCGCCGCGTGGCCTTTGGCGTTACCGATTCGGCATTCATCATGGGCAGCATGGGTTCGGTCGTAGGAGAACGGCTGACTCGGCTCACCGAGCGTGCCACTCGCGATGGTCTGCCGCTCATCATCATCAGCGGCTCCGGCGGCGGTGCTCGTATGCACGAAGGTATCCTGTCGCTCATGCAAATGGCGAAAGTGAGTGCGGCCCTGGCGAAATACGATGAAGCGGGCGGCCTATTCATTTCCGTGCTGACGAACCCGACCATGGGCGGGGTGGCCGCGAGTTTTGCGTCACTGGGCGATCTCGTCTTCGCAGAGCCAAAAGCGCTGATCGGGTTTGCGGGCCCACGAACGATCAAAGCCACGATTCGCGTGGAGTTGCCGGCCGGTTTTCAGACTAGCGAGTTCTTGCTCGAACACGGCTACATCGACCGCATCGTGCGGCGTGCCGACCTCAAAAGCGAAATCGCTCGGGCTATCGACTACTGCGGCAAATAGAGCGCAAACTCGCTCCCTCCAAGTGCCGCCGACTTCCAAGTGGTCGATTTCATGGCCGCATACTATAGTGAAAACGGCTAGAGCGAGTGCCCCGGGAGAGGTTTGCCGGGGCACACGCTCCCGCTGGGTCTATACACGAATTTCACGGTCAAAAGCAGGCAACTTGCGTGGGAATCTCCTCGTTTTTCAAATCATTTTTGGAAGGTGGAAAGGTCGATATCGGTCGCCGCTACGAGATTCTGCGCGAGGCCGTTTCGGGCACCATGTCCAACTTCCACATGGCCCGCGACCGAGACACCAATCAAATTGTCGGCCTCAAGATTCTCGATAAAGCCAAAACCGAGGCACTCGAAGCGCGGTTCAAAGGGCTCAAAAAACCAACCGAAGGCGAAATCGCTTCGAAGTTCGATCATCCGCGAATTGTGAAAACCTATTCGCACGGCATCACGACCAATAACGAGCAATTCCTGGTGATGGAGTTTCTCGACGGCCCCGGCCTGAACTCGCTTATTATCGGCCGGAGCAAGCTTTTGAACGGCAATCGGCTGGTACTGCTGCGTCAGGCTGCCGAAGCACTCGAAACAGTTCACAGCGCCGGCTACATCCACCGCGACATCTGTCCGCGCAATTTTGTGTGTTCGAAAGATGCCACGTCGCTCAAGCTCATCGATTTCGGGCTCACCGTACCGGCAGAGAAAGAGTACATGCTGCCCGGTAATCGCACGGGCACGCCCAACTACATGGCCCCAGAAGTCGTGCGCCGCAAAACGACCGACATACGCCTCGACGTGTTCGCTTATGGCGTATCGATGTATGAGCTCTTCGCGTTCGAGTTGCCCTGGCAGCGCGGTAGCGATGGCCGCGCGGCAATGGGCCATGGGCTGAGTACACCGGCCCGGTTATCGAAATACTACCCCAAGATCAATCCAACCCTCGAAGCGGCGATTCACAAGTGCATCGAGGCAGAGCCCGAAAACCGCTTCGCGAATATCCCGCAGTTCCTCAAGGCAATCGCCCGGCTTAAGCACGAAGACGCTCAGCCTGCTTCGGCTTAGTGCGTTTTTAAGTTTAGGTAACGGCTATTCCGTCATCCGATTGCAGCGGTGTGGCCCGCCGCCGCTAAGAATTGCTCTGAGCCCTTGCCCCCCCGCTGCTGGCATCGTCAGTCGGAAAATCTGCATTAATTTACTCGCCCTGGCCGACAAACTTCTCCCAACCTTTAGAACCGCCAGGGAATCGGCCGATACAATACAGGGTTTTGATAGTTGACTTAGTTCACTAACATACGTATGATTGAGCCCGCATGGCCGCAATTCCACGTCGCATTGAGAGCTACTCGCCCTATGCCGAGCAGCGCAAGCAGTCAGTAAGCCACCTAAAACTAGTCATGTTTGACACTGGCCTCGCAGAATCGCCTACCAAGCCCGCTAACAGCCTTCCAAAACCAGGACCGGGCTTCCAGCGCCTTGAGCCCACTCCCGAGCTTCTAGCCGATCTACAGGCCGCGAGCCAGCGGCTGGAATCGGCCTCTCCCGAGCAAATTATCGCTTGGGGAGTCGAGCATTACGCCCCGTACCTCACGATGGCCACCGCCTTCGGGCCCGAAGGGTGCGTCATCCTGTCAATGCTCGCCAAAATCGCCCCCGAGACTTATGTGTTCAACCTGGAAACGGGGTACCAGTTTCAAGAGACCCTGGATTTGCGAGATCGCATTGCTGAAAAGTACGGCATCGAGGTCGACCTACTGCAACCGGAACTCTCGGTGACCGAATACGAGGCGGTTCACGGCGGCCCCCTGTACCGCACCACTCCCAATCAATGCTGCTTCGACCGAAAGATCAAAACCCTCCAGCGGGCCTCGGAAGTTATGCACGCCTGGATGAGCGGCATTCGACGCGATCAGAGCGCCGATCGTGCCCAGGCTTCTATCGTGGGTTGGGATAAAAAGTTCGGCCTCGTCAAAATCAGCCCGCTCGCCAATTGGACCAAAAAGGACGTGTGGAAACGGATCATGGACGAGGGCGTTCCGTACAACCCATTGCACGACCAGGGCTATCCAAGCATCGGCTGCTGGCCTTGCACGCGGGCGGTTGAAGCCGGCGAAACAGACGAACGGGCTGGCCGCTGGAGCGGCATGAAAAAGACCGAGTGCGGATTGCATTCGATTAGCGAACAAGACGGTAGCGGTATCTAGTGGCGGGGAAGCGCGGCAAAGGGGCCACGTGTCTCGCGCCTCGTACAGTTCCCGCGCCAACGCCATCATGAAACTTTCCGCAAAAACCGAGTATGCCTGCCTGGCGATGCTCCAATTGGCCGCCGATTATGAAAACGGGGAACCGGTGCAGATTCGCCGTATCGCCGACGAGCACGGCATTCCACCTCGCTTTTTGGTTCAAATTCTGCTGCAGCTCAAAGGTGCGTCGCTTGTAGTAAGCACCCGCGGCGCATCTGGTGGGTATCAACTAGCTCGCTCGCCTTATGAAATCACGCTCGCCGAAGTCATCGAGGTGATGGAAGGCGAAGAGCGTCCCGTTTCGAACGCGGGCAAAACGACCCCGCTTGTTGGAACCTTTTTGAACTTCAGCCGCGAGTTGAGCGAGGCTCAACACGACCGGCTCCAAGATACGACCTTGGCCGATTTGGTAGACCAGTCCGCCAAACGCGAACCTATGTGGTATATCTAACTAGGGCCTCTCGGCACGGTGGTTTTTGCCCCCTACCAGGCCATGCGTTGTCGGCCGTAACGCAGCGGACTAAACTTAATGTTCTCGTCGGTGGGTATCCACCCAACGAAGGCACGAGAACACAAAGCCGCCCCATTCGACTTGTGACCTCGTGCCTTTGTGCTTGAATTGTTGTACAACGCCTCTTTGGCGTATTAATCGGGCCAACTCACTGTGTCTGACCGCGAAGTGTATATCACCGGCTTGGGGCTAATTTCGCCCATTGGCGTTGGCCCTGAAGCCGTTTGGGATTCCATCGTTCGCGGCAGAAGCGGCGTCCGGCCCCTTCCCCATCTTGAAGGCACCGGCTGGAAAGCGCCTTTCGGCGGTAACGTGGTCGACTTTGAGCCGAAAGATCTCATTCAGCCTCGCAAAAGCATCAAAGTGATGTGCCGCGAGATTCAGTTCGCGTCGGCGGCGGCTGAACTGGCATGGCAAAACGCCGGCCTCGCGAATGCCTCGATCGACCCCGAGCGATTTGGCGTGATCGGCGCTTCCGGCGTGCTGTATTGCGATCTGGAAGAGCTTCGCATTCCATTTCTCGAATGGCTCAAGCAGGAAGACTTCGACATTCACCGTTGGTCACGTCAGGCTATGGGGGAGCTATACCCGTTGTGGATGCTCAAGTATCTACCCAATATGCCGGCTTGCCACATCGGTATTCGATATGATGCGCGGGGGCCGAACAACACGATTTCATTGGGCGAAGCTTCGTCGATGCTGGCGCTGGCCGAAGCGGCTGATGTGATTCGCCGCGGTCATGCGGATATCATGATCACCGGCGGCACCGGTTCGCGACTCAACGTGACCGACTTCATTTGGCATGGCGGCGCGCGTTTGGGTTTCAACGGCAAGCTGCCTCCGGAGGCCGTCAGCCGGCCGTTCGATGCTCAGCGTACCGGCATGGTGTATGGCGAAGGGGCGGCGGAGTTCGTTCTCGAAAGCCGCGAGCATGCCGAAGCACGCGGAGCCAAACTTCTCGCCCGAGTTGCCGGCACGGCCTCGCGTTACGAACCCTCGGCCATACAGCAGCGACCGACTGGCCGTGCGATCGCACGTGCAATCCGTGCCGCTTTGGACGTTGCGGGAATCTCGCCCGAGAAAATCGGTCATGTGAACGCCCATGGCAATAGCACGCTCGAAGACGATGCGGCCGAAGCCCAGGCCATCCGCGAAGTACTTGGCGACGTACCTGTCACAGCCCCTAAGAGTTATTTCGGCAACCTGGGCCCCGGCAGCGGCATGGTGGAACTTGCCGTGAGCCTCATCGGCATGCAGCACGACTCGGTACCGCCCACGCTGAATTACGAAACGCCCGACCCGGCATGCCCGGTGAACGTCGTCACCGAAGTCGAGCCTATCGGCTCACCCAACTTCATCAAGCTGAGCCATAACAGCACGGGCCAAGCGGTGGCGGTTGTGATTAGTGGAGTAGAGCGTGAATAGTAGAGTAGAGCAGTAGGGGAGCAGTGGAGTAGCTATTGTTTGCAATACTCCACTGCCGCACTTCTCCAACTGCCGCCCCCTACTTCCTGCGCATCGCGCGATCGATATCGCGTTTCATATCGCGGCTCTTGATGCTCTCACGCTTGTCGTGCTTCTGCTTGCCTTTGCAGATTCCTAGGAGCACTTTGGCGCGGCCCTCTTTGAAATACATCTTGAGCGGCACGAGTGTGAGGCCTTTTTCAAATGCCTGCCCGGCAAACTTCTTCATTTCGCGGCGGTGCATGAGCAACTTGCGTCGCCGCTTGGGCTCGTGGTTCAGCGCGTGCGAGAAGTTGTACTCCGCGATGTTGGCCCCCACGAGCCACACTTCGTCCTTATCGACCCGGCCGTAGGCTTCATCCAACGAGAGTCCGCCGCTACGAAGGCTCTTCACCTCACTGCCGACCAGCATGATTCCACACTCGAGAGAATCGAGCACATGATAATCGTGCCGCGCTTTGCGGTTGTCGGCGATGACACGCTCATTCTTGTCATCGTCGGCTTTTTTCTTCGAGGTTTTCGACTTCTTGGCCAAGATAGTGCCCGTAATTCACTAGCAGTCAATCGATAAAACGCGATCGGAATAACTTACTGATGCGATGAACTTTTGGTAGTAGAAATTGTTCTCAAAAGGAAGATGCAGCGATACGCACCCTGCACATCGCTGCATCCAAGTTAGAATCGAATGAATAGACTGCTACTTGTTTGTCGAGTGAATGCTTATTAGTAGCTGCTTTCAGCCAACGGCGGAGCACTGCGGAAAATGGTAATTGCTGCCGCAGTAGGCCCCGATGGAGGATTGGGGCTAGTGTCTGTCGGGTCAATGCACTTTCGACCAATTGGCGTCATAAGCTGCTGATACACCACATAATCGATGTTATCGCGGATGAATTGGCCATGCCCATCGCAGAATATCGCATTGAATCCACTTCCATGACCGCTAGCTGGGCGGGCAAACCTCGGGGCATCTGGCGTAAAATCGATTAAACTTTGCTCATTGCCGTTGATTCGCTCCTGGTTAATTAAATTGTTGCCCGGCTGAGGTGTATTGTTCGCCACCCAAACGAAGCCCAGTTGCTGCTCCGATGGCAGCGAGCCATCGGCTACACCCAGGAATGAAAACAGTGGTTGTCCACCAGGAGTGGCGGGAAAGTAAGACTTATTTAAGTTTTCCGCAAACATGAGAGTCGTCGATGTGCCATCGGTGATACCTCCCAAACGCGAGGAGGGTGCTTTTCGCACACCTAGCCCACGCTGCGAATCAGCAAGATTGTGGAATACACCATTCTCTTTTGTGTCCCCCAAGAAATCACCGTTTGATGCACGGTCCCAAGCGCCGGTGTTTGCACTGTAGCTCAATGCCGGAAAATCAGGTTGGCTCAGTGCTTCTTGATCCGAAGGGCAAACTAACACGGCCACCTTAGGTATTGGCACCAAGCCCGACGCGTCGGGAGGATTCGTTATCTGATCCCAAATATCGTTTCGTTCCAATCTTGGCAACAAGACGGTACCCCAACTAAATCCTGTCGTCTTCAAAATTTGGGCAGTGCTCGGGTTGGCTACTTCACCAACCAGGAATTTATTGGATGAGCTATCGTACGACGCGGTTGCCCACCGGTTGCTTCCTCGCTTTACAAATTGAGCGAAACCCGGCAGTTCACCTTTTGCTGTGTCATAACCTATGGCCGCAATTCCCAATTGCCGCATATTGTTACTGCATTCAGCAGTTCGGGCATTGCCACGCACCGCCTGCACCGCGGGCAGCAGCAGCGCAACCAACGTGCCAATGATGGCGATCACAACGAGCAGTTCGACGAGCGTAAAGCCGACGCGGCGAGAAGAGTGGGACATTGCTTGATTCTCCGAAATCTCTGTTCCAGGACGGCTCCGGCCAAGTCCGCCACAGGGGGTCAGAGTAATTATCGCCAAATACCGCGAAAATTGCCAGTCGCAGTAGTTTTCGCGGTTTTCCCAATCAATTATTGCCTACGACCCTTTCCCACGCTTCAAATCGCGTAGGGATCGGCCGACGCCCCGGCCTCTGCGGGCCATAGCAGTTTCGCTACCGAAATAACGAGCGGCAATAGAGTGAGCACCGTGCGAACTGTCATCTGCCACCGGGGGCTCCACGCTTCCACCTGCCGCGGCAGCCGGCCCCCGGCCATCACCAGCGCCAGCAGCAAAAGCCCCACGGAAACCAGCGGCAATTCTGAGTAGAAGTAACTCAACAACACGATTGCCCCGAGCGAAAACGCGAGCGCGCCCGCGGCCCCCTCCACTCGCTTCTCGGGCACCACCAAGTACGTGCCGGCAAGGGCAGCCGCCACGGCACCGCATAGCTCTCCGTACACCAGCACCCCGGAAAGAGCCACCACGATCGCCATCACCGAGGCAGTTACGACCAGAAGTAGCGGCCGAAGGCGCGGCTGCTCTGTTGGCCGGGCTGTCGCCAACAAGCCCCAAACAAGGCCCAGCACGAGCGCGAGGAGCGGAATATAGAGCGATTTTTCTCCCAGCGACCAATTCATCCAGTACGCGCTCGCTAACAGCACACGCAAGGGCAGGGCGATGCACAATAGGGCCGCCAGCGCTAGCATGGTGCGTTGCCAAATCGCCGTCGATGCGTAAAACCCCACCGCTGTGATCGCTACCGCCACGAACACGGCGAACGGCAGCCATTCGGCCGCTTCGCGCGGCGAAGTGAACCACTGCCATAAGCTGTTCCAATCGCCGCGGCCAATCAGGCTAAGCTGCCCCGCCACGTAGCCGATCCCCACCGCCACCCCCCAAATCACTGCGGGTTTGAGGCGCGACAGGTACGCAGCAAATCCAAGGACCGCGGCCGCCGTTGCGGGCATGACTACAACGTACAGCAGTTCCATCCAAGGCATCGTTTCTATCCATTTCCTAAAGTGGATGCTTCTCCCTGCTCCTTGCTCCACGCTCCCTGCTTCATCCTCCGTGCCCTCTGTATCTCTGTGGTGAATTCTGAAAATCGGGAAGTTATTATGGAAGCGTTCCTAAGGGGAGTTGGTGTGGCAACCAAGCATTATTGGGCGGTCGGCGAGCCTTCGATCGACCCTTCGAAGCTGATCGTGACACTCACGGCATCGCCCACGATGTTCTTGTCCAACAAGTTCTTCATGTTGAAGTCGCTACGTTTCAAATCGAACTGGGCGAGAAATCCGGTTCGGTGATCTTGCCGTGCTCCGGGCCCCTCGGCCAACATCCGCAGCGGGACGGTAATTTGGCGGGTTACGCCGTGTATCGTGAGATTCCCCGTGAGCTGAAATTCGATGCCGCGTTGGGGATCGTTAGTCATCGTACACGAAGTGGTCTCGAACTTGAGCGTTGGAAACTGTGCCACATTGAAAAAATCGGGGCTACGTAGGTGGGTATCACGCTCTTCATCGGCCGTGAACAAACTGTTGGCGTCGATTTCGAGATTGAAACGGCTGTTGGCAGGATTCGTTTTATCGATGATGTACGCGCCGCTGGCCTTGCGAAACATGCCATAGGTGTAGCTCAACCCGGCGTGCCCGACGCTGAATATGATCGAGGTGTGCCGCGGGTCGATTTTGTAGGCGTCGGCCGCTCGAGTGCTGGTTGCCATAAGGAACGTCGCGGCGATAACGGCAGACGAAGCAAATGCAAATCGCGGTTTCATGTTTCAAGTCTCCTCTGCGTGGGAAATTTGTCGCCAATAAAGTGGGATGCATCAGCCGATAAGCCTACACCATGACCGGTGCCACGGGCGACCGCAATCCCGCCGCAAACGACAATCCTGGCGGAAGGCAACTGTTCGCCTTAAAACGGGCCGGGTATTATGACGCTAATACGAATACCTTTTAGAAGGTGTTTTGAAATGCTTTCAGGGGTATGTTGGGTGCCACTGGCTTTGCCAGTGCTTCCTCATGCCGTTAGCTTGCAATCGAAACCAGGGTTGGCTTTTTGCCCGGATAGAGCCTCGTCCGCAAGCTGATTCATACCTCCCGTCGGAGCGTACCACTTGGCGATATTCCGTGAATTCACTGGCAAAGCCAGTGGCACACCTGTTTTATTTCCAAACACGTTCTTAAATTTATCATGGTGTTATGCTGTCCTCAGGTTGGGCGATGTGACCACCGCTAAGAATTTTGTTCTGGCATCGACCACCAGCGGAACGCAAACTGGAAAAATGCACTAGTGGTCTGTCCATGGTCATTTGATGGGTGGCATGCCTTCGCCTTCTGGGCG